>NZ_JADOVE010000020.1:0-100074 GCF_015752225.1 Polaromonas sp. CG_9.11
GACAACCTTCAGGCCAAAGTCAACTGGCAGTTCACGACCAAGGATGCCCGCACCAAGCTCAAAAGGCTTTACCCGACAACTACATCATGACGCGACACTAGGCAGTGTCCCACTTAAACACCTGTCCTAAATTCCGGGTCCACTTCAAAGTCAGTGACAATATCCCAGATACGGCAGCAAAGTGGCACAATCCTTCTTGTTTCTGAAGGTCCTTCCTTGCCACAGTCGCATCCGCTAATCGGTTCAGCCGTGTTGCGGAAGGTTAATCAACCAAGCTTTAACCAGCTAATGTTTCCCTAAGGGAAACGGAGGTCAGCGGATATGAGTTCAAACTCGCAGTCATCTGCGTCTGTCTATACAGCCTATCAAGGCAATACCCATCTTTTTGGCGGCAATGCGCCTTATGTCGAAGAGATGTACGAAAACTATCTTGCCAATCCCGGGAGTGTGACCGACAACTGGCGCGAATATTTTGATGCGCTTCAGCATGTTGCGGCAACCGATGGCAGCAACGCCAAGGACGTTCCACATTTGCCGGTGGTCAATGCCTTTGCCGAGCGGGCCAAGCAAGGGCAAACCAAGGTTGTGGTTGCCAGCGGTGCAGACTCCGAAATGGGCCGCAAGCGCACCTCCGTTCAGCAGTTGATTGCTGCGTACCGCAACGTCGGTGCGCGCTGGGCCGATCTTGATCCACTCAAGCGTGCCGAGCGTGACAACATTCCCGAACTGGACCCCGCTTTTTACGGTTTCACCGATGCCGACCAGGAGATTGTGTTCAATACCAGCAACACATTCTTTGGCAAGGAAACCATGAGCCTTCGGGAATTGCTCAATGCACTTCGCGAAACTTATTGCGGCACGATCGGCGCCGAATACATGTACGCCACCGACCAGAATCAGAAGCGCTGGTGGCAGCAAAAGCTCGAAAGCATACGCAGCAAACCGAATTTAACCAAGGAAAAGAAGCTTCATCTTCTGGACCGGCTCACCGCAGCTGAAGGGCTTGAGCGGTTCTTGCATACCAAATATGTTGGACAGAAACGTTTTTCGCTGGAAGGCGGCGAAAGCTTCATTGCTAGCATGGACGAGTTGATCCAGCGTGGCGGCGAAATCGGCGTGCAGGAAATCGTGATCGGCATGGCGCACCGGGGGCGCCTTAATGTGTTGGTCAACTCCCTGGGAAAAGTTCCGGCCAACCTGTTTGCCGAGTTCGACCATACAGCGCCTGAAGACCTGCCCAGCGGCGACGTGAAATATCACCAGGGTTTCAGTTCTGACGTGACGACGCCTGGCGGTCCGGTTCACCTGTCGCTGGCGTTCAATCCGTCGCACCTTGAAATCGTGAACCCGGTGGTCGAAGGCTCTGTCCGTGCCCGCATGGACCGCCGTGCCGACCCGAAAGGCCTGCAGGTGTTGCCGGTGCTGGTGCATGGCGACGCGGCGTTTGCCGGGCAGGGCGTGGTCATGGAAACACTGGCACTGGCTGAAACCCGTGGTTATTCCACGGGTGGCACGGTCCACCTGGTCATTAACAATCAGATTGGCTTTACCACCAGCGATCCGCGCGACAGCCGTTCCACCTTGTATTGCACCGACGTTGTCAAGATGATTGAAGCGCCTGTGCTGCACGTCAATGGCGATGATCCGGAAGCGGTGGTACTGGCGACACAGCTGGCGCTTGAGTTCCGCATGGAATTCCAGAAAGATGTCGTGGTTGACATCATCTGCTTCCGAAAATTGGGCCACAACGAGCAAGACACTCCAGCGCTGACCCAGCCGCTGATGTACAAAAAAATTGCGCAGCATCCTGGCACGCGCCGCATCTACGCCGACAAGCTGACGGCGCAAGGCTTTGGCGAAACGCTGGGCGACGACATGGTCAAGGCCACGCGCGCCGCGCTGGATGCAGGCAAGAGCACGTTCGATCCGGTCCTGACCAATTTCAAGAGCAAGTACGCCGTGGACTGGAGTCCCTACGTTGGCAAGAAGTGGACCGATGCGGGCGACACCGCTATTCCCATGGCCGAGTGGAAACGACTGGCCACAAAGATCACAACCATTCCTGCAACCGTGTCGCCGCATAACCTGGTCAAGAAAGTGTACGACGACCGTGCCGCGATGGGCCGGGGCGACATTCCGGTGGATTGGGGCATGGGCGAGCACATGGCTTTTGCATCCTTGGTGGCCAGCGGCTATCCGGTGCGCCTGTCAGGTGAAGATTGCGGGCGGGGAACTTTCACGCACCGCCATTCCGTGATTCACGACCAGAGCCGTGAAAAGTGGGATACGGGCACCTACGTGCCGCTGCAGAACGTGGCGGACAATCAGGCTCCGTTTGTCGTCATCGACTCGATCCTTTCGGAAGAAGCTGTGCTGGCTTTTGAGTATGGCTATGCGTCCAACGATCCCAGCACCATGGTGATATGGGAAGCGCAGTTTGGCGACTTCGCCAATGGCGCACAGGTAGTGATTGACCAGTTCATCGCGTCTGGCGAAGTCAAGTGGGGCCGCGTCAACGGCATCACGCTGATGCTGCCACACGGTTATGAGGGTCAGGGCCCGGAGCACAGTTCGGCGCGTCTTGAACGTTTCATGCAATTGTCGGCTGATGCCAACATGCAGGTGGTCCAGCCGACCACCGCCAGCCAGATTTTCCATGTGCTGCGCCGCCAAATGGTGCGCAACCTGCGCAAGCCGCTGATCATCATGACGCCGAAATCGCTGTTGCGTAACAAGGACGCGACCTCGCCGCTGTCCGAGTTCACCAAGGGCGCTTTCCAGACTGTTATTCCTGAAAACAAGGAAGAAATCACCAAACGAGCCGACAAGGTCAAGCGCGTCATTGCCTGCTCGGGCAAGGTCTATTACGACCTGGTGAAAAAGCGTGAAGAAAAAGGGTTTGACGATGCCGTGATTTTGCGTGTGGAGCAGCTCTATCCTTTCCCGCACAAGGCTTTCGCTGGTGAGCTGAAAAAGTACCCGAACGCTACGGACATCGTATGGTGCCAGGACGAGCCGCAAAATCAGGGTGCCTGGTTCTTTGTGCAGCATTACATCCATGAGAACATGCTTGATGGCCAAAAGTTGGGCTATTCGGGACGCGCTGCGTCGGCTTCCCCTGCCGTCGGTTATTCACATCTGCATCAGGAACAGCAAAAGGCGCTGGTGGACGGCGCATTTTCCAAGTTGAGGGGTTTTATCTTGACCAAATAAGGGTCAATTTATTTCCTGAAATACAAGAAAACACTCGAAAGAATCAAAATGGCTATCCTTGAAATTAAAGTTCCCCAACTGTCCGAGTCCGTAGCCGAAGCTACTATGCTGCAATGGAAAAAGAAGGCGGGCGACGCAATCGCGATTGACGAAATCCTGATTGAAATTGAAACCGACAAGGTCGTCCTTGAGGTACCAGCGCCTTCAGCCGGCGTGCTGGTTGAACTGGTGGTTGCCGATGGCGGCACGGTGGTGTCGGACCAGGTGATTGCAAGAATCGATACCGAAGGCAATGCAGGCACTACTGCACCCGCTGCGACGGCGCCTTCAGCCACGACGTCTTCCGTGCCGGCATCCATACCGGTCTCATCTGCCGGCGGCTCCATGGCGGGCGTTCCAATGCCCTCCGCTGCCAAGTTGATGGCAGACAACAGCCTGGTCCCCGGCACGGTACCAGGCACGGGTAAGGACGGCCGCGTCACCAAGGGTGATGTTCTGGGGGCGACTGCTGCAGGAGCTCCTAAAACAGTAGCTGTCAATGCAATACCAACGGGCGCGCCGACCGTTTCCTTGCCTAAAGTGGCATCGCCAGTGAAAGCTGCTGACCTGGGTGACCGACCCGAGCAGAGGGTTCCCATGAGCCGCTTGCGCGCCCGTATTGCTGAGCGTCTTTTGCAGTCGCAATCGACCAATGCCATTTTGACAACCTTCAACGAAGTCAATATGGCGCCCGTGATGGAAATGCGCAAGAAGTTCCAGGACGCCTTCAGCAAGGAGCACGGCGTCAAGATCGGCTTCATGAGCTTCTTCGTCAAGGCTGCGGTGCATGCGCTCAAGAAGTTCCCGATGATCAACGCATCGGTCGATGGCAACGATATCGTCTATCACGGCTACTTTGACATTGGCATTGCGGTAGGTTCGCCGCGTGGCCTGGTGGTGCCGATACTGCGCAATGCAGACCAGATGAGTTTTGCAGAGATTGAGAAGAAAATTGCTGAGTTCGGCCAGAAAGCCAAGGACGGCAAGCTGGGCATTGAAGAAATGACCGGCGGCACCTTCTCGATTTCCAATGGCGGCACTTTTGGCTCGATGCTTTCAACGCCGATCATCAACCCGCCACAGTCCGCCATTCTGGGCGTGCATGCCACCAAGGACCGTGCGGTGGTCGAAAATGGCCAGATTGTGATTCGTCCAATGAATTACCTCGCCATGAGCTACGACCACCGCATCATTGACGGCCGTGAGGCCGTGCTGGGTTTGGTCGCCATGAAAGAGGCGCTGGAAGATCCTGCCCGCCTGCTGTTTGATATCTAAACCCTGTTGGGGCAGCGCCAACAGCCATGCGGCTGCGCGCCCTTGCCCCCTATTTACTGGAAAAGAACATGTCCAAACAATTTGACGTGATCGTCATCGGCGGCGGTCCCGGCGGCTACATAGCGGCCATTCGCGCTGCCCAGCTGGGCTTTAACGTTGCCTGTATTGACGAGTGGAAGAATGCCAAGGGCGGCCCTGCCCTTGGTGGAACCTGCACCAATACGGGTTGCATTCCCTCCAAAGCGCTGCTGCAATCCTCGGAGTATTTTGAGCATGCGGGCCACCACTTTGCCGACCATGGCATTGAGGTCAAAGGCCTGGGTCTCGATGTTGGGAAAATGCTTGGCCGCAAGGATACGGTCGTCAAGCAAAACAACGACGGCATCGTTTACCTGTTCAAAAAGAACAAGGTCACTTTTTTCCATGGTCGCGGCTCTTTTGCTGCCGTCAAGGATGGCATCTACGAGGTCAAAGTCGCAGGCACAGCAGAAGAAACCATCTCTGGCAAGCACATCATTGTGGCGACAGGCTCCAATGCCAGAGCCTTGCCGGGTGCGCCTTTCGACGAAGTCAACATTTTGTCGAATGACGGTGCCCTGCGCATCGGCGCGGTTCCCCAGAAACTGGGTGTCATCGGCTCGGGCGTCATTGGTCTGGAAATGGGTTCGGTCTGGCGTCGCCTGGGTTCCAACGTGACAATTTTGGAAGGGTTGCCCACTTTCCTCGGCGCGGTTGACCAGCAGGTTGCCAAGGAGGCCCACAAGGCACTCACCAAGCAAGGCTTGAAAATTGAGTTGGGGGTAAAAGTCGGTGAGATCAAGAATGGCAATAATGGCGTGTCCATCGCTTATGCCGATGCCAAGGGCGAAGCGCAGATGCTGGAAGTTGACAAGCTCATCATTTCCATTGGCCGCACTGCCAATACCATCGGATTGAACCCGCAAGCCGTGGGCTTGAGTCTGGATGAGCGCGGTGCGATTGTGGTCGACGGCAATTGCAAGACCAATTTGCCCAATGTGTGGGCAGTAGGCGACGTCGTTCGCGGTCCGATGTTGGCGCACAAGGCCGAAGAAGAAGGTGTGGCGGTCGCTGAGCGCATTGCCGGCCAGCATGGCCATGTCAATTTCAACACCATTCCGTGGGTGATCTACACCAGTCCCGAGATTGCATGGGTTGGCCAGACCGAGGAACAACTGAAGGCAGAAGGACGTGCATACAGGTCCGGCTCTTTCCCTTTCATGGCCAATGGCCGGGCAAGGGCGCTAGGCGATACCACTGGCATGGTCAAGATGCTGGCAGATGCCGCGAGCGACGAAATCCTAGGGGTCCACATTGTCGGACCAATGGCCAGTGAGTTGATTGCCGAATGCGTCGTGGCGATGGAATTCCGCGCCAGCAGTGAAGATATCGCCCGCATTTGCCATGCCCATCCTTCGCTTAGCGAGGCCATTAAAGAGGCCGCGCTTGCTGTTGACAAGCGCACGCTCAATTTCTAGGGGCTAAGCGCAGTGTCAAATCCGGTTCGGTCAGCTTACGACGCTGAACTATCAGCACGGGGCTATACAAGTGACCCCGCCCAGTTGCTTGCGATTGATGCGCTGGAGCGCTGCGCCACAGAGTGGGCAGCATATAAAGGGCAGAGGTCAAATGCGTTCAAGAAACTGATCCATCGCCCGCCCATCCCGCGTGGTGTTTACATGTTCGGAGGGGTGGGGCGCGGTAAAAGCTTTTTGATGGACTGCTTCTTCAATGCAGTGCCACTCAAGCGAAAAGTACGGCTCCACTTTCATGAATTCATGCGAGAAGTCCACCGCGAACTGCTGGATCTGCAAGGCACTTCCAATCCCCTGGATGCACTGGGAAAGCGGATTGCGAAGCGGTTCAAATTGATCTGTTTTGACGAATTTCATGTAGCCGACATCACCGACGCCATGATCCTTCATCGCATGCTTGTGGCTCTGTTTGACAATGGCGTTGGATTCGTGACGACATCGAATTTTCATCCTGACAAGCTTTACCCCAACGGCTTGCATCGGGACCGCATTCTTCCGGCTATTGAACTCTTGAAGATGCATATGCAAGTCATCAATGTTGACAATGGCACCGACTATCGCCGGCGCACGCTGGAACAGGCCAGGCTCTATCATTCTCCGCTAGGTCCGGAGGCCGATGCTGAAATGACGGAAACTTTTAACCGGCTCGCGGCCTCGCAGGATGAAAATCCGGTGCTTCAGATCGAATCCAGACAGATACTGTCAAGGCGAAAAGCAGGCGGAGTGGTATGGTTTGACTTCAAGACTTTGTGCGGAGGGCCGCGTTCTCAGAATGATTACCTTGAAATTGCAACCCAGTTCCATACGGTTTTGGTCAGTGACGTGCCTTGGATGCCGGTCCGAATGGCCTCGGAAGCCCGGCGTTTTACATGGCTCGTGGATGTGCTGTACGACCGTCGGGTAAAACTGATTCTTTCTGCCGCTGTGCCGCCTGAAGCTTTGTACACCGAAGGTCCTCTAATGCATGAGTTTCCTCGAACTGTTTCGCGGCTCAATGAAATGCAGTCCATGGAATTTCTGGCTCTGGAGCACAGAACGGTGGATACGACGTTGACATGAAATCTTTCGTCATTGCATCTTTGCTATTTACGATAGGTGGTTTTGCCGCATCGCAAATCGGTCCTGTGAACGTTCAAACTGCCGATATCGACGCGCAGCGAGTCGCTATTGCCACCGAGCGGAACAGACTGGAAGCTGGTTTCATGAGCGAAGATGCTGCCTGCTACAAAAAATTTGCCGTCAACAATTGTCTTGAGAACGTCAATGCCAGGCGCAGGGCCGTCATGGCAAACCTCAGGAGGCAGGAAATCTTGCTCAATGACGCGGAGCGAAAAAGCAAGGCTGAACAGCAGATCCGGAAAAGCCAGGAAAAGTCATCTCCAGAAAGCTTGCAACAGGACAGCAACCGCCGTACCCAAGCCATTGAAGATTTTCGAGGCCGGCAAGGGCGTCACCAGGAAAATGCACAGCAGCACAATGCCGCTGTTGCGAATGAAGTGGAAGCCCGCGATGCAAAAGCGGTACGGCTTGAAAAACACGAGAAAAGAATTCAGGGACGCGCAGACAAGCAGGCCACTGCAGTGGAAGAAGCAAGAAAATTCAAGGACCGTCAGATCCAGGCGCAGGAACGTCGAGCCCAACACAAAACTGATCAGGAAAATCGTGTCAAACCTGCCTCGAAACCGTTACCCCTGCCCCAGTAGCAGAGGTGGCTTACTCTAGCGCCTCGAACTTGACAATCACCAGCGACAAGTTGTCGCCTGCGCCCCGTGCGCGCTTGCATGCTTTCTGAATCAGGAATTCGGTGCCTTCGCGTGGCGACAGCATAGACAAAGCAGACCCCATTTCACTGGTGTTGAAGTAGTGCCAGACGCCATCGCTGCAAGCCATCAACACGTCATCTGGCTGAAGTTTTGGAATGCAATGCTGGGCAATCGGAGGGGCTTCTTCCGCTCCCAGGCAACCCATGAGAATATTTGACTGTGGGTGGTTATTGGCTTCTTCCTCACTGATCTCGCCTTTGTCCACCAGCGTTTGAACATAGGAGTGGTCCACAGTTCTGTGGACCAGCTTACTGCCATGGTAGTGGTAGATCCGCGAATCCCCGGTGTGCACCCAATGGCATTCACCCCTGGGATTAATCAGGAACGCCGCCAGCGTACTGTGGGGTTCCTGTTCTGAGGAAATCGCTGTCAACTTGATGACAATATGAGCTTCTTCGACAATCTGCCTGAGCATCGAAGGGCCGTCGTCTGTATCAGGTGAATAGCGGTCAAAAAGCTGCTTTGCCGTAAGCATCACCTGGTCGGATGCTTTGCGTCCTCCGCTCCGACCGCCCATTCCATCGGCCACGATGCCTAAAATACACTCAGGAACCCGGTGATGGCTCAACAGGCTGACCTGGTCCTGCTGATAGTCACGGTCTCCCTTGTGGATACCCGTAGAGGCTGTAATGCGATAACTTTTGGTCATTATGAGAGTGGCAGCTTCGCTGTTTCGCGTTGTTTATGATAACAACGGCAATCAACCTATTATCAAGTGGCGTAAACGGAAAAATTCATTGATCCTAAATCATTCCACTCCCCATCGGCTGCTGATACAGCTCAAAATCGAACATGCAAACCTGAACGCACTCGCAGACAAAGCAGTGCACGCTCCGCACATCGACGAATTACTGCTCAAGCGGCTTAAAAAACGCAGGCTTCAGCTTCGTGACCGCATCTCACGGCTAGAAGCTTCCTTAACGCCTCCCGAGCCTGCCTGATGAATCTCACCTCCCAAGTGGATCAGGCGTTTTCGCCTGAAGGCGTCTTGTCGCGGACGACAAAGCATTTTGTTTCCCGCAGTGGCCAGAAGGAGATGGCACAGGCGGTTTCGCAGGCCATTGAGGGTGGGTATTCGCTTGTCGTTGAGGCGAGCACCGGTGTTGGCAAGACGTTTTCGTATCTGGTGCCGGCCCTGCTCAGCGGCGAGCGGATACTTTTGTCCACTGCAACCAAGGCCTTGCAGGATCAACTGTTTGCACGCGATTTGCCTCGTCTGGTTGAAGCGCTTGAATTGCCAGTGAAGACTGCGTTGCTCAAAGGCCGGGGCAGCTACCTTTGCCTCCATCGGATGGAGATGGCCAGACAGGAGCGTTTTTTGCCTGAGGGCGTATCGATACGTTCGCTTGCCCGGGTGGAGGAGTGGTCGCAGGTTACGCGAACAGGTGATCTGGCCGAACTTCCCGGCCTTGATGAGCGTTCACCCATGATTCCCCTGATTACTTCGACACGGGACAATTGCCTAGGTTCGCAATGTCAGCGTTTTCGTGCCTGTCATGTCAATATTGCCCGCAGGGAAGCCATGGCGGCGGATGTTGTTGTCATCAACCATCATCTTTTTTTTGCCGATCTGGCTGTTCGTGAATCAGGCGTGGCAGAGTTGTTGCCTTCGGTGCGGATTGCCATTTTTGATGAAGCGCATCAGCTGAATGAAACCGGCGTGCAGTTTCTGGGAAATAACCTGAGCACTGGCCAACTGCTTGATTTTTCTCGAGACATGCTGGCAGCAGGCTTGCAACTGGCGCGCGGGCTGGTTGACTGGCAAGAAGTGGTCGCGGCCACCGAACAGGCGGCCCGGGAATTGCGCCTTTGCGCCGGAAAGCACTCTCCCGGCACGAAGCTTAGATGGACTGCTTCGGTGCCCGAAGGTTTGTCCTCAAGTGATTGGCATCAAGCCCTGCACTCTGTTTACTCTTCATGCCTTCTAGCTTGCGCAGCACTTGACACGGTTAACGAGATTGCACCTGATTTTGTCAGGCTTCATGAGCGGGCTGTGCAGTTGGTTGAACGGGCCGAAAGCTTTTCCAATGCCTGCCAGATCGGTTTTGTTCGCTGGGTTGATGTGGGCACACAGCTGCGGCTGGTCGAGTCGCCGCTCGATATTTCGGTAGCTGTGAAAAGCAAAATGCTGGGCACGTCAGGCGATGATGTGAAGACATGGATATTTACCTCGGCAACCCTGGGCGATGATGAAAAACTCAGTTGGTTCACACAGCCTTGCGGGCTTGAAGAAGCCAGCGTGTTGCGGATTGGAAGTCCATTCGACTACCAACGCCAAGCTGCTCTCTACGTTCCGACCAGCTTTCCCAAGCCTGGCGACCCGGCTCATCCTGTCAAGGTGGCCGAATCTGTGGCGACATGGTCACGCCAGTTGGGCGGACGCACAATGGTGCTGACAACGACCTTGCGCGCATTGCGAACCATCGGAGAGGCGCTGGTTGCTGCTCTCACCCAGGCAGAGGACCCGTTGGTGCTAGTGCAAGGCAGCATGCCAAAACGTGCACTGATAGAACGTTTCCGCGAAGGCGATTCACTCGGCGGGAAAGGCTGCGTCCTAGTGGCATCAGCATCGTTTTGGGAAGGCATTGACGTTCCCGGCGATGCACTGCAATTGGTGATCATCGACAAACTCCCGTTCCCTCCGCCCAATGATCCACTGGCCGAGGCCCGGGCCAAGATGCTGGAGTCGCAAGGGCGCAGTGCGTTCACCGATTATTTCCTGCCCGAAGCCGCCGTCGCGCTTAAGCAGGGTGCGGGTCGCCTGATCCGCAGGGAGACAGATCAAGGCGTGCTTGTGGTCTGCGACAGCCGGCTGGTTTCTATGGGGTATGGACGACGGCTGATCAGGGCATTGCCACCGATGCAAAGACTTGCATCTGAGCAGGCGCTGATGGACAGGCTGGCCAGTCTCACCAGAACTTGTACCACGGGTTCTCCGCCGTCCTGAAGCCTTTGCTCATGTACTGGCTTTGGGGATAGCTTTTTTCCAGGATGCGGCGCATATCGTCGCGCAACTCGGTCATGCCAAGGGCGTCGTAGGATTTATAGAGAATGAAGGTGGCTTCTTCAAGCGCCGGAACGTCGCGATAGTCGGCAATGGCGCTTTGCGCGCGGTTGATGGCGGCCACATAGGCGCCACGTGAGTAATAGTAGCGCGCCACATGGACTTCCGACTGTGCCAGGGAATTGACAATGTAATTCATCCGCAGACGTGAATCAGGCGCATAGCGTGAATCGGGAAACCGGGCGACCAGTTCCTTGAACGACTCAAACGACTCCTTTGCTGCATTCTGGTCACGCTCGGAAAGGTCCTGACGCGAGATGAATCCGAAAAGGCCCAGGTTGTCATTGAAGTTCACCAGCCCCTTGAGGTACAGGGCGTAGTCCATGGCCGGGCTGGCAGGGTGAAGCTTGATGAAGCGGTTCAGCGTGGCCAAGGCTTGAGCCTGTTCTGCGCCTTTATACTGGGCATATGCCTTGTCGAGTTGCGCCTGCTGCGCCAGGGGTGTTCCAGCCGCGCGGCCTTCGAGCTTTTCGTAAAGCGGAATGGCTTTGTCGTAAGCGCCAGAACTGGCTTCATCCTTCGCTTCAGCGTAAATCTTGTTGGGACTCCAGGTTGCGGTCTTGTCGGGTGCAGGTGTGGTCGAGCAGCCTGACAACACAAACAATCCTGCGCAAACGGCTGTTACAAGCGGCGATGCTTTCCGAAAATCCGACAATCTGGCAAAAAACATAGCAATCGACCCTCTTGATGACTGATTCAGAACTGAGAAAATTTATTATATCGGGCAGCGTTGATGTCCAATCGCCTGAAGACGATGCCCAGGAAGAGGTGGACGCCGCTGCCGAAATGGAATTGCGGCATGTCAGCGTTCCGGTCGAGAGCCACGGCAGCCGTCTCGACAAAGCGCTGGCAGGATTGGTGCCGGAGTTTTCACGCAACTACCTTCAACAACTGATCGAGGCTGGAGGTGTATCGGTAAAAGGTCTAAAAACCGTCAAAACCTCCGCAAAGGTCAAGGCGGGTGATGAATTGTCCATCGAGTTGCGGCCTACACCCCAGAGTCAGGCCTTCAAACCCGAAGCCATGGCACTCAACATTGTTTATGAGGACGCGCATCTCCTGGTGATCAACAAACCCGCCGGGTTGGTGGTTCATCCGGCGCCCGGCAACTGGAGCGGCACCTTGCTCAACGGCTTGCTGGCATACGATCCTCAGGCTTCCTTCATGCCGCGTGCCGGCATTGTGCACCGGCTTGACAAGGACACCAGCGGCCTGATGGTGGTGGCGCGCCAGCGTCAGACCATGGACCAGCTGGTGGGCATGATTGCCGCCCGCACAGTGAGCCGGGAATACATCGCGCTGGCGCATGGCGCATGGCAAGGCGCAAAAACTCGCCAGGTCGAGGCATCCATCGGCCGCGACCCGAGAAACCGGCTGCGCATGGCGGTGGTTGATCTGGAGAAAACTTCGGGCAAGACGGCTTCCACCGTGATTTCACTGATGGGCAACGCTGAAAAGCATTGCTTGGTCAAGTGCAAGCTGCACACCGGCCGCACCCACCAGATCCGGGTTCATATGGCATTCCTGGACCATCCGTTGGTATCGGATGCGTTGTATGGCGGCGCTCCTGCGGGCGACATGACGCGCCAGGCGCTGCATGCCTGCCGATTGGCATTTACCCATCCGGCAACTGGCGAGCCGATGGAATTCAAGTCGGCGCCGCCGCCCGACCTGCTGCGCGCGATGGATGTTTTGGGCCTGAGATACAATTGTTTTGTGTAGTTTTCTGCTACCGGTAATATGGCTTCCTGATCCAGGAAAAGCCCACATGAATGCGATGCGCTGACAGAAGCGCCTTTATCCGCTTTCCTCCCGTTTATTTCGGAATAACCAATCATGAATACGACGGATGCCAGGCGCATCCTCGAAACAGCCCTTATCTGCGCACAGCAAGCCCTGACGCTGCGCGAGCTTGGGGTTTTGTTTAACGGGGAGCTTGCCGCCGACAGCATTAAACTGGCGCTCGGCGAATTGCAGGACGAGTGGTCAGGCCGAGGTGTGGCACTGGTGCATGTGGCCAGTGGATGGCGCTTTCAAAGCCGGCCGGAAATGCGTGAATACCTGGACCGGCTGACACTTGAAAAACCGCTCCGTTATAGCCGGGCGACTCTGGAAACGCTGGCCATCATTGCCTACCGGCAGCCTGTCACCCGGGGTGATATGGAAGATATTCGCGGCGTGACCATTAACAGCCTGTTGCTCAGGCAGCTGGAGGACCGTGGATGGGTTGAGGTCATCGGCCACCGCGAGACGGTGGGCCGCCCAGCGCTGTATGCGACGACCCGCCAGTTTCTGGATGACCTGGGCGTTGAATCCCTGGCCGGACTGCCGCCGATGAACGATACGCCGGCGCAGATCGCAAAGCTTGAACAGTTCGAACTAGGCATGGAGGGAGCGCCAGGCTTTTTTTCGCCCCTGTCCACGCCGGAATTGAAAATTTCGACTTGTACCGAGGACCTGGCGTTGGATGCCGGCAAAAGTTCTCAACCTAATCCGCAGTGATCCGTCTGCCCGCTATCCACCCGAACGAATGTAAAAGCATGAACTCAAATGACAACCCTGCCAGCAAGCCATTGGCCATGCCGGAAAATGAATCAAATACTGCTCCAGCGCATGACCTGCCTGCACAAGCAGCTCCTGAATCCATAGCAAACGTGGCCGGTGACAAGGCAGCGGCGCCGCAGGCGGGTGCGCGGCGGCATGGCCCGAAACCATTGCCGGCGACCCTTCGCTTCGAAGACGTGATCACCGGTCAGTTCGATGCCGACGAAGACGACGCCGCACTTGACCTGCCCAAGCGGGTTCTGTTGCCTCAGCCAGAAACGCCCAAGCTGCACAAGGTCCTGGCCCAGGCCGGTTTGGGTTCGCGTCTGGAGATGGAGCAACTGATTCTGGAAGGGCGGATTTCCGTCAATGCGGAGCCGGCGCATATTGGCCAGCGTATCCAGTTTGGCGACACCGTCAAGGTCAATGGCAAGCCCATTCGCGTTCAGATTGATCCGCCGCCGCCCCGCGTCATTGCCTATCACAAGCCTGCCGGCGAAGTGGTGACGCACGATGACCCGCAAAACCGCCCGACCGTTTTCCGGCGCCTGCCCAAGCTGTTTCAGGGAAAATGGCAGTCCGTCGGACGGCTGGATCTGAACACCGAAGGTCTGTTGCTCCTGACGAGTTCTGGCGAGCTGGCCAACAAGCTGATGCATCCGCGCTTCGGCCTGGAGCGCGAATATGCCGTGCGGGTGCTGGGTGCGCTCAACAACGAAGAGAAAAAACGCTTGCTTGAGGGCGTGACGCTGGACGATGGCATGGCGCAGTTCGGCTCGATCGAGGCCGGTGGCGGTGAAGGCGCCAATTGCTGGTACCGGGTCACGATTTCTGAAGGCCGCAACCGCGAGGTTCGCCGCATGTTCGAAGCTGTGGGCCACGCGGTGAGCCGCCTGATCCGTATCCGTTACGGTGCTATGGTGCTGCCTCGCGGATTGAAACGCGGCGCGTTTGTCGAACTCGACGAAAACGACATCTACGGATTGACCAGTGCCGTCAGCCGTTCGGAATCGCGGCCCGACCCGCGTGGCGAAGCAGTCGTTCCGGGCCAGCGCGACGGTGAAGGCGGCGCGCCGCAGCGCCGCGGGCCACGCAGGAATGATGGTCCACGAAATAGCGGTAGCCGGCCCCGCAATGCGGGCGCAGGCCAAACCGGCATCGTCCAGCCGCTCGATGATTCGCAGCCGCCCATGAACCGGAGCGATGCGGCGCAGCGAGGCAATCGACGCGGTGCCAATCCTGGCCCTGGCGGAGCAAGAGGTCGAAGCCAAGGCGCAAATGCCGGTCCGGCGACGCGTTTTGGACCTCCCGGTGCGGGCGCGCCGCAAGGTCAGAAGCGTCGGGATGACCGGGGTCCGCGCAATGACAAATCCGCGGGAGCCGCTCAGCCCGATCCCATGAAGACATCGTTTGGCTATATTGGCGCGGACACCTTCACCCGGCAGCGGCAGGACCAAGGCCAGCAGCGTCGGGGCGGCAGTGGCAATGCCGGCGGCTTTGGTGGTGGTGGCAGCAGTGGGGGACCGCGACGCAATGGTGGCAATTCTGGCGGTAATCGCAGCGGTGGTAACCGAGGTGGCAACCGCTGACGCAGAATCTGCTCGACTGGCAATCATTGCATGTAATTAAGCGGTATTTGCTACCGAATTGATAGCTTTTAACACACGTGGTTACTGCGCAAGAGGCGGATTTGATGATGAAAACTGGTTTGCTGGCCAGAATGAATGCGCTCCAGCGCTTCTACGGTAGTACACCATTTCGCAAGGTTGCCCTGGAAGAGGCAAACCAGCGGGTTAAAATCATAGGCTTTATTCAGCCTCTGAATAATTTAAAAACCCAATAACTCCAACACTCTCTAGGAAAACACATGGCCATCGAACGCACACTCTCCATCATCAAGCCTGACGCCGTCGCGAAAAACGTGATTGGTCAAATTTATGCTCGTTTTGAAGCTGCTGGCCTGAAAGTCGTCGCTGCCAAAATGGTTCACCTGTCACAAGGCGAAGCCGAAGCTTTTTACGGCGTGCACAAGGCCCGTCCTTTTTTCAAGGACCTGGTGTCTTTCATGATTTCCGGACCGGTGATGATCCAGGCGCTCGAAGGCGAAGGCGCTGTACTGAAAAACCGTGACTTGATGGGGGCTACCGACCCCAAGAAAGCCGATGCCGGCACGATTCGCGCTGACTTTGCCGACAGCATCGATGCCAATGCCGTCCATGGTTCCGACGCCGTCGAAACCGCCAAAGAAGAAATCGCTTTCTTCTTTCCGGGCCTGAACGTTTACTCGCGCTAATGCACACCGTCCCCATGCTTTGCCACCCTCTGACAGGGTCGCCGCTTGTGTGGGGCGACCAGACACATTGCTGCCTGCGATGACCACCAATCTTCTCGATTTCGATTTGGAGGGCATGGCAGCGTTTTGCGAACAGCTGGGCCAGAAGCGCTTTCGCGCGACCCAATTGTTTCGCTGGATTCACCAGAAGGGTGCCTCCAATTTCGAGCAGATGACCGATCTCGCCAAGGCACTGCGCGAAAAGCTTGCAGTGTCGGCCCATATCACGAGTCTCAAGGTGGTATCGCGCCATGAGTCAACAGACGGGACCATCAAGTGGCTCTTTGACGTGGGCGCAGGCGATGTGATCGAAACGGTTTTCATCCCTGAATCCGACCGTGGAACCCTGTGTATTTCATCCCAGGCGGGTTGCGCTGTGGGCTGCCGTTTTTGCTCGACCGGCCATCAAGGCTTCAGCCGCAACCTGACGACTGGCGAAATCATTTCCCAGCTGTGGTTTGCCGAGCACTTCCTGCGCAAGCATCTGGGCAAGGGCGAACGGGTTATTTCCAACGTGGTCATGATGGGCATGGGCGAGCCACTGCAGAACTATTCGCAGTTGCTGCCGGCGCTCAAAGTCATGCTGGATGACCACGGCTATGGCTTGTCGCGTCGCCGCGTCACGGTGTCGACCTCCGGTGTGGTGCCGATGATCGACCGCCTGGCCAGGGATTGTCCGGTTGCCCTGGCCGTTTCGTTGCATGCGCCGCACGATGCGTTGCGCAGCGACCTGGTTCCGCTGAACAAGAAATACCCAATTGCTGAATTGCTGGAGGCCTGTACCCGCTATCAGTCGGCGGCGCCTCGCGACTTCATCACGTTCGAATATTGCATGCTTGATGGCGTGAACGACCAGCCCGAGCATGCACGCCAGCTGGTGGAATTGATGAAGATACACGCTGTTAACGGCCTGTCGTGCAAATTCAACCTGATTCCCTTCAATCCATTTCCGGCTTCGGGTTTGGTGCGCTCGCAAATGCCGCACGTCTTGGCATTTGCCAGAACCCTGCTGGAGGCCGGCATCGTCACCACCGTGCGTAAAACGCGTGGCGATGACATCGACGCGGCCTGTGGTCAACTTGCTGGCGATGTGCAGGACCGTACCGGCGTTGGGCAGCGCATGGCTGCGCAGCGCCAGGGCATGCTGGCCGGCATCAAGGTCGTGGTGCTCGACAAGGATGCGGCATGAAGAAGGCTCCGGCTCATGCCTGGATCCTTGTATGCTGGACGGCCATGCTGCTGGGCGGCTGTGTCAGCCAGCCTGGTTCCGTAGAAGGGTTGGGCAGCCGAACCGACCTGATCACTGATTCCGATGAAACCGACCAGCGGCGTCGCGCGCGCTTGCGCGTCGAACTGGCAAGTGGATATTTTGAACAAGGCCAGACCAAGGTGGCCCTGGATGAAATCAAGCAGTCGCTGGCAACCGATCCAAATTTTGTCGATGCCTACAATCTGCGCGGTTTGGTTTATATGCGTCTCAACGACATTCCGCTCGCAGAAGACAGTTTTCGCCGTGCGCTCGCCCTGAATGCTCGGGATGCCAGTGTGGCCCACAACTATGGCTGGCTCCTGTGCCAGCAGGCACGCTACCCAGAGTCTTTCAAACTGTTTGCCCAGGCCGCTGCCAACCCGACCTACACGGGCAAAGCCAAGACCCTGATGGCTTTGGGTGTGTGCCAGGTGAACGCCGGGCAGTTAAGCGAGGCTGAACAAAGCCTCATGCACTCGTACGAACTCGATGCAAACAATCCCGTGACCGGCTACAACCTGTCGAAACTGCTGTATGCGCGTGGCGATTTGACGCGTGCCCAGTTTTACATCCGCCGCCTGAACAACAGCGAACTGGCAAATGCCCAGACGCTCTGGCTGGGCATCAAGACGGAGCAAAAGCTCAACAATCAGGAGGCGATGGTGCAACTCGCTAGTCAATTGAAGAAACGCTTTGCGCAGTCTCCCGAGGCTGCAGCGTATGAAAAGGGTCTGTTCAATGAGTAATGATGAAGCGGTGCTTGAGCCTGAAATCACGTCAAATCGTGATGCGGCGGGCCAGCAGGACACCGCCGGTGCCATGCTTCGTACGGCCCGGCAGTCGCAGGGTCTGGACATTGCCACGCTGGCAGCAATGTTGAAGGTTCCGGTTCGCAAACTGCAGGCGCTTGAACAGGACCAGCCAGAGGTTTTGGCCGATCCGGTGTTTACGCGCGCGTTGGCCGCCAGCTTATGCCGCATTCTCAAGCTGGATGCGGCCCCTGTGTTGCATCGGCTGCCTGCGATTGCCGCATTCAAGGTGACTTCCCAGAACCGGGGAATCAACACGCCGTTTCGTGCCCGCAGCAGCAGTAGCAGCAGAAATGTGGTTCCCTTCTGGTCCCATATTTCGCGGCCAGCCGTCATGGTGGGTTTGGCATTGCTGCTTGGCGCACTGGTGCTGATGTTCTTGCCGTCCATTCAAAAGGAAATTGCCAGATACCGGCAGGCAGGCCCGCTTGAAACCGTTCCAGGCCAAGTTGTGGAATCTTTCCCGGCCACGACGACCGTGATAACCCCCACCTCTGTGGGCAACGATGTACCAGACACGTCCGTGTTGACACCTGCCGATGTCCCCGTTGCTGCGAAAAGCGCGCTGGCGTCAACGCTCGCCACTGCTTCTGCAGACGCCGAAATTGCCCCTGTTGAACCCCCGATGATCATCAGTGCAAAAGGCGCATCAAAAATAAAGGTGACAGACGCCAGTGGCACGGTGGTTCTTGATCGGACGCTTAGCGCCGGCGAGTCTGTCAGCCTGTCGGGCACTCTGCCGCTGGCCGTAGTGGCGAGCCGTGCCAATCTCATACAGGTTCAGGTGCGTGGCCAAGCCTTTGATCTTGCCAATTTCACCAAGAACAATACTGCCCGTTTCGAGGTGAAATAGTGCAAACCTGCCTTCCTATCGCTTCTGCTTTTGCGAAGCCGCATCATTCCATCCAGACCCGGGTTGTCTGGGGTTCGCGGGTGGTGACCGTTGGCGGAGACGCGCCCGTACGTATCCAGTCCATGACCAATACCGACACCGTGGACGCCATTGGCACGGCCATTCAGGTCAAGGAACTTGCCTTGGCCGGTTCCGAAATGGTCCGCATCACGGTGAACACCCCTGAAGCTGCTGCTGCGGTCCCCTATGTGCGCGAACAGCTCGACCGCATGGGTGTTGATGTTCCCTTAGTTGGAGACTTTCATTACAACGGCCACCGACTTTTGACCGATTACCCGGCCTGTGCTCAGGCGCTGTCCAAGTACCGGATCAATCCTGGAAACGTCGGCAAAGGCAACAAGCGTGATACCCAGTTCGGCCAGATGATTGAAGCGGCCATGCGCTGGAACAAGGTCATCCGCATCGGGGTGAACTGGGGCAGCCTTGACCAGGAACTGCTCGCCAGCCTGATGGATGAAAATAGCACGCGAAGCTCGCCCTGGGATGCCCGGCAGGTGATGTATGAAGCGCTGATCACCTCGGCAATTGATTCCGCCAAGCGGGCCGAAGAGATGGGCATGCGACGTGACCAGATCATCCTGTCCTGCAAGGTCAGCGGCGTCCAGGACCTGGTGTCGGTGTACCGGGAACTGTCCAGGCGGACCGATCACACGCTGCACCTGGGACTGACCGAAGCCGGCATGGGCACCAAGGGAACCGTCGCTTCAGCCACGGCGCTCTCCATCTTGTTGCAAGAAGGCATTGGCGACACGATTCGCGTTTCCCTGACGCCCCAGCCCGGCGAGGCGCGGACGCAGGAAGTGGTCATTGCCGCCGAAATCTTGCAGGCGCTGGGTTTGCGGACCTTTGTGCCCAGCGTAACGGCATGCCCCGGTTGCGGGCGCACCACCAGCTCCACGTTTCAGGAACTGGCCAAGCAGATCGACGACTTCCTGCGCGCCCAGATGCCCGTCTGGCGCGAACAGTATCCGGGCGTTGAAGGCTTGCGCGTGGCCGTGATGGGCTGCATCGTCAACGGACCTGGCGAAAGCAAGCATGCCGACATCGGCATCAGCCTGCCCGGATCGGGCGAAGCCCCGGCTGCACCCGTGTTCATCGATGGCGAAAAAAGACTGACGCTGCGCGGCGACAACATTGCGCAGGAGTTCCAGGTGATCGTCGAAAACTATATTGAAAAACGCTTTGGCCCGCACGCGCTGGCCCAGGCTTCCTGAACGACATGCCTGAAAAAATGAATGCCGGTCCGGCGGAAAAATCCGTGCCGGTCAAAATCGAAAAACTCGCTGCCGTCAAGGGCATGAACGACATCCTGCCGCCGGACTCGGCGCGCTGGGAATGGCTGGAGGACAAGGTTCGCGCACTCATGGCGCGTTATGCCTACCGCAACATCCGCACGCCGATTCTCGAGCACACCCAGCTTTTCGTGCGCGGCATTGGCGAAGTCACCGACATTGTTGAAAAGGAAATGTATTCTTTCGAAGACCGCTCAGACAAGCATGGCGACCACGACCACCTCACGATGCGTCCGGAAAATACCGCCAGCGTGGTGCGTGCCGTGACAGAGCACAACCTGCTTTATGACGGTGGCAAGCGGCTCTATTACATGGGGCCGATGTTTCGCCGCGAGCGGCCGCAACGCGGGCGCTACCGCCAGTTTCACCAGATCGGCGCCGAAGCACTGGGGTTTGCCGGCCCCGAAGTCGACGCCGAACTGATCTTGCTGGCTGCCGCGCTCTGGAAGGAACTTGGCCTGAGCGACTGGCGCCTGGAACTCAACAGCCTCGGCCAGCCTGATGAGCGCGCCCAACACCGCGCGCAACTGATCGCGCACTTTGAACGGCATGTCGACTTGCTCGACGACGAGGCGAAAAGGCGCTTGCACAGCAACCCGCTGCGCATTCTGGACACCAAGAACCCGGCAATGAAGTCGGTGGTGGAAAGCGCCCCGCGCCTGATCGATTTTCTCGGCGCGCAATCGAAGGCGCATTTCGACGGACTCAAGGCCATCCTGGATGCCAATGGCATTGCCTGGACACTGAACCACCGGCTGGTGCGTGGACTGGACTATTACAACCTGACGGTCTTTGAGTTCGTCACCGACCGCCTGGGCGCGCAGGGCACCATTTGCGCAGGCGGCCGTTACGACGACCTGATCGCGCAGATGGGCGGCAAGCCGGCGCCTGCCGTCGGCTGGGCGCTGGGCGTCGAGCGCGTGCTCGAACTCCTCAAGGAGGAGGGCGCCTTTGGTGAACTTCCGCTACCCGATGTTTATGCGGTGGTTCCCGAAGCCTCGGTCCTTCCGGTCGTGATGAAAACCCTGCAGGCCCTGCGAAGTGCCGGAGTCAGCGTGCAGATGCATGCCAGTGCTTCACCGGGTGGCATGGGCAGCATGAAGTCGCAGTTCAAACGCGCCGATGCCAGCGGCGCACGCTTTGCGCTGATTTTTGGTGCAGCCGAACAGGCCGAAGGGCGCGTTGCCGTCAAACCGCTGCGCGGCGATAAAGACCGGTTGGCAGATGGCCAGACGCTTCAACCGCTGAACGACGTGGCCGCATGGGCCGGCATGCTGCGCAGCAGCCCCGCGATTTGAGCAGCAGTTCAGCGCTCTACAATCCTTTTTCAATTTAGCCTGTCAGCATCGGCTAGAAACTCCCGGAAATTTATGGCAAAACACCTCGATTTGGAAGAACAGGAACAGCTTGACGAGATCAAGCATTTCTGGAAGCAGTACGGCAATCTGATCATCTGGGTGCTGATTGTCGTTTTGGGTGCATTTGCATCCTGGAACGGATACCAGTATTGGCAGCGCAGCCAGGCTGCAAAGGCCTCGGCGATGTTCGACGAGATAGAGCGCGCCATTGTGTCGGGTGATACCGCGCGGATTGACCGTGCGCTGGCCGACATGAAAGATCGTTTCGCCAGCACCACGTATGCCCAGCAGGCGGGCCTTCTGGTGGCCAAGGCGCATCACGACAAAGGCAATGACGATGCAGCCCGCGCAGCGCTGGTCTGGGTGGCCGGCGAGGCATCCGATCCTGGCTACCAGGCAGTTGCCAGACTTCGGCTTGCCGGACTGCTGCTTGAAAAGAAATCCTATGATGAAGCCTTTCAGCAGCTTTCCGCTGCTTTTCCGAAAAACTTCGAAGCGCTGGTGGCTGACCGGCGTGCAGACATCCTGATGGTACAAGGCAAAAAAGCCGCAGCCAGGGTCGAATACGAAAAAGCCTGGAAGGCCTTTGACGAGCGTACTGAATACCGGCGCCTGGTCGAGGTAAAGCTCAATGCCCTGGGTGTTGATCCGACCATTGGTCAGGTCAAGCTGGCTACTGCCGACAATGTCGGAGCAAACAAATGAAAATTCAGTCATTTTTGGCCTTGGCGCCAGCTGCACGTGCCTCTTTAGCTATTATTATAATAGCGCTTCTGGCGGGTTGTTTCGGCGGTGTCAAAAAACCCCAGCCTACGGAACTCCAGCCGGTGACAGCGCTGGTTTCCGTGCGTCAAAGCTGGACCCAGCGCATCGGCCCGGTCAATTTCCCGCTTGATGTCGGTGTTGCTGGCAACGGCGTGGCGATCGCGAGCGACGACGGAACGGTCGCGCTTCTCGATGCCCAGTCTGGTCGCGACGTCTGGCGCCTGGCACTGAAGACGCCGATTGCTGCTGGCGTGGGCAGCGACGGCAAGGTTCTCGCCGTCGTCACCAAAGACAATGAAGTGATCGCCATGCAGGCCGGCCGCGAGTTGTGGCGTCAAAAACTCACTGCCCAGGCGTTCACCGCCCCGTTCGTGGCCGGTGAGCGTGTGTTCGTGCTGGCCGCTGATCGTTCGGTCAATGCTTTTGACGGGCAGACCGGCCGAAAGCTGTGGGCGCAACAGCGTCCAAGCGAACCGCTGGTGCTGCGTCAATCCGGTGTGATGCTGGCCGTTGGCGACACGCTGGTGGTTGGTCTGGCCGGTCGGCTAGCAGGATTCAACCCTTCGAATGGCAGCATTCAGTGGGAGGCGCCCATTGCCACTCCACGCGGGATCAATGACATCGAGCGACTCGTGGACCTGGTCGGCAGCGTCAGCCGTATCGGTGACAGCGTCTGCGTGCGGGCGTTCCAGTCCAGCATCGGTTGCGTGAACACCACGCGGGGCAACGTGCTCTGGACCCGGCCTGCCAACGGCGTGCAGGGTATTCAGGGCGATGACCGGTATCTGTTTGGCACAGAAGCTGATGGCACCGTGCTGGCCTGGAAACGCAGTGATGGCGAACGTGTCTGGTCCAGTGACCGGCTTCGTTACCGGGGGCTGACCGCCCCGTTGCTGGCCGGTCGTTCCGTGGTGATCGGCGATGCCACCGGATTCATTCATTTGCTGTCGCGCGATGATGGTTCCTTGCTCAACCGCTTGAGCACCGATGGCTCGGCCATTTCGGCTGCCCCGGTGCTGGCAGGCAACACCCTGGTCGCCGTCACCCGCAACGGCGGCATTTACGGCTTTCAGCCCGAATAACGGCATTCTCGCCAGAAACTGATTTACTCATTTTGATGAAACCTGTCATTGCGTTAGTTGGCCGCCCAAACGTGGGCAAGTCAACCCTTTTTAACCGGCTGACCAAGACGCGGGATGCGATCGTGGCCGACTATGCCGGACTGACGCGTGATCGTCACTACGGCAACGGCAAGCTGGGCCCCCATGAGTACATCGTCATCGACACCGGAGGTTTCGAGCCGGATGCTGTCGCCGGCATCTACAAGGAAATGGCAAGGCAGACCCGCCAGGCCGTTGCAGAATCCGATGTGGTGATTTTCGTGGTGGATGCGCGAGCCGGTATCAGCGCGCAGGACTACGACATTGCCAACTACCTGCGCAAGCTCGGAAAACCTACCGTGCTGGCGGCCAACAAGGCCGAGGGCTTGCCCGAAGGCACGCAGGTTTCGGAGTTCTTCGAGCTCGGGCTCGGTGAAATGCTGGCGGTGTCCGCATCGCACGGGCAGGGCATGAGAATGCTGGTTGACTTGGCACTGGCACCACTGAATCTGCCCGATCCGTCGGAATCCATCGAGCAGGAAGACCCTTCTGTCATCAAGCTTGCGGTGGCAGGCCGACCCAACGTAGGTAAATCAACACTAATCAATACCTGGCTTGGGGAAGAGCGCCTGGTGGCCTTTGACCTGCCCGGCACCACCCGCGATGCCATCTCAGTGCCCTTCGAGCATGCCGGCCAGCGATTTGAACTCATCGACACCGCCGGACTGCGCCGCAAGGGCAAGGTTTTTGAGGCCATCGAGAAATTCTCCGTCGTCAAGACCCTGCAGGCGATCGAGAACGCCAATGTGGTGCTGCTACTGCTCGATGCCACCCAAGGCGTGACAGACCAGGATGCGCACATTGCTGGCTATATTCTTGAAAGCGGCAGGGCGGTGGTGCTCGCCGTCAATAAATGGGATGCGGTTGATGCCTACCAGCGTGAATTGCTGCAGCGCTCGATTGAAACGCGGCTGGGTTTTCTGAAGTTTGCATCCATCCACCATATTTCGGCCATCAAGCGCCAGGGTCTCGGGCCTGTCTGGAAATCCATTATTCAAGCCCACGCGTCAGCCAACCGTAAGATGTCCACGCCAGTTTTGACCCGTTTGCTGATGGAAGCGGTGCAGTTCCAGCAACCCCAGCGTTCCGGCGTTTTCCGCCCCAAGCTGCGCTATGCCCACCAAGGCGGCATGAACCCGCCCATCGTGATCATTCATGGAAATTCGCTGGAGCACGTGACCGAGTCTTACAAGCGCTACCTTGAGGGTCGGATACGCAAGGAGTTTGATCTGGTGGGCACGCCTTTGCGTATCCAGCTGAAAAGTTCGCACAATCCTTTCACAGATAAGGAATAGACCTAATATTACAAGGCCACTGAAATCGCTGTGGTATGGTCAAACCCTTATCAACTTTTGAACACGGAAAATATCGTGAGCAATAACAAAGGCCAGCTTTTGCAGGACCCATTTCTCAACACTCTGCGTCGCGAGCATGTTCCTGTTTCTATTTATCTGGTCAATGGCATCAAGCTTCAGGGTCAGATTGAATCATTTGACCAGTATGTGGTCCTGTTGCGCAACACCGTCACCCAGATGGTTTACAAGCATGCAATTTCAACCATTGTTCCGGGCCGCGCTGTGAATTTCTCGACCTCCGAGTCCGAAGAGTCACCGACTTCCTGAAAAGCCATCAAGCAACGGTGAAAACACAAGCACTCGCCCTTCTGGTGGGGGTCGATCTGGGCCTTCCCAACTTTGATACGGAATTGCTGGAACTGGGTTTGCTGGCGCAAACCGCTGGTCTCGAGCCTGTAGCGCGTGTCACGTGCAAACGCAGGGCGCCTGATGCCGCCTTGTTCATCGGATCCGGCAAGGCCGACGAGATCAAGATGCTGGCACTTGACACTGGTGCCACCGAGGTCCTCTTCGATCAGTCGCTGAGCCCAGCGCAGCAGCGTAATCTCGAACGACATCTTGAAATGCCGGTCAACGACCGAACGCTCCTGATCCTGGAAATATTTGCACAGCGTGCCCGCAGCCACGAGGGCAAGCTCCAGGTGGAACTCGCTCGACTGCAGTATGTCTCAACCCGGCTGGTTCGCCGCTGGTCGCATCTTGAGCGCCAGACGGGAGGCGCCGGCGTGCGCGGCGGACCGGGCGAAAAACAGATTGAACTTGACAAGCGCATGATTGGCGATGCTATCAAGCGAACCAAGGAACGCCTGACCAAGGTTAAAAAGCAGCGCCAGACGCAGCGCAAGCAGCGCGAGCGGCGCAATTCATTTTCGGTCTCGCTGGTGGGCTACACGAATGCCGGAAAATCCACCCTGTTCAATGCCCTGGTCAAGGCCACTGCTTATACCGCCGACCAGCTTTTTGCAACACTGGATACCACCACTCGCCAGCTTTACCTGGGCGAGGCCGGACGTTTCGCATCGCTGTCGGATACCGTCGGCTTCATTCGCGACTTGCCGCACGGCCTGATTGATGCATTTGCGGCAACCCTTAAGGAAGCGGTCGATGCCGATTTGCTGCTGCATGTGGTCGATGCCTCCAATCCCGACTACCTTGAGCAGATCGAGCAGGTCCAGCGGGTGCTTTCTGAAATCGGTGCCGAGGATGTTCCGCAAATACTCGTATTCAACAAGCTCGACGCTATTGAAAATAGCGTCTTGCCGCTGCACCTGCATGACAGGTTCGAACTCAGGGATGCATTTGAAGGTGCTAGCCGGAGTGTTGAACGTGTATTCGTGAGTGCCATGACTGGTGAAGGCCTTAATCTGCTGCGCGAATTGCTAGCGTTCCAAGCTTCACGCATACAGTTAGGCAATAGTCCCCAAACACCCCAATGATATTGCCCGGCCGGGCAGCTTCGTTAGGCACAATGTCGGTGTAACAAAAAAGCGAGTTTTTTTCCATGAATTTGAATCCCGTGCTGCAAACGCTGACAAACTTTCCGGGTCGGCTTAGACAACGCGCCCAAGGAATATTCAATCTGAATGATCCGCGCTGGGGCCGGGATGAAGACAAGTCACCTTCCGATGGCTCTAGGCCCGAGGCGCCGCGGGATGACCGTCAGCCGCCCAAGCCACCGAACCGTCCCCAAGGCCTCAATCAGGGGCCCCCTGACCTGGACGAGTTGTGGCGGGACTTCAATCGCAAACTTGGCAACCTGTTTGGCGGCGCAAAGAACGGCGGCAACCGCGATGGATTTGGCGGCGGGGGCAACAAAGGCGGGGGAAATTTTCAGCCCGACATGAAAAATGCGGGTATCGGCGTGGGCCTGGTTGCCGCCGTGGTGGCCTTGATCTGGCTCGGCACCGGCTTTTTTATCGTGCAGGAAGGGCAACAAGCGGTGATCACCCAGTTTGGCAAATACCGCTCCACGGTCGGTGCCGGCTTCAACTGGCGCTTGCCCTATCCGATACAACGCCACGAGATCGTCGTGGTCACCCAGATCCGTTCGGTCGATGTGGGGCGCGACACCGTTCTCAAGGCGACCGGCCTGCGCGATTCGGCCATGTTGACGGAAGACGAAAATATTGTCGAGATCAAATTCGCGGTTCAATACCGCCTGAACGATGCCCGGGCCTACCTGTTCGAAAGCAAGGATCCCGCCGCTGCAGTGGTCCAGGCCGCCGAAACTGCCGTGCGCGAAGTCGTCGGCAAGATGAAAATGGACATGGCGCTGGCCGAAGAGCGCGACCAGATCGGTCCACGCGTCCGGGTGCTCATGCAGACGATCCTGGACCGCTACAAGGTCGGTGTCGAGGTGGTCGCCATCAATCTGCAGCAAAGCGGAGTGAGACCTCCCGAACAGGTCCAGGCGGCTTTCGATGATGTGCTGAAGGCTGGACAAGAGCGTGAACGCGCCAAGAACGAAGCCCAGGCCTACGCCAACGACGTGGTTCCCCGCGCCGTTGGTTCGGCGTCCCGCCTGAAGGAAGAGGCTGATGCCTACAAGGCCCGCATCGTAGCGCAGGCGCAGGGTGATGCGCAACGTTTCAGTTCGGTCTTGACCGAATACCAAAAAGCCCCGCAGGTCACCCGCGACCGGATGTACACCGATGCAATGCAGCAGGTGTACACCAACGTGACCAAGGTGCTGGTGGAGTCTCGTCAGGGTTCCAACCTGTTGTACCTGCCACTCGACAAGATCATGCAGATGACCGGAACGGGCGGCGCGGCGTCAAGCAGCGATGCAACGGCGCCCCTGTCGGCAGCGCCTGCAGCGCAAGCCCCGCTCAATGGGGTTCCCGTGGACTCTCGAGCCCGGGATACTTCCCGCACCCGCGAACGTGAAACCCGCTAAGGAATACAAAAGTGAATAGAGTTGGACTCGTCGTTTCTTCATTGCTGGTGCTTCTGGCATTGCTCAGTTCCACGCTGTTCGTGGTGGACCAGCGCCAGTTTGGTGTGGTGTATGCCCTTGGACAAATCAAGGAGGTTGTACTTGAGCCAGGCCTCAATTTCAAACTCCCGCCTCCATTTCAGAACGTTTCCTATATTGACAGGCGTCTGCTGACGCTGGACAGCACTGATTCCGAGCCAATGCTGACGGCCGAAAAGCAGCGTGTCGTGATCGACTGGTACGTGCGGTGGCGGATCATCAATCCTTCCGAATACATCCGCAACGTCGGGCTTGACGAAAAGGCTGGTGCCAACCAGTTGAATCGCGTGGTTCGCAATGCGTTTCAGGAAGAGATCAACCGTCGCACCGTCAAGGATCTGCTGTCGCTCAAGCGCGAGGCACTGATGGCCGATGTCAAGAAAGAAGTGCTTGCCGTGGTGCAGGGCGCCAAGCCCTGGGGCATTGATGTGATCGACGTGCGGATCACCCGCGTCGACTACGTGGAAGCCATTACCGAATCGGTCTATCGCCGTATGGAGGCCGAGCGCAAGCGGGTGGCCAACGAGTTGCGCTCCACCGGTGCGGCAGAAGGTGAAAAAATTCGTGCCGACGCCGACCGGCAGCGCGAGATTACCGTTGCCAATGCCTACCGCGATGCACAGAAGATTAAGGGCGAGGGCGATGCCGAAGCGGCTGGTACCTTTGCACAATCCTTTGGGCGGGACCCGCAGTTTGCCCAGTTCTATCGCAGTCTTGAGGCGTACAAGGCCAGTTTCAGCAAGAAAAGCGATGTAATGGTGGTTGATCCCTCGTCGGACTTTTTCAAGGCCATGCGAGGAGCAAACAGTGGCAGCGCTTCAGCGCCAGCATCGCGCTAGCACACCTCAGCCTTGGAGCATCCAGACGACCTGGATGGCTTGCACTAAGGGTGGTGTTCATCAGTAAAAGGGCGGTCTGCCCTTTTTCTGTTTGTTCATCCAGCCTGTGCCGGTAAAATCCTGTTTTTAACAGCTTACAGAATCCACAATGCCCGCTTGGTCGTCATCTTGGCAATTGCCTGATCAAATTGCCGATGTCCTGCCTTCCGAGGCGCGTCACATCGAAGAGCTGCGCCGTCTGTTTCTGGACGCCGCCCGCAGCTATGGCTATGAGCTGGTCATGCCGCCGCTGCTTGAACACCTGGAATCGCTGCTGACCGGAACCGGCGAAGCCCTGGGCCTGCAGACCTTCAAGCTGGTCGATCAGCTGTCGGGACGCACCTTGGGATTGCGCGCCGATACCACGCCCCAGGTCGCGCGTATCGACGCGCACCTGCTCAACCGCAGCGGCGTGGCGCGTCTTTGCTATTGCGGCCCGGTGCTGCATACGCGTGCCGACCGGCCGCATGCGACCCGCGAACCGCTGCAATTCGGCGCCGAAATCTATGGCCACGCGGGCCTGGAAGCCGATCTTGAAACTCAGCGGCTCGCACTGGACTGCCTGAAGGCCTCGGGCGTCACCGACCTGATGGTGGACATGGCCGACGTGCGCATTGTTTCCAGTCTGCTTGCCGGGGCGAGCTTGGGCGCATCGACGCTTGAGCGCATCCATGCCGCGCTGGCTGTTAAGGACGCCGGTGAACTCGATGCGCTGCTGGCCGGACTTCACGACAGCCTGTCTTCAGAGGCCCGCGAAGGCATGAAGGCGCTGCTCCAGCTCTACGGTGACGAACAGGTCTTGCTTGAGGCCGAAAAAGTCCTTCCGCGCATGCCTGGCGTACATGAGGCACTAAAAAATTTGAAGTGGCTCGCATCGCATGTGCTGGATGTACGGGTCAGTTTCGACCTGGCCGACCTGCGCGGCTATGCCTATTACACGGGAACGCGGTTTGCCATTTACGGCCATGGCGCCGAGTTGGCGCGCGGCGGCCGTTACGACGAGGTTGGCGCGGTCTTCGGCCGTAACCGCCCTGCTGCAGGTTTCAGCCTGGACCTGAAAGAACTGGTCAGCGTGCTGCCGCCGCGTCCCCTGAAGGCGGCCATTTGTGCGCCCTGGGGTGACGATGCCATGCTCAATGCCGCCATTGCCCGGCTGCGGGCTGGCGGTGAAACCGTGACCTGCGTGCTGCCCGGCCATGAAAATGAAGTCAATGAATTTGACTGTGACCGCGAACTGGCTTTTGCCGCCGGCCACTGGGTGGTCCAGGCCCGCCTCTAAGCGCCACCAACCATCGGCAAGAAATGCCGCACGCAGGGACTAACCCTACAGCGGCTTTATCCATTTGATCCTTAAAGAGAACTGAAGATGACAAACAAATCAAGCGCAGCCACCGGCCGCAACGTCGTGGTCGTGGGCACCCAGTGGGGTGACGAAGGGAAGGGAAAGCTCGTCGACTGGCTGACCGAAATGTCACAGGGCGTGGTGCGCTTCCAGGGCGGCCACAATGCCGGCCACACGCTGGTCATCAACGGCGTCAAGACCGCCTTGCACCTGATTCCAAGCGGCATCATGCGGCCCGGCGTGAAGTGCTACATCGGCAACGGCGTGGTGCTCTCGGCTGCCAAGCTGTTCGAGGAGATCGAAGGGCTGGAAAAAGCCGGTGTCGAAGTGCGCTCGCGCCTGCGCATCAGCGAAGCCTGCCCACTGATCCTGCCGTTCCACTCGGCCATTGACATTGCCCGCGAAAATTTTCGCGAAAAAGGCGGCACCGAAAAGATCGGCACCACCGGCCGCGGCATCGGGCCGGCTTACGAAGACAAGATTGCCCGCCGCGCGCTGCGCGTGCAGGACCTGAAATACCCCGAGCGTTTTGCCGCCAAGCTACGCGAATTGCTCGACCTGCACAATTTCGTGCTGACTGGCTTCCTGAATGCGTCCGCGATCGACTTCAACACGGTATACGACGAAGCCATGCGTCATGCCGAACTGCTCAAGCCGATGATGGCCGACGTGTCGCGCGAACTCAATGACGCGCACCAGGCCGGCGCCAACTTGCTGTTCGAGGGCGCGCAGGGCACGCTGCTCGACGTGGACCATGGCACCTATCCCTATGTCACTTCGAGCAACTGCGTCGCCGGTAATGCGTCGGCCGGCGCCGGCGTGGGGCCGGGCATGCTGCACTATATCCTGGGAATTACCAAGGCCTATTGCACCCGCGTGGGCGGCGGGCCGTTCCCGACCGAACTAGACTGGGAAGCCGAAGGCACGCCGGGCTACCACATGAGCACCGTGGGCGCCGAAAAAGGCGTCACCACTGGGCGCAGCCGCCGCTGCGGCTGGTTCGATGCGGCGCTGCTCAAGCGCTCGGCACAGGTCAATGGCCTGTCGGGCCTGTGCATCACCAAGCTTGACGTGCTCGATGGCCTGGTCGAGTTGAAGCTGTGCACCGGCTATGAACTCGACGGCCAGACCACCGACATCCTGCCGATGGGCGCCGACGACATTGCCCGCTGCGTTCCGATTTACGAAACCATGCCTGGCTGGAGCCAGAGCAGCGTGGGCGTGACGCAATACGATCAGCTGCCGCCCGCCGCCCAGCGCTACCTGCTGCGGATCGAAGAAGTCACCGGCGTACCGATCCACATGATCTCGACCAGCCCGGACCGCGACCACACCATCCTGCTGCGCAACCCCTACGCGCTCTGAAGCCGTAAATTTTAGACAAACAGGCCGCTTGCGCAGTGAAAACGTGCGCAAGATGCTAATAAATCAGGAGCAATTTCATGTTGACCGAAGACGGCAAGCATCTCTATGTCAGCTATGACGAATACCACAACCTGATTGAAAAACTGGCCATCAAGATCCACCAGTCCGGTTGGCAGTTCGATACCATTCTGTGCCTGGCGCGGGGCGGCATGCGTCCCGGCGACATCCTGTCGCGCATTTTCGACAAGCCGCTGGCCATCATGTCCACCAGTTCCTACCGTGCCGACGCCGGCACGGTGCAAGGCAAGCTGGACATTGCTCACTACATCACCACGCCCAAAGGCGAGATCGCCGGTCGGGTGCTGCTGGTTGATGACCTGGCCGATTCGGGTCATACGCTGAATGCGGTCATTGAGCAGCTGCGCAACAACTACCAGCCGATCACCGAACTGCGCAGCGCCGTGATCTGGACCAAGGGCGTTTCAAGCTTCCAGGCCGACTACTCGGTCGAGACACTGCCGACCAACCCGTGGATTCATCAGCCTTTCGAGAGTTACGATGCGCTTTCTCCGGAGCAATTGATGGACAAGTGGAGGGTGTAGTTGCCCCCACGGTCGCTCCCTTCGTGTAGCTCTCTGCACCCTGAAGGGGCCACTGCGCCTGCGCACTGGCAAAGCCAGATCCCCGGCCCCTGCTGAAATGAAGCCGGAGCCCCCGCTCCCACTGCATTACTGTGCGCGGTTGCCGCGAGGGCACGCCGTTGGCTTGGGCTTGTCGCTATTATTGGAGCATGAGCGAACTCTCCACCAAACTGATTCACCATCCCTACACCCCGCCGGAAGGCTTCGAGTCGGTTGCTCCGTCCGTCCACAAGGCCTCGACGATCATCTTTCCCACTGTGGCAGCCCTGCGCAGCCGCGACTGGAAGCACAAGACCGGCTACACCTATGGCCTGCACGGAACGCCGACCACCTTCACCCTGGAAGAACGCATCGCGACGCTCGAAGGCGGAAAGTTCTGCACGCTGGTTCCGAGCGGGCTGGCCGCGGTGGTGCTGGTGGACATGGCCCTGCTGAAGGCCGGCGACGAGGTCCTGATTCCGGACAATGCCTATGGCCCGAACAAGTCCTTCGCGCAGGCCGAACTGGCGTCCTGGGGCATCAGCTGCCAGTTCTACGATGCGATGAACCCGGCCGACCTGGTCGCGCGGCTGAACGGCCGGACCCGCCTGGTCTGGCTGGAGGCGCCCGGATCGATCACGCTGGAGTTTCCGGATATTCCGGCGCTGGTGGCCGCTGTCAAGGCGCACAACGCATCGGGCGCAGCGCATCCTCAGGCCGCCATAACGGCACTCGACAACACCTGGGGCGCGGGCCTGGCGTTCAATGCCTTCACGCTGGGCGCCGATATCTCGGTGCAGGCGCTGACGAAATACCCGAGCGGCGGCGCCGATGTGCTGATGGGCTCGGTGGTAACAAACAGCGAAGCGCTCCACCAAATGATGCATTTCTGCCATATGCGCGTCGGCTACGGCGTCAGCGGCAACGACGCCGAGCTCGTGCTGCGCGGCCTCAACAGCATGGCCCTGCGATATGTCGCGCAGGATGCTGCCACGCGCCAGCTCGCCAGCTGGCTCCAGGGCCAGCCGCCGATTGCCGCCGTACTGCATCCGGCCTTGCCCGACTCGCCAGGCCATACCCAATGGAAGCGCGACTGCCTGGGCGCAGCCTGTCTGTTCAGCGCAGTCTTCCAGCCTGAAGTCACTCCCGCGCAGATTGACCGGTTTTGCGACAATCTGCAGCTTTTCAAACTCGGCTATAGCTGGGCCGGGCCGATGAGCTTGTGCGTGCCTTATAACATGCAGGCTTTGCGTGTCGTACGCTCCTGGCCCTACCAAGGCGGGCTGGTGCGCTTTTCAATTGGTCTGGAAGCCGTTGCCGACCTGCAGGCCGACCTGGCCCAGGCGCTGGCCGGCTTGTCCGCAACGCCTGATGGCAATGCATTACAGTAAGGGTTACCTATTCACGAAAGCAAGCTGTGGCAACTCCCAATTACTCCTATGAAAAGCGTCAGAAGGAGCTGGCGAAAAAACGCAAGAAAGAAGACAAGCTCAAGCGCAAGGGCGAAGGCAAGCCGGAAGAGGGCGATGTGTCCAGTGACGGGGTTCCAGATCAGGACAATATCAGCGAGGCGCAGATTGACATACCTCCTGCTGGCTCCCCTCCCTGAGTGCTGAATTCAAGAAAATAGCTTTCTTGCGCGACAGGGATGTAGGCAGACAGTTATTGATTCGATATCGAAATGAAAACTGACCCGGTATCACCACCAGTGGTGATACCGGGTTTTTGTCGTCAAACCTCAGCCAGCATTGAACCGGCGAGTTCGGTCATAGCCTGCACAGTGTGGTCGCGCGGTGCCAGGGAACGTGCCGCTTTGTACTGGATGAAGTTGCGCTGCATCGACTGCAGGTAGCCCGGGTCGTAATGCTCAAGCAGCAGTTCCAGCACCACCGACGCCACGTTGCCATTGCGGGCGCGCGCCTGCCAGTCGAGCACCGTGGCCTTGCCGCGTGCCTCGGTCAGTGCACCGAGCCGGTCGCAGAAAAACTCGATGTCGCGAACAAAAAAATCATAGTCTTCGAGCAGCAGGGCCACCCGCTCGTGCTCAGGCAGGTCCAGCTGCAGGCAGGGACTGGCGCGCATGGCGGCAATCAGTCCTTCGGGCACCGCCACATTGCCAACCTTCTTGCTTTCGCTTTCAATATAGACCGGCCGTGCCGCATCGAAGCTGCGCAGCGCAGTCCAGATGCGGCTGTCATAGGCTTTCTGGCTGGGCTGGGCGACGCCAGGGATCAAGCCGAGCACCGAACTGCGGTGGTTGGCCAGCGCTTCCAGATCAAGCACTTGCGCACCCTGCGCCGCCAGTGCCTGCAACAGCCGCGTCTTGCCCGACCCCGTGGGGCCGCACACCACAAGGTAGCGGTGCTGCGCGGCGAGTTGCGGCAGGTCCGCGACCAGCGCCGCCCGAAAGGCCTTGTAGCCACCGTCGACCAGTGTCACCTTGAAGCCGATCTGGTCCAGCACCAGCGCCAGAGCACCGCTGCGCTTGCCGCCGCGCCAGCAGTAAAGCAGCGGCTGCCATTGCCTGGGCTTGTCAAGCACATCGCGCTGGATGTGATCGGCGATGTTTTTGGCGGCCAGCGCCGCGCCCAGCTTTTTAGCCTCGAACTGGTTGATCTGCTTGTACCGGGTGCCGACAATCTTTCGCTCATCGTCGTGCAAGCTAGGCCAGTTCACCGCGCCGGGAAGGTGGTCTTCGGCGTATTCGCTCTCGGAGCGGGCATCGATCACGGTGGAAAATTGACCCAATCGGGCCAAGGCTTCGGCGGCGGAAATGCGGTCAAGGCTCACGGGATGATTTTCTTCAGTTCTGGCCAGACATTGGCCAGCATTCTGGCTTGCGATGACTCGTTGGGGTGGATGCGGTCGGCCTGGAAATTACCAGCGGCATTGTCGCCATCGGCAATGCCCTTCAGGAAAAAAGGCACGATCGCGACTTTTTCCTCTTTGGCGACTTTGGGGAAAAGGCCGGAAAAGGTGGTGGCGTAGGCGGCGCCATAGTTGGGCGGCACCTCCATGCCCAGCAACAGCACGCGGGCGCCAGCTTTCTTGGACGCCTGCACCATGGCGCGCAGGTTTTTGGCGGTCATGTCCAGCGGCAGGCCTCGCAGCGCGTCGTTGCCGCCCAGCTCGATCACCACGGTGGCGGGTTGGTGCTGCGCCAGCAGGGCTGGCAGGCGCGATCGGCCGCCCGAGGTGGTGTCGCCGCTGATGCTGGCATTGACCACCCGGACAGTTTTATTTTCGCTGGCCAATTGCTTTTCAAGCAGCGGAACCCAGCCGGTGCCACGCCTGAGGCCGTATTCAGCGCTCAGCGAGTCGCCCACGATCAGCACGGTCGGCTGCAACCTGGCCTGTGCCGGCGCTTGGGCAAAGGCGGGCACCGCCAGCATGGCACTCATCAACAGGGTTCCCAAGGATTTGGCCCAGCGGTTTTGCATGGCCAGACCGGGCTTGCTACAGTCGGCAGCAATTGATTGATCGTTTACAGAGAGGGTTGTCATGTTTGAACCTGTGGTTTCCGGGATGGGTGAAGTTGCTTCCAGGCTGTCTCGCCCATTGGAGCCTGCCAGCACTCCAATTGTTTCCGTTGCGCATGTTTTCAAGTCGGTCACCGACTCGACAGGGACCTTGACCATTTTGCGCGATATCGACTTTGCGTTGAATTCGCGCGAGACCGCTGCCATTGTCGGTGCATCGGGCTCGGGCAAAAGCACGCTGCTGACGATCATTGCCGGGCTCGATACACCCACGACGGGAACGGTACGTCTGGCGGGCCAGGACATCTTTGCCATCAGTGAGGACGACCGCGCCGCCCTGCGGGCGCAGAAAGTCGGCTTCGTGTTCCAGAGCTTTCAGCTCATGGCCAACCTGACCGCGCTGGAAAACGTCATGCTGCCGCTCGAACTCTCGGGAATGAAGCAGGCGCGCGCGCTGGCAACCGACATGCTCAAGCGGGTCGGCCTAGGCCAGCGCCTTGGCCATTATCCCAAGGTGCTATCGGGCGGCGAGCAGCAGCGGGTGGCGCTGGCACGGGCCTTTGTCGTCAAGCCTGCCGTGCTGCTGGCCGATGAGCCGACCGGCAGTCTGGACTTTGCGACCGGCGAAACCGTGATGAAGCTGATGTTCGACCTTAACCAGGAACTGGGCACCACGCTGGTGCTGGTGACGCACGACCCGGCCATTGCCGCCCGCTGCCAGCGGCGCATCACCATTGAGGCCGGGCAGGTGATCGAATCCTGATTTTTCAGCGAAATATGGCTTTTGCGCCTGCTTGGCTTGCGTAATGCGCTATGAATAGCGTAGCAAACAGTGCGCTGATGATTCTGATCGTTATATGCGCTGAACGCTGGCTGCAAGGCCAGCAGCGATAATTGCCGGATGTCTTCTTCCCCCAAAGTTCTTTTCGGTTTTCATGCCGTCGGTGTCCGCCTCAAGACCGCGCCCAAGTCGGTTCTTGAAGTTTTTTATGATGTCTCGCGCCGCGATGCCCGCATGCGCCAGTTCACCGACCGCGTTCGCGAAGCCGGCGTTCGCATGGTCGAGTGCGACGGCCTGCGCCTGGCTAAGATGTGCGGCAGCCACGGCCACCAAGGCGTCGTCGCTCGCGTTGATGCGGTTGCGCAGGTTACCTCGCTCGATGAATTGCTGGAGCAGTTAGAGGCGGCCGGCACCACCCAGCCTTTGCTGCTGGTGCTTGACGGCGTAACCGATCCGCACAACCTGGGCGCCTGCCTGCGGGTGGCCGACGGCGCTGGTGCGCAGGCGGTGATTGCGCCCAAGGACCATGCCGCCGGCATCAATGCCACGGTGTCCAAGGTCGCCAGCGGCGCGGCTGAAACTGTGCCCTATTTCATGGTGACCAACCTGGCTCGCACGCTCAATGAGCTCAAGGAACGCAACATCTGGTGCATCGGCACCAGTGACGACGCTGAAAAGACGATTTACGACGTGGACCTGACCGGCCCGGTGGCCTTGATACTGGGCGCCGAGGGCGAAGGCATGCGCCAGCTGACCCGCAAGACCTGCGACGAGCTGGTGCGCATTCCCATGCACGGCGCGGTAGAAAGCCTGAATGTGTCGGTGGCCAGCGGCGTTTGCCTGTACGAGGCGTTGAGGCAACGGCGCTGAAAGCCAGCCAGCTGGCTGCTGAAGCTGCTAGCCAGAAGTGCTGGACAGCAGCTTTTTCAGTACTGCCGACTGAAATTGCCGCTCGACACTGATGGCATAGAAATTTTCATAGACCTTCGGCACGACGCAGTATTGCTGCAACACACCGCTGTGCAACTCGTCTTGCACGACCACTGCCGGCACCAGCGCCACGCCGCCCGAATCGCGTGCGAGCAAACGCAGCATTGCCATGTCATCAACTTCTGCAAACACGTTGATCTTGATCTGAAGGTGTTCGCAAAGCATGTCGAACTCGGTGCGGATGTCGCTGCTGTGCCCTGGAAGCAGGAGTTTGACGTCTGGCAAATCCTCCGGAAAGCGAAATGCATGCGAAGCAGGGCGCGGCTTGCCCACCAGGCAAACCGGCTGACGGGCGATACGGCGGCAGTGCCAAGGCTGTTCGGCATCTGCGCTGACCGGGCGATTGGACAAAACGAGGTCAAGCTTGTGTACCGCCAGGCGCGGCAACAACTCGTCAAGGCTGCCCGACTCCAGCACCAACTGCACATCTTCCATGCCCATGACGGGGCGCAGGAAATTTTCCTGAAAATTGCGCGAAACATTGGCGACGCCGCCCACCTTTAGCCGCTGTATTTTCTGCCCCCCGCCCGCGGCTACCGCCGCCACCAGTTCCGTGCCGAGCGCAAAGATGCCATCGGCATAGCCCAACACCACACGGCCCACTTCGGTCAGCTGCAGGCTCCGGCCCTGGCGCAGGAACAGCGCATTGTTCATTTGTTCTTCGAGCTGGCGAATCTGAGAGGAAAGGGCCGATTGCGACACATGCAACTGGTCGGCAACACGTGTCAGGTGTCCTTCCTTGGCGACCATCCAGAAGTAGTAAAGATGGCGGTAATTGAGTCGAGAAAACGGCATGGTTCTGTTTTAAAGAAGTATTTATAAAAATTTATCTATTTTACTTATTGCTGGCCTGCAGGCAAAGTCACGTCATATCAAACAAGAGAGGGGTCTGGATGACCGAATTCAACACTGGCGCACTGCTTTGGTATGTGCCGCTGGCCTATGTACTGGCCTGTTTACCGGTTGCGCTCGGCGCTGGTATTTCCCGTTCATGGGCCGTAGCCGAAGGCGCTGCACTTGCCGCGCTCGTGATGGCGCTGGCCGCCGCTGTGCATCAAGCATTCAGCAGTGCGCACAACGACAAGCTGGGGCTTGCCATGTTGATGCTGGTCAGCCTACTGGGCTGGGTCGTCATCCGCTACTCCCGACGCTACCTGAACGGCGAAGCAGGGCAAAAGCGCTACCTGCTCGCCATGCAGCTGACATTGGCATCCATTGGCATCGTGGTGGTGACCAACAACCTGGGTGTGCTGGTGCTTGCATGGATCGCGAGCAGCATTACGCTGAACTATTTGCTGACTTTTTACCGCGACCGTCCCGCCGCGCTGGTCGTCGCGCACAAGAAATTCATCGCCAGCCGTCTTGCCGAACTGTGCCTGCTGGCTGCCTTGACGTTGATTTATAGGGAAACCGGTACCCTTGCGTTTCAGGGTATTGCCGACCACGTCGCGGCGGTCCATGCCCTGTCCGCGTCACTGAACTCCGCCATGGCATTGGTGGTGCTGGCGGTGATTCTCAAATCTGCCCAGTTGCCGGTCCACGGCTGGCTGATTCAGGTGATGGAAGCACCCACACCCGTGTCAGCCCTGCTGCATGCGGGCATCGTCAATCTTGGCGGCTTTTTGCTGATTCGCCTGGCCGAGATGCTGTCGGCTTCTCCCACGGGGCAAACCTTGCTGGTCGTCGTTGGCAGCCTGAGTGCGGTGCTGGCCGGTCTGGTGATGATGACGCGCATCAGCATCAAGGTGCGCCTGGCATGGTCAACCTGCGCGCAAATGGGCTTCATGCTGCTCGAATGTGGCCTGGGTCTGTATGAACTGGCTTTCTTGCATTTGGTGGCGCATTCGCTCTACAAGGCTTACGCCTTTCTGGCTGCCGGCGAAGCGGTGCTGGAGAGCCGTCGCCGTGCGTTTTTTCCGGAAGAGGCCAAACGTTCGTCTGTTGCCAGCGTCGTGATACGACTTCTTTGCGTCCCGTTTGCTATCGCGCTACTGGCTGGCAGCGTCGCGGTTTGGCAAATCGGCTTGCCTGGACTGGCAATTCCACCCCTGGCAATCCTGATCGTGGGGCTGGGTCTGGCTCCATTGTTGTGGCGCGCCGATGGGTGGTGCATGGGCACAGCGCGCGGCGTCATCGCCATTTTGGTGCTGGCGCAGTGCTACATCGCAGGGCACCTCGTTTTTGGCGTTCTGGTGAATACGCCCGTAGCTTCTGCATCGTTGCCATTGACCCTCTGGGCCGGCAACTGCCTTGCAGCCCTCTATCTGGTGCAAGTGTGGTTGCTTGCCTTCCCGCGCGGGCAGTTTGCCAAAGTCTTTTATCCATGGGCTTATGCCGGCTTTTACCTTGATGAGCGCTTTACGCGGCTAACGTTCCGCATCTGGCCGATATGCCTGCCCGCGGTTTCGCTGCGGCCCCCTCATTCAACTGCTGCTCTGCTGAGCGAAAAATCATGAACGCTGCTGCCTCCTTGCGCCATCCTGTCAAGTCTTCCGTCGATTCGGCCGTCGAGGTGGCGTGCCGCCTGATCGCGCCTACCTGGCCTTTGGACCGCTTCATTGCGGTCAATCCTTACTGGGGATGGGTTGACTGTCCCATTGAAGAGGCGGCCGCGCAGCTCAAGCAGTTGGGCGGCAGCCGCATGCACATGCCGCAGGCGTTTTACCGCGATGCCTGGAAGACCCAGGCTTTGCAGTCCGAACACCTGGCGCAGGCCATGGCAGAAGCAGGGATACCGGTGGACCCAACTGCAGTGATTGCCGCGCTGGATGGTGCGCAGGAATCGTCCAGCGCGCTGCCCTTGCTATCGGACATGCTTGACGCGCAACGGCAATTGTCACGCGAGCCTGCCTGGCGCTCTACCATCACCCACCAGGTCAGCCAGTACTGCGCCGCGTATTTTGATGCCGAGCAGGCCGACTGGCATCCCGCACAGAGCTGCGGGCTGTATGGTGGGTGGCGCCATTCGATAGCGCACGACCATGGTGTGGCGCTGCTGATGAAAGCACCAGAGGTACTGCGACGTTCACAAGCGCTGCCTGCCGACGCCCTGCAGGCGATCACGTTTGTTCTCGATAAATTGGGCGTGCCTGCGGATGGCCTGAACGACTTCCTGTGCGCTGTGTTGCAACGGATTAACGGCTGGGCCTCCTGGTGCGCCTATCTGCGCTGGCAAGCTCGCCTTAAAGGCGACGACGACAACCAAATCGTCGAGTTGCTGGCGATTCGTCTTTCTTGGGAATATTTGCTGGACGATGGCTCGCGCGCTGAAAAATCTCCCTGGATGCGCTGGCGAAACGCCTGGCAACGGCCACGCATTTGCAGCAACATCACAACACCAGACCACGCCGCATTGCTGCATCGTGCGCTGGAAATAGCTTACCAAAAGCCGCTTGCTGCAGCATTGGCGCAGCCCTCTGCCGCTTCAACCGGGCGCATTTACGCGGTGCAGGCCGTGTTTTGCATCGATGTGCGTTCAGAAGTTTTTCGGCGCGCGCTGGAAAGCGTCACGCCCGAGCTGCAGACGATGGGGTTTGCCGGCTTTTTCGGCTTGCCCATTTCCTACACGCCGCTGGGAACCACAGCCACGCGTCCCCAGCTGCCAGGGTTGCTGGCGGCCACACTGTGCGTTACCGACTCATGTGGCAATGATGACAAAGACGCTGCGTTGGCCAAGGCCAGGCAAGCAGGTGTTGCCGCCAAACAATCGCGGCAGCCCTTTGGGCGCCTGCCGGGCTCGGCCTTCACGCTGGTGGAAGCGATAGGCCTGGGCTACCTGGGCAAGCTGATCACGCGCAGCTTGCCCTCCACCAGCGCTGCACCGCCTGCCGATCATGACGGCCTGGGCACACATTACGGCGCGCGGCCCGCCTTGGCTGTGAGCGCTGGGGACACGCTTGCGCAGCGCGTGTCTCTGGCCGAAGGGGTTCTCAAGGCAATGGGCCTGCGCTCCGGCTTTGCGCGCATCGTGCTGCTCGCAGGCCACGGCAGCCAAAGCGCCAACAACCCGCATGCGGCGGGCCTGGACTGCGGCGCCTGCTGCGGACAAACCGGTGAAGTCAATGCCCGCACTTTGGCGGCATTGCTGAACGACCCGGCGCTGCGAAAAGCACTCGCCGAACGCCATCTGGTGGTGCCCGAAACAACGCACTTTCTTGCTGCACTGCATAACACCACCACGGATGAAGTCCAGCTCTTCGATGTCGATCTCGTTCCTGCCAGCCATGCGCAAGACCTGATGCACCTGCGCCAGGTGCTGCTTGCGGCCGGCGCAAAGACACGCGCCGAGCGCGCGCCTTTACTCGGTCTGGGCGATCTTTGCGCCCAGCCTGATGCCTTGCTTCTAGCCCTGAAAAAAAGGGCCAATGACTGGGCGCAAACGCGGCCGGAATGGGGGCTGGCCAACAATGCCGCCTTCATCGTCGCTCCGCGTTCCCGCTCCCGGGACGTCAACCTGGCCGGTCGGTCCTTCCTGCACGACTACGACTGGCAAAGCGATGCCGACGGCAGCATTCTTGAACTCATCATGACCGCGCCCATGGTGGTGACGCACTGGATCAACATGCAGTACTTTGCCTCCACGGTGGACAACGCGCGTTATGGCAGTGGCAACAAGGTGCTTCACAACGTGGTTGGCGGCCATATTGGGGTGTTCGAAGGCAATGGAGGCGACCTGCGAATTGGCCTGCCCCTGCAGTCCGTGCATGACGGCCAGAAATGGATGCACACGCCGTTGCGCCTGTCAGTCTTTATCGAGGCGCCGCAAGCCCGCATTGAGGCGGTCATGAACAAGCATGAAACGGTTCGCCAACTAGTGGAGAACCGCTGGCTTCATCTTTTTCGTATTGACCCGCAAACGAATGCCGTTGAGTCCTGGTCTGGCGGCCGCTGGGAAACCTGGGTAGCCGCCCTGGATTCGGCATGCACGTCTTGACGGATCAACCAATGCACCAATTTACCAATGCGCGCGACATGTACCAGGGCCGACATGCAGTTTTACTGACCCAGCACGGCAAGGAAGCCATCATCGGGCCTGTTTTACAGGCGGAGATTGGCTGCCAGGTAGACTTGGTCGGGGGCTTTGACACGGACCAACTCGGCACTTTTACCCGCGATATTCCCCGCCCTGGTTCGCAATTGCAGACGGCCTTAAGAAAAGCCCGAATCGGCATGCAACTGGCTGATTCGCGCATCGGCTTGGCAAGCGAAGGCGCTTTCATTGCCGACCCTTACACCGGTTTGATTCCCTGGAATGTAGAGCTTGTCGTTTTCATCGACGATGACAAGGCCCTTGAGCTCACTGGTATTGCACAGGGGCCAGCGAAAAGTGAACATCGGGCAGTCAGCAGCTGGAATGAAATGGTGACTTTTGCCGAAGATGCTGCATTTCCGTCCCATCACCTCGTTGTCAGGCCAAACGACGAACACGATTTGCGAACTTGCAAAGGCCTGAGCGACTGGACTGCGCTGCAAAAAGCCTATGTCCATGCAACCAGCCTCTCGGGCAACGGCGTTGTCGTCGTCGAAAACGACCTGCGCGCGCATTGCAATCCGACTCGCCAGAAAATCATCGCTGCCGCAGCCAACAATCTTGCGCAGCGGCTCAATTCATCCTGTCCGGTTTGCGCAGCGCCAGGCTACTGGATGACCCGGACGATCACCGGTCTGCCATGTGCCATCTGTGCAGCTGCTACCCGACAGCCTTTAGCCGACATCTGGTCTTGCTGGCATTGCGGTCATGGCGATGAAAAGCGCCGGCTGGACACCGACCATGCCGATCCATCCCGTTGTGACTACTGCAATCCCTGAGCCGGTTGGTTGTCGTGCTTTGAACTAGAGTCAAGACGCACGAGCCCAGCAATGCGCCGACGCCCGGGCGCCACATCAAATAAATTTTCTTGCCCCAGGCGATCGCAGCGCTGGCCGACGCCAGCAGTCCGTCCGGGCAGTTGATGAAATTAGCCGCCAGCTTCAGTGAATGCCTTGGTTGTCTTGATACCTTTTCAAACATTAACTCCCATCGTGTTAAGAAAACTCTCTAAATTTTTTCGTAAACTGCCAACGGCTTTTCACCTTAATTAGGAGTTCAGATGTACCAAGATGACACGTCTCGACGGGCTTTTTTCCAGCGAAGCTGCTGCGGGGCGGTGGGCCTTGCCGGATCCTTCAACCTTTTGCCGGCCTATGCTGCCGAAGGAAAAAGGACGAATCTCACGCCCAGTCAGGCGCTCGAAAAGCTCAAGCTCGGGCATAAAAATTTCCTGGATGACAAGCCAACGGCTGCTACCACTCGCGACAGTGACCGGCGTGTGGAAATAGCCCGGGGTCAAATACCATTTGCAGTGCTGGTGGGTTGCTCCGACAGCCGCGTGGCGCCGGAAGTGCTCTTCAATACCGGACTCGGTGAGCTGTTCATCGTGCGCAATGCGGGCAACACGGTAGACACCGTGGCGCTCGGCAGCATCGAGTATGCCGTGCAGGTACTCGGGGTGCCCTTGATTCTGGTACTTGGCCATGAACGCTGTGGCGCCGTGGAGGCTGCGCTGTCGGTGGTTGAAAAAAATACGGTGTATCCCGGCAGCATTGGCCGGATGGTCGAGCCAATCATCCCCGCTGTGCTCAAGGCCAAGGCCTCGGGCAAGTACAAGGGTGAAGAAATGCTTGATGCGGCGGTGCATGAAAATGTACGGCGCACGGTCGATCGGCTTCGCACATCCGAGCCAACGTTTATCGATTCATTACGCTCGGGCAAACTGATGGTCGTTGGCGCCTCCTACGACCTGGATGACGGAAAAGTCGACTTTTTCGTATAACGTCCAGGCGTCTTTACGATCTGCCTCGATGCTTGAGGGCGAACCTGGGTCGAAGTCAAAGCGGAGATCTTTTCGTTTTCCTGTTTCGTTATACGAAACCAAACCAGCCGAGCAGGGCACCAGCGCTCAGCAGCCAGAGCAGGTGCGTCCTGGTGCGCCAGACGATGACAGCGGTGGCTGCCGTCACCAGCCACACAGGCCAGTGTTGCAGTGAACTGCCGTTGGCGCTGGCAAGAATCCAGCCGGTGGCCATCAGCAGTGCTACGACGATGGGCGCCATGCCATGCTTGAAGGCGCGCACCGCGCGCAACTCGCGGTTGCGGTGGCCCCATTGGGCAGCGGCATAGGTCAGCACCGTGCTCGGGATCAGGATGCCCATCAGCGCCAGCACAACGCCGAGCAGGCCCGTCAACATGCCGCCGGCATTCAGGCCGACATTCCAGCCGAGCAGGGCGACAAACAGCACGTTCGGGCCGGGCGCGGCCTGGGCGATGGCAATCGAGGCATTGAACTGTGCGTCGGTCAGCCAGTGCTGCTGGTCCACCAGGAAGCGGTGCATGTCGGGCGCGGTCGTGATGGCACCGCCGATCGACAGCAGGGACAGCGTCAGGTAATGCAAAAACAGGTTGATCCAGTCCTGCAGACCGAACACAAGGGTGAGCGGTTCAGTCATGGCTTGAGCTTTCGATAGGCCAGGGTGCAGGCCACGCTGCCCAAGCCGAACAGCACATAAAACAAGGGCCAGCGCAGCAGCGCTATGGCGACAAAGCACATTACGCCAAAAGCTATGCACAGACGAAGACCGAGTACATTTTTCAGCAGCGCGCCAAACAGTTTCAGGCCGGTCGCCGCAATCAGTCCGGCCGCCACGGCGCCCATGCCGCGCAGCGCGCCAGCCACGCCGGGGTGGTCGGCAAACTGGGCATAGACCAGCGCCAGTAGCAGCACCAGGATCAGCGGTACGGACAGCATGCCGGCCAGCGCCGTCATCGCGCCCTTCAGGCCAAAGTAACGCCCGCCAATCATCAGGGAAAGGTTCACCACGTTGGGGCCCGGCATGATTTGCGCCACCGCCCAGTCTTCGATGAATTCCTCGCGCGTCATCCAGCGCTTTTTCTCGACCAGTTCGCGCTGCACCACAGCCAGCACGCCGCCGAAACCCTGCAGCGCCAGCAAAGTGAAGGAAACGAACAGATCAGTCAGGGATCGGGGTTGCGGAGGGTCTTGTACCGGCAGGGAAGGCATGCGGGAATTATCGCTGTTAGCCTGGAAAACGAAGGCGAGGCTGGATGACGTGAACAGGCGCTGAACATTTAAAAATGATAGCTGCTAGTGCCCGTCCAACATGCGCAAAAGGCAAAAAACACCAAAAAAACCAAGATAAACCGTCTGGACCGGCGATGCGCGGCTTGCCGCCACGCCATTCACGCTAGCGGCCATCGGGTCTTAAGACAGGCAGGCCGGCGCTCAAGCTGTCCCTGTTGGCGTCACGCGTCGCAGCAGACAAGCGCAGACTCAGGACCAAAGCGTCAAACCGTCATGCCGCCGGACACTTCAATCACCGCGCCATTGACATAGCTGGCCTCGTCACTGGCCAGGAAGGCATACACGTTGGCAATTTCTTCCGGCTGGCCCAGCCGCTTGAGCGGCACGCGGGTTTCCATTTCCTTCAGGACGTTTTCAGGAATCGTGGCAAGTATCGGCGTGGCAATGAAGCCGGGCGCCACAGCATTGACGCGGATTCCCTTGGGGCCAAGTTCGCGGCTCCAGGTCTTGGTGAAGCCGATGACGCCGAATTTGGTCGCAGCATAGTTGGTCTGGCCAAAGTTGCCGTAAATGCCAACCACCGAACTGGCATTGAAAATCACGCCCTGGCCCTGCGAAATCATGGTTTCGGCGACCGCCTGCGCGCAATGGAACACGCCGCGCAGGTTGACGTCGATCACGCGGTCAAATTGCTCCAGCGTCATCTTGACCAACCGCGCATCCTGCGTGATGCCTGCGTTGTTGACGAGTGCGTCGATGCGGCCAAACTGTGCCTTGACCTTGGCAACGACTTCATCGACCACGACGCGCTGCGTCACGTCCATGACATGGCCCACGGCCTGCGCGCCAAGCGCCTTGCATTGGCAAACCGCCTCTTCAATCGCCGCCGGGTGAATGTCGCAAACGATGACGATGGCGCCTTCGCTGGCGAACTTGAGCGCGGTGGCCAAGCCGATGCCCTGTGCTGCACCGGTGATGAGGCTGACTTTATTCTGGAGTCTTGGCATGGAGATGCTTGTAAATGGCTGTATGGAGAGGGGAGTGCGACAGCCGATGGGCCGGTGCGGGCGGTTTCAGGCGCCTATGGTAAACGGGCTCCGGCTGTCGGCATCGCTGTCGCCCGACCGGGCCATCGCCATGGCATCGTCGAGCACCTTGGCGCCGGCTTCGCGCATGGCCAAACCAGCGCGCCGAAGAGCCGCCGAATTGCTTGTAGCCGGTCAGGTAAGCGAGTTGTTCCACCCCGTGGATCAACCTTACCCGGCCGCCCGATTCCCTGGCCATCTGCAGTGCGGCGACCAGTTTCTTGCTGGCGCTGCCACTTTCGTCGACCGGGACAAGTATTCGCTGGTACATGGGCTGCGCCTTGTGCAAACCGGTCGGGCCAGGCTTGCGGCTTGCCGCGTTGACATGCATCAAGTGGCGCGCAGCGAAGGCCGGGTGCCGAAGGACCCGGTTGCCGGCGCTGGCAGTAGGCGCTGCTTGATCTGGGTCAATCCGCAGCGGCTTGCCAGCCTGTATGGTTGCAGCATCACCACTTGCTGAGGGAGCCGGCCATGAACAAAGCGCTTGCACAACTGCTGGTACACATGGACGCCTTGCCGAAGGCGCAGCAGCGACTGCAAGCCGCGCGACGGCTTGGCCAGGCGCAAGGCGCTGCGGTGACGGCGCTGTACGGCGTGATGTCGCACTTCGTCGGGCTGCCTTTCTCGCCTGAAATCGGTCCAGGCATCGCTTCGGCACTCCAGGACATCGATGACCAGCGGCGTCAGCTGGCGCGCAGTGCCTTCGAACAGGCGCTGTCAACGCCCGGATCGGCCGTTGAATGGGCCGAAATCCACCAAGACCCGATGATGGCGGCGTTTGCGCAACAGGCTTTTTATGCCGATCTGTTGGTGCTGGGCCAGCATGACCCGGCCACTGCTTCATCGTCCGGCGTGCCGCACGATTTTGCCGAGAACATGTTGCTCATGAGCGGCAAGCCAGCCCTGATCCTTCCGCATGCTGGCATTCCTCCCGACGTGATTGGTGAAACCGTGGTGATCGCCTGGAAACCGGCGCGCGAAGCGGCCCGCGCCGTGAGCGCGGCCATGCCACTGCTCAAGTGCGCGCGGCGCGTCGTCATCCTGTCGTGGTCCGGCGACGATGAAACCGTGTTGGGCAAGCGGCTCGACCTGCGCGGCTACCTCCGGCTGAACGGCGTCCAGGCAAGCGGGCTGGAGCAGGGAAGCGAGCCTTCGGCGCTGGGTGAATTGATTCTCTCGCGTTCCTACGACATCGGTGCCGACCTGCTGGTGATGGGCTGCTACGGTCACAGCCGGGCGCGTGAGTGGGTGCTGGGCGGCACCTCGCGCACCGTGCTGGAGTCGATGACCTTGCCGGTCCTGATGTCACACTGACTTTCACTGCCCGGCCGCCGCATGCCGACAGGCGCCGGGTGCGCAAGGTTCAGGGGCTGCGCAAACGACCATCTAGCGCAGACCATTTGGCTGCCAGCAGTTGCGCTTTGGCTTCGCAGCGGCTTCGCCAACGGAAGGCTCATGTGATTGAAGAAGCGGCCCATGGAAGTGTTGACGGTGTCGCTGATGTCGGAACCAAGTAAACGCAGCTTGCACTTGATGATCTTCGCTGGGTTGATTGAAGTCTAAGAATTGAGAAGCCGGAATTTCCAGCTGCCGACATCCAGCTTGTCCACGACGCGGGAAATACCTTGCGCCGGGATCGCAGCGTCAACGGACGCTTCACGCTGCGCCATCGAAGGCACCGCGCCTTTCAGTTCTACCACGTCCTCCTTGAGCTCGACAGGGGCATGCTCCGGCTGGTAGCGCGTTCTGGGAACCAGCACCGCCGCCCTGTTGGCAGGGCTGTCGCACAAGGCCGGCTAAGCCATGTTGGCATCCTGCAGCGCAATGCCTGCATACGGGCTTGCACTGGATACGCATCAATCTGGCGCAAAACGCGCAGCCGCCGCAGGTGCCGCCCCGCCAGGGAATGACTACCCGCTGGCCGGTGGTCAACCGGCGAACCGGATGGTGTTGCGCCAGGACAAACGCCTTCAGGCGGTGCAGCAGGATGCCGTGCAGGACTGCGGTCACAAGGCCGAAATTGCACCTTTCACCTGTAACCCCTGCCGGGCGAGCAGCGGCAAGTGGCCGCTGTGGTCAATGAGTGCATGGTTGAGGATGACTGCAACGATGCTGGCCGGATCGATGGAAAGAGGCGCACAGTTGCATACGCCCAATTGCTTGTAATCCAGGCGCCGTCCGCCATCCGCCGGATCGCTTGGTTGGCCCCGCCGACGCAGGTACTTGGAACCATTGACGCTGCCAGCCCCACCCATGAAATGGAATCGCATGCCCGCCTTCATGACGACCGGCAACAGTTCGGCTTGAATGCATCAAGTCCATCCGTTGGTGGACAGTGCTTGAGAATTCACTTCCGTACAAAGCCTAGTAAACTGGCTGTTTCATCTCAGGCTGGCCCAGGATTGCGGCAAAAAATCATGACCACCTTCCTCAAAATCGACTTTGTTTCCGACGTTTCATGCCCCTGGTGCGCCATTGGCCTGAAGGCGCTGGACCAGGCGCTGGCGCGCGTGGCTGGCGACATCACGGCCGAACTGCACTTTCAGCCCTTCGAGCTCAATCCGAAGATGGCACCCGAAGGCCAGGAAATCACCGAACACATCACCGAAAAGTACGGCATCACGCCTGAACAGGCCGATGTCAACCGTGAAAACATTCGACAGCGCGGTGAGCAACTCGGCTTTACCTTCAGCCGGGCGGACCAGCCCGGAGGAGGGCGCAGCCGCATCTACAACACGTTTGACGCCCATCGCCTGCTCCACTGGGCAGGGCTTCAGGAAGCCGGCTTGCAAAAGGTCTTGAAGGAAGGCCTGCTAAAAGCCTACTTCACCGACGGCCACAGTCCTGCCTCACATGCAGTGCTGGTCCGGGTTGCAGGCGAGAGTGGCCTTGACCCGGTGCAGGCTGCCGAGATACTGGCAAGCCATGCCTATGCCAAGGAAGTGCGTGAACGCGAATCGTTTTACCAGACGCAGGGGGTGCATTCGGTGCCTGCGGTCATCATCAACGACCGCCACCTGATTTCCGGCGGCCAGCCGGTCGAGGTGTTCGAGCAGGCGCTGCGACAGATTGCCGCGGCGGGCTGACTCCCCTCGGCATCAGTCCGTCTGCTTTGCAGCGGCCGCATCACGTTGACCGTTGCCACAGGCGGTCGCATGGCTGGGTTTCACGGTGCCGTCGCTGTCGCGGCGCAGCGTTTTTGGAGCCGATGGGCTGTCTGACCCGGAATCGCCACCGCCCTGGCCTCCTTCCTGGCTCGAACTGCCGGCGTCCCGGCCGAACGAATTATCAGCGTGACCATAGCCCCCATATTCCGCGCCGGCCTGGTCGGGGTGGTTTTGCGGCCCGTCCTGCAGTTCCTTGTCTGGCAAAAGCTCGTCCTGGACAGCCGGCCGTGTCTGGCCTTTGCGCTCGCTGGGGTTCATGTCAGATTCCTTGGTGAAAGTGGGAATGTACAAAGGTTGCCCCGCAGGTACCAGGCCAAATTGTCGAGCGAAAGAAATGCAAGCCCATGGACACCCAGCGAACCGAGGGAAGGAGCATGGCATTGACTTTACGAAGTGGGCGTGAAAACCCGTGTCGGACCCGGATGAACCCGGTGTAGGACAAGCCAGGGGTTTTAGACATGAATGAAAGCAAGTCCCCAAGAGTCTTCTTGCTATCGAATAAATAGCTGTTAATGTAGGCAGGCTATGCGCTGGATTGACATGTTTTAAAAAAATCATTCAAAGTCAGCGCATGGCCTGTCAGCTGTACCACTGGCTTGGCATCCAGGGTCGTGGCGCGTTGGTGCGGCTGACGCTGGAAGTGCCCGGCGAGCCCTGTGTCGACGTAAGTAGGCCGGAACGAAGTGAACGGTGAGGGCGTTGGCGCGCGGGAGGAATTCATGCAGGGTCCGACCTTGGCGCAGCGGCATTTTGCGCTGCCGTTCCTGGTCACCTGAACCTTGACTGCTGCTATTTTTTTTGGCTTCAAGTGATTTCTGGGGGTGGATTTTTCGGAGAATTGGTATCAAGCCCGCTCGCTTCAAGCGACACATGTCCCGCCAAAGGCCGGATGTTTTCCAGAACTGGGGAATGGCTTTGGCCTACAACACGGCCTGTGGTTGCCTGACCACGGTTGTGTTTTACGCGGGCGATCATGGCACTTGCACTGAAAAGCGCCGTTGAACGGCTTTGCTTGTGAGCATTGAGTTGATGCACAGATCCATGCGTCCATCGGATTGCACGGTTGCACGAGCCACTGCCACGGCGCTATCAGGCAAAATTTTTGTTCATCACCTTACCCAACGGAGCAAATACCATGACGGCTATCAACGACGATGTAATCAACACGCTGAACGACTTGCTCGAATCCTGCCGCGACGGCGAGTATGGATTCACCACCTCTGCCGAACATACGGAGACATCTGAGCTCAAAAGTTTGTTGATGCGCCACGCCAACGAATGTCAAACCGCTGGAAAAGAACTGCAGGCGCTGATCCGCCAGTCCGGAGGCGAGCCGGATGAAGGTGGTTCGATGTCCGGTGCGCTGCACCGCGGATGGGTGTCGGTACGAGGCATCTTGAGCGGCCATAGCGACCAGGCCATGCTTGACGAATGCGAGCGAGGCGAGGATGCTGCTGTGGCCAGTTACCGCAAGGCGCTCAAGCAGGACCTGCCCCCGGCCATTCGCAATGTCGTCGAAAAGCAGTCCCAAGGCGCGCAGAAGAACCATGACGAGATCAAGGCCCTGCGTGATTCATACAAAGGACGGCACTGAGTCAGGCGGTGCATTTCATTTTGCTTGCCGCTGTCTTTTGATAAGGCAAGGCGGGGGCTGCAACAGGACTTTCCGTTGCAGTCCCTTTTTTTTGACGCTCTGTTCCGCTAGTTTCCCAAACCTCCTGAACACGTGACCTGCGCATCAAATTGTGTTCCCTGACGCGAATAGTCACTGTCGGTCACGCGGCAGCCGGACACCATTTCTACCGCTTGTTGTAGGCGCGCCGTTGCGGTGGGGCTTTTTTCCAGTACTTTTGGTCTTGGGGATGCGCTGGCGGTCCAGGTGCTGTCCGTGATCTGGCTGAGCTCATAGGAGTGGCCACCCAAGGTCACATTTCGTACCCCAGGCTCTGCCTTGGCTGAGAGCATGGCGCAACCGCTAAACCCGAGGCTGGCCAATGTAAGTCCCCACGAGAAGTACTGTTTCATGAATAGCGAGAGGTGAAGGGCATGGCAGCAGATGACTGATGCCATGCAATGGCTCTTGGCAAGCCATCATGGCCTGCCGTATTCTGGGCTTTGGGCGTGGGCACTGTCGGTGTGGGCGTTGGCAGCTTGGCATCGGGACAGCCTGAAATCAGCAGGGCTGAGCAGGCCAGTGGCAATACTACAAAAAGGCGTTTCATTGAGTTCTCCAAGCGCAGACCTTCTGCAGTGGCAAATCATAGGCGGTCATTTGGTGGCCTGCCAGAAGCCCAGGCGATGTTGCGGCCCAGGCCTACAAAGGAATTGAACCGGCCCGCCTGGCGCTGAAGAGGCGTCAGGCTCTAGGACCAAAACTCATCTTTTTCATGGGTCAAGTCAAGCCCTTGCGCGATACCGCACACGCGTTCTAGCCTGGACCGGCGAGGGCAGGCGTCCGTCCAGGCTCTGGCAGCTCCGGTGGGCCACGCTGGACAATTCGCCAGTTCGTCCTGCGCCAGTGGCATCGACATGCCCAAGGCCAAGCCCACGCCAAGTCGGGCGGCGACCGTCGTCACGCGAAAGCCGCTGCGCAGGTCGTCGATAAAAATCCTGTTGATCTGTTTCTCAGCGACGCTTTTGTCATCAGAACGCAGTGGAAGGCTGCCCGCCAAGTGACATGAAAAGGGCACGGGAAAAATCCTTCGCGCCCTCAAACGAACGGGTAATCCTGGGCCGCGCGACCACATGCAGCCTGTGGCCGCCGCTGGTTTTCAGGAAGCAGACAAGCGCCACTTCCTCCTGCTTCGTGAGCGACTGTTGCACATGCATTGCTGCAGGTCATCCCATGAAACGCCTACGTCCGTTCCTTGCTGGTCGGGCTAAGCAGTGCCTTCGAAAGCAGCGTAGGCCAGCGGATGGTTATCGACCTGCACAGCCATGCGCTTGACCGCTGGATTCCGGCTCGTTCCCTTGAGCGGCACCCAGTTTTTCAGCCTGCCATTCAGTTGCAGCCGAACGCCTTAATGCAGGGTTCGCGCCGCATGCTTGCGGACATCGCAACACAGCGCCTGGCCAGCGTCTGAATGCCGGCGGCCTGACTTCAGTCGCGGCGTCTGGCAAACGTCGCGTTTGATTCGTTAAGGATCAGGCGGATGGTTGGTGGCCAAGACTGGCGCTGTCGGGTTTGACGCGATTACGCAGCCTTGCGGCTGCCGGGCGAGTGCGGGGATGTGTCATCGGTCCCGTCAAGCGTTTGCGCTTTTTTCTTGGCGGGTAAGTCACGTGCCCTGGATTTTCCCTTGGGGATATTGCCATTAGACGGGGTATCGGACGTTCCACCGTGGCGCAAGCTGCGCTGCAGCAAGTCGCCGAGGTCCAGGATTTGTGCGCCAAAAGGAATCGTTTCCTCCGCGTCGGCTTCAGGCTTCGCCGCGGATTGCAACTGGCCGGCCTTGACCTTGCGGTCAACCAAGGCAAGAATTTCTTTCTTGAAGGAATTGCTGAACTGGTGAGGGTCCCAGTTCCCGCGCATGTCCTCGATCAGCGCCTTGGCCATGGCCAGTTCCTGGCCGCTGACGCCGGCTGCCTGGGGGCCTTCGGGCGGCAGGTCCAGATCTTCCCAAGAGCGGATTTCTTCGCCCCAGCGCAGCAGGTTCAGCACTAAACCCTGTCCCGAGGGCACCAGCGCTGCCAGGTGCTGCTTGTTTTGCAGCACCACCCGTGCCACGCCCACCCGTCGAGACTGCAGCAAGGCGTCGCGCAGCAGTGCATACACCTTCTCGCCCTTGTTGATCGGCTCCAGGTAATACGGTTTTTCCAGGTAAACGAAGGGAATCTGGGTATTGGGCACAAAGCTGTCAATCGCGATGGTCTGCGTGATCTTGGGGTAGGCCGCTCGGATTTCCTCGTCGGTCAACACCACATAGCGGCCATTTTCGTATTCAATGCCCTTGATGATGTTTTCTGCCGCGATCTCCTCTCCCGTGACCTTGTTGATGCGCCGGTAGCCGACCGGGTCTAGGCTGCGCTTGTCCAGCCAGTCAAAGTCCAGTCCAGTATTGATCGTGGCCGAATGCAGAGCCACCGGGACATGCACCAGCCCGAAGCTGATGGCGCCTTTCCAGACCGCGCGTGTCGCCATGGGTTTTCCTTCGTGTTGTTTTAGCAGCGCAACCTGAGGGGCTCGGCCGCGTTCTCCGGCATAAGATGAATATCTTTGGACGAGCCCTGACTGTGATGGCGCGTGCGCTGGGTCAGGATGCCTTTGAATGCCGCGTTAAAGGCAGGCGTGTCCTCAGGCGTGCGATTGCTGACCCAATCGCGAAGCACCAGGACCTCCTCCTCAAGCCAGTGCGCGCCGGCTCTTTCAGGGTCGAGCTTCGCGTCAGGCGAACTGGTCATCTTGCGGCTGTGCACCAAGCCGGCCAGTGTCAGTAGCCATGGCGGGCAATTCGCGGTGAAAGCCGCGGACCTGGCCGTTTTTGCCGGTCAGCACACGAATCAACACCCCGGATTCTTCAAGGGCCGCACGTGGCTCGGTCATACTGCCTGCTCAAAGCCATCGCGCAGCACCATGCCAATGCCTAGGCCGCCCAGCCGGTGTTGCGGTGAAGTGCATATGGATTCCTCAAGGCTTGAACATGATCTGACTTTGATATGCGCCACCATGCCCGCTTGTCGGTGCGTCGGGGACTGTGGCGTAGGAGAAAAGCCTAAATGCAGCCCGCGCATGCCTAGATGTAGAACCATGCCTAGAATCGGGTTTATCCTGTCGCGGCACCTGCGTGCAGGACCGCAATTATTTTTTTAACGATCGGGAGACCCCATGATTCAACGTCGCCAAGCCCTCCGCCTTTCCCTTGCCATGCTGACTGTGTCGGCGCTTGCCGTCATCAGCGGCTGCGGCATGATGAAATCGTCATCGACCTCGATGCCGGACGCCAACCTGGTGGCTTTGAGCACCCAGCTGCGCGCCTCCAACGAGGTGCCGCCCAATGCAAGCCAGGCCAGCGGGACCGTCGATGCCGTGCTGAACAAGGACAGCAACCAGCTGCGCTGGAAGGTCAGCTACACCGGTCTGAGCGGGCCCGCCACGGCGGCGCATTTCCATGGCCCCGCCGCCGCCGGCGCGAATGCCGGCGTGGTGCTGCCGTGGGCAGGTCCCGTCACCAGCCCAATGGAAGGCACCGCCACCCTGACCCCTGCACAGGCTGCCGAACTGGTTGCCGGCCGCTGGTATGCCAACATCCACACCGCCGCAAATCCGGGTGGTGAAATTCGCGGCCAGATGACAGTGCGCAACTGATCCGTAATCATTGACTTTGCTATTTTTTAAATAGCTGAAAAAGACCACTGGACGTGCGCCAGTGGTCTTTTTAGCTTGAAAAGCGTTATGCATGAAAGTTTGTGAATGCATGGTTTTCGAATTTGAAAAAAGTACGCAGCCGAGGCTGGGCGGTTGCTTCGTTTTGAAGGGCCGATGCTGCCATCCCCCGGTGCATCCTCACGCGGCTTAATTACGTTCCTGAAACCTGCGCCACAGGTAAATCCCAAGCTGGCAGCGACCTGCCCTGAAGACCACCAGCGTTTTTCGCTGCCGCAATGGCTCCCGCAAACAGTCTCCCAGCGATGACCATTGCGAGGAGCATGGCGGGCAGCTGGTGTGCATGGTGAATCGCGGTCTTGCCGAGGATCGTTTTTGCCGAGCTTTTGTCCAATAGCCTGCTATTGGACAAAAGGCGGTGAAAAACGGACCGGCGCGGCCGCTCTTCAGCGCACGTTCTTTCTGCCGCCCAGCCTCTTAGGGCCTTGCCCCAGTGAAATACATCTTCAGTCCCGACAGCGAGATTGCATTGCGCGCGGCCGTCAGCACCCTGCGAATCGACCAGCTCGACTGATGGCAATCAACGCCCTGCTTGGGACCATCGGGCAGGCTGCTTCAAATTTTATAGCAGTCCTCAAAGGCCAGTATTGCGCCAAAGCCAGTTTTTATGGGTAATTGACTGGCATGCTGCGCTTTTAAAGCGCCATCGGTGCTTGAATTTGCACCGCGCTGAGTGGCATGGACTTTAATTTACAGGGCGTATGTCATGGCGGGCTCGCCTTGACGCCGCTAAAACCTTAAAATCCTCGGTTAAGCAAAAATCGCAGGCGTTGTCATTCGGCCGTCCGCGCGATTTCAACCAAGAATCGCCCGCCATGAACGCCCCCATCGACGTCTCCTTTTTCAACCGCGCCGCCAAACCGCTGACCAGTTACCGCAAGTACTGGGCCGCCCGTTTCGGCACCGCCAAATTCCTGCCCACCAGCCGCGCCGAGATGGACGCACTGGGCTGGGACAGTTGCGACATCATCATCGTCACCGGCGACGCCTACGTTGACCACCCCAGCTTCGGCATGGCGGTGATTGGGCGGGTGCTGGAAGCCCAGGGATTTCGGGTCGGCATCCTTGCCCAGCCCGACTGGCAAAGCGCCGAGCCCTTCAAGGCGCTGGGCAAGCCCAACCTGTTCTGGGGCGTGACCGCCGGGAACATGGACTCGATGATCAACCGCTACACGGCGGACCGAAAGATCCGCAGCGACGACGCCTACACGCCCGGCGACATCGGTGGCAAGCGGCCCGACCGCGCCGCCATCGTCTACAGCCAGCGCTGCCGCGAAGCCTATAAAGACGTGCCCATCATTTTGGGCGGCATCGAGGGCAGCCTGCGCCGCATCGCGCATTACGACTACTGGAGCGACAAGGTGCGTCGCTCCATCGTCGTCGATGCGAAAAGCGACCTGCTGCTCTACGGCAATGCCGAGCGCGCGCTGGTCGAGATTGCCCACCGCCTGGCTGCGCGCGAACCGGTGCAAAGCATCACCGACGTGCGCGGCACGGCGTTCGTGCGTCGCCAGGACGACGAAACCGGCCGGGGCTGGTTCGAGATCGACTCGACGCAGGTCGATGAGCCGGGCCGGGTGGAATCGCACATCAACCCCTACATGACCACCAGCGAGCAGGCAGCGGAACAGGGCAGCACGTGCGCCAAGGAAGACAATGAAAAAGCCGCTACTGAAAACATAGCTGTTGGTGCACTGCCAGCAAGCGCTACTGGCCAATCCAGCTTGAAAAATGAGGCCAATCCGGCGATCAAGCCGCTGACCTTCTTTCCCAACCCCGCGCTCTACGGCAAGGGCAGCGTCAAGGTGCCGCCACGCGACCGCACCGTCATTCGCCTGCCGAGCTACGAGCAGATCAAGGCCGACCCGGTGCTGTACGCCCATGCCAACCGCGTGCTGCACCTGGAAACCAACCCCGGCAACGCGAGGGCGCTGGTGCAGGCACACGGCGAAGGCACGACCGCGCGCGATGTCTGGATCACGCCGCCGCCCATCCCGCTGACCACGGCCGAAATGGACTACGTGTTCGACCTGCCTTATGCGCGCGGCCCGCACCCCAGCTATGCCGACGACAATGGCGGCCACGATGGCGTGACCAAGATCCCAGCCTGGGAAATGATCCGCTTTTCGATCAACATCATGCGCGGCTGCTTTGGCGGCTGCACTTTTTGCTCCATCACGGAGCACGAAGGCCGCATCATCCAGAGCCGTTCCGAGGAATCGGTGATTCGCGAGATCGAGGACATCCGCGACAAGGTTGAAGGATTCACCGGCACCATTTCCGACCTGGGCGGCCCCACCGCCAACATGTACCGGCTGGGCTGCAAGAGCCCCGAAATCGAAGCCGCCTGCCGCAAGCCGAGCTGCGTCTACCCCGGCATCTGCCAGAACCTGACCACCGACCACGGCCCGCTCATCAAGATCTACAAGCGCGGCCGCGCGCTCAGGGGCATCAAGAAAATCCTGATCGGCTCGGGCCTGCGCTACGACCTGGCCGTGAAAAGTCCTGAATACGTGAAGGAACTGGTCACGCACCATGTCGGCGGCTACCTGAAAATTGCGCCCGAGCACACCGAGCAGGGGCCGCTGACCAAGATGATGAAGCCCGGCATCGGCAGCTACGACAAGTTCAAGACGCTGTTCGAAAAGTTCAGCCTGGAAGCGGGCAAGAAGCAGTTCCTGATTCCCTACTTCATCGCCGCCCACCCCGGCACCAGTGACGAAGACATGATGAACCTGGCGATCTGGCTGAAGAAAAACGGTTTTCGCGCCGACCAGGTGCAGACCTTTTACCCCAGCCCGATGGCCACGGCCACGGCGATGTACCACAGCAACAAGAACCCGCTGCGCAAAATCACCCGCGACAGTGAAACCGTCGACATCGTTCGCGGCGACAAGCGCCGCCGCCTGCACAAGGCGTTCTTGCGCTACCACGATGCCAACAACTGGCCGGTGCTGCGCGAGGCGCTGAAAACCATGGGCCGCGCCGACCTGATCGGCAACGGCAAGCACCACCTGATTCCGACCTTCCAGCCAATGACCGACGGCACGTACACCAGTGCGCGGCGCAAGAACTCAACCGCCACCGTGACCAAGGCATCAGCAGTCGTCAAGGGCCGGATGCTGACGCAGCACACCGGGCTGCCGCCAAGGGACAACGGCTCGGGCAAGGTTGCGGGCAAGCTGGTCCGCAAGCCCCGTTAAAACCTGGGTAGATTTTTCCTAACCACTCAGGTCGATCACAGGCCGGAATCGGGTGATTCCCTGTCTGATTCCGTTTCTCAATCAACCAGAGATTAGGCGCGAAGCCGCAGACAGCGCCGAGGCACGCCAAGGCCAAGCAACGACATATCGGATTGGTTGGGAAATGGAATGACGCCCCGGACCGCAGCGCAGGCCCCATGAATTTCAAGCCTTCGTCAATGCTGCAAAAATCCCCATCCCAACTGCTCCACTAAAGGCGGGAAGAAGAAATTCAGACACGGGGCAAGGTGCCACCCGATGGCGTGAGTCGTCACGATTTTTAAGGTATTTAGGGTGCTAGCGCATGTTCCATATGCGTTGGAAGCTATTAAAATAATAGCGAAATAGCCCCAGCCTGAAACAACAGTCCCGCAGCGGCGCGCAATGGACGGTTACAGTGGCAGGGTAATAATCAGCCGTCCTGAAACCGGCCCGGCGCCGGCTATAAAAACATGATTCAAAACCTGTCTGATGATGTGTCCGCGCCGGCTATGCCAGGCTTTCTCGTGAACGGTGGCGAGATGGGCGCGCTCATCAGCGCCCATGACTGGAATGCAAGCCCCCTTGGTGCGCCCGAGGGCTGGCCGCCACTTTTGAAAGGCACGCTCGCGTCGATCCTGGCTTGTCCGCAGCCGATGTTACTGGCATGGGGGCCGGCGCTCCTTTCGTTTTTCAATGACGCCTATCGTGCGACGCTCGGGGAACGCCTGGGTGGTGCGGTGGGCCGGCCATTTGCCGAGTTGTGGTCCGATGCCTGGCCCGAACTCCAGCCCATCGTGCGCAGGGCACTCGGCGGAGAAGGTTCACTTCATGAAAACATGCCGCTCACCCTGACCCGCAACGGCTATGACGAAGCCACCTGGTGGTCGTTTTCCTATATGCCCCTGCGCGACGCCAGTGGCGCAGTCGCTGGCATGTATTGCATCACCACCGAGAAAACTGAACACATGCTGCTGGCACGGCAGGTGGCGGTCGAGCAAAAACGTCAGGCGTTGCGGATTGAACTCGGGGACGCCCTGCGCGATGCCAGTACGCCGGAGGCCTTGATGATGATCGCCGCCGAAAAGCTGGGCCGGCACTTGCACGTGGGTGGCGTCGGCTATGCAGAAGTTGATGCGTTGGGCGAGTCGGTAAAAATTCACCAGGACTGGATTGCCGAGGGTTCTCCCAGCCGGGTCGGAACCCTTTGGCTCGACGACTTCGGACCCGCAATGATTAAAGAGTTGCGGGAAGGGCGAACCGTGGTGGTGAACGACACAGCCACCGACCTGCTGACTGCCGGAGCGGCTTGTGGAGCCGCTTGCGAGTCAACCCATGTCAAGGCTTTCATTGATTTTCCGTTGATCAGAAATGGCCGACTTGCCGTGATCCTGTTCGTGATTAATTCGCGGCCACGCGTCTGGACGCTTGACGAAAAAGCGCTCGTCGAGGAAGTCGCCGAGCGGACCTGGGCGTCGCTGCAGCGGCTGCAGACAGAACTTGACCTGCGCGAGGTGAACCGGGCGCTCCAGCAACGCACGACTGAACTGATGCTTACCGAAACCGCGCTGCGGCAGTCGCAAAAACTCAAAGCGCTGGGTCAGCTCACCGGCGGCGTCGCGCATGATTTCAACAACCTGCTGGCTGTCATCAGCTCTTCGGTTGAACTGCTGCGCAGCGACAAACTTCCTGGCGAGCGGCGTGGCCGGTATCTAGACATGATTTTCGACACGGTGGGGCGCGCCGTCAAACTTACCAGCCAGTTGCTGGCGTTCGCCCGCCAGCAGCCGCTCAATCCCGAGGTGTTTGATGTGGACCTGCAGGTGCAAGGCGTGGTTGATCTGGTTCGTCCGCTGATGGGCTCGCAGGTGCTCGTCGATCTTCAACCCCGCAGTAAAACCGCCTGTTTTGCCAGGGCGGACATCAGCCAGTTTGAAACCGCGCTGGTGAACCTTGCCGTCAACGCACGCGACGCCATGAACGCAAAAGGCCTTCTCACCCTCAAAGTGCATGCGGTGAACAGCATCCCCGCTGGCCCAGGCCATGACCGCCGCATGGGCGATTTCATCGCCATTTCAATGACCGACACGGGCTGCGGCATTGCGCATGACAAACTGGAGGCGATCTTCGAGCCCTTCTACACCACCAAGGAAGTGGGCAAGGGCACAGGCCTGGGCTTGAGCCAGGTGTTTGGTTTTACCAAGCAATCGGGCGGTGAAGTCGAGGTCAGCAGCACGCTGGGCAGCGGCTCTGTGTTTACCCTGTACCTGGCACGCGCCATGCCATTGCCACCGCCACAAAGACCAACAGCGTTCTTCAAACCGGGCGTTCTGGGCCACGTCACCAGCGTGCTCGTCGTCGAGGACAACAAAACCCTGGCGCACATGACGTGCGAAATTCTGGACAGCCTGGATTACCGCACGACCTGGGCTGCCAGTGCGGAGGCCGCACTGGCCTTGTTGGCCAAGGATGAAGGCCGCTTTGACCTGGTGTTTTCCGACGTGATCATGCCTGGAATGGGCGGGATCGAGCTTGGGCTTGTGGTGCGCCAACGCTATCCCGGCCTGCCAGTCGTATTGACCAGCGGCTACAGCGCCGTCATGGCTGGAAAGGGACGGCACGGATTCGAGCTGATTCAAAAACCTTATGCGTCTGAAGCACTGGTGCGGGTTTTTTCCAAAGTGATCGCCGGGCAGGCGTCTGCTTCAGGCAGGGCGTCGCAGCACAGCAGCGCGCCTTTCGGAACCGAAAAACTTTGATTCGAGAGTTGGAGAATTCAGCCATGAAAATCCGCTCCCAACTGCTGCTGATGGCCGCGGCCATACTGATTCCAGTCATTGTGGCGTCCGGGCTGGCGCTTGAAAACATCAGGGAAGCCGGGCGACAGGCGGCATTGCGCGGATTACGCGAGTCAGCGCGTGCCACTGCCCTCATCGTTGACCGCGAGGTGCAAGGCTCTTTGTCCGCGCTGAAGGCATTGGGCGGCTCGCCACATCTTGAGAACCGCGACTTCAAGGCGTTCTACGAGCAGGCGGCGGCGTTTTATCAGAAGGGTGACTCGTGGACCGTGCTGTTCGACGACAAGGGCGCCCAGGTTGTCAATACCGCCGTTCCCTACGGCACCCTGTTGGCGTCGCCGCCTATAAGCCGAGTCGAGGTGGTCAGGAAAGTTCTTTCCAGCCAGAAACCCGTGACCACTGACCTGGGGGTCGGCTCCGTTACCGGCAAGATGATCACCACCGTCAATATTCCAGCAGTTGCGGCGGGCGGCAGGTCGTTTGTCGTTGCTCAGACGTTTGCGGTTGATTACTGGAAGAAAAAGGTCTTTCAGACAAATTTGCCTTCTGACTGGATTACGGGCGTGATCGACCGTAAGGGACTGTTTATTGCCCGCAGCTTCAGAGCTGACGAGCTGGTCGGTAAGCCGGCCCGACCCAGTCTGGTTGCCGCTGCCGCGGCTTCTCACGAGGGCATTCTCCGTTATACGACTCTGGAAGGCGTTGATTCCTATAACGCCTACACCCACTCTGACCTGACGGGGTGGACAATTGGCATTGCCGCGCCAGTCAGCTCTATCAGTGCGGCTGCGAATAGCGCTGTCTGGCTGGCCGTGCTCGGCATGTTGGCGGCTATTGCCGTGGCTGCTCTCGCCGTAGCGGCGTTTGGCCAGCGGTGTATCAAGGCGATAGAAAGCGCCAGCAGGTCAGCCATGGCCCTCGGGCGCGGCCAGCAGCCTGGCGTTGAACGCACTGGCATCGAGGAAGTCAATGCCTTGAATCACGAACTGGTCAGTGCGGGCGCTTTGCTGGACGCAGAGCGCAAGTCACGCCAGGCAGCAGAATGCGAGCGGGAGCGCCTGCTCCGCAATGAGGTGCTGGCGCGGGAGAATGCCCAGGCGCAGAACGAAGCCAAGGACGAGTTCCTGGCCATGCTGGGGCATGAGCTCCGAAATCCTTTGGCTGCCATCGCAGGCGCGACGGAATTGCTGCAGCGAACCGGTCTGGGCACGGCCGGCGCCGAGCGCTGCATCAGGATCATTAGCCGCCAGAATCATCACCTCAACCATATCGTCAGCGACTTGCTGGACGTCAGCCGGCTGATGGCCGGCAAGATTGAGCTGAAACAAGAGCCGCTGGACATGGCCGATTGCGTCAGCCAATGCGTCGAAGCACTTCGCGCAACCAAGCAGGCAAGGGGCCAAAAAATCACCGTGCATGCCAGCAGCGCATGGTTCAGTGGGGACGCCGTGCGAATGGACCAGATCCTGAACAACCTGCTAGCCAACGCGCTGAAGTTTTCCGATCCCGGCTGCGAAGTCAAGGTCACGGTTTGGGAGGGCACGGGAAAGGCCTTCGTGACGGTTCAGGATACGGGCGCCGGCATCGTGCCCGAATTGCTTGCCCATGTGTTTGAACCTTTCGTGCAGGGGCCGGCGCCCGCCAACCGCTTGCAGAGCGGGCTGGGCATTGGCCTGGCGCTGGTCAGGCAACTGGTGCGCCTGCATGACGGCGACGTTCAAGCCGCGAGCGCGGGAACCCGGCAGGGCAGCACTTTTTCATTATGGGTTCCCGCCATTGCCATTGCCGGGCAGCTTCCTGAAATCACTCGCCAGGCTGCTGGTGCTCCCCGGCAACGCAAGCTTGTTTATGTAGAAGACAACGCTGACGCCAGGACGATGATGGCCGAACTGCTGCGAATGCTCGGTTACGAGGTGATTGAAGTGGTGGATGGTACGAGTACGCTTCCTGCGGTCTTGGCCGCGCAGCCCGATGCAGTGATCATTGACATCGGGCTGCCTGACATCGATGGCTACGAAGTCGCCAGGCGACTGCGGGCGGATCCCTTGACGCGGTCCATTCCCCTGCTTGCCCTGACAGGCTACGGGCAGCTTTGCGACAGGCAGGCTGCGACACTGGCCGGCTTCAACGCCCACCTTGCCAAGCCGACCAACTCGACCGCGATCGTTAAAACCCTTGAAGAAGTGATCACTGCCGCCGAAGTTTTCGAAGGCTGAAGGCTTGGCTCTGGCCTGGGTTGACTACTGCCTCTTTTCTGCTGCCAGTCACGCCCTGCACAGCCTGGTCAATGGCTGGGTTCAGGCCATCGTGTGCAGTGGAATGTCTTTTTCCACTGCCAGCGTGTCCAGTTCCTGACGCGTTTTTGTCAGCAGAAAATCGGCGATGACCCGGCGCGTGGCGGGGGCGAGCAGGGTACCGATATCGCAAGCAGCCATGCCGGCCGCCGCGCACAGGGCGGCGGCAAAGTGCGGCTCCAGCGCAGCGAGTGCCACGCGGCCATCCTTGCATGCATAGACCCGATAACCGGCATGGGCGCCTCCAATCCATCCGTCCGGCTGCGTCAAACCCCATTGACGGGGCAGTGCAAGGTGGCCGGCAGCCACGGACAGCGCCACTTCGATGAACACGCCATGGGCAGCATTCGCCGCGTCTTCTGCACTGCGCCGCATCAGGCAAGCCTGCAGCACGGCTTCGGTGGCCATCAGGGAGCCGCCCATGTCGGCATACAGCGTGGCGGGTAATTCCAGGCCTGGCACCAAACCGTTTTCGGCCAGGTAGGTCAGGTCGTGGCCCGGCGCTTCGGCGCGTTCGCCGGGGCTGCCGACGATGGCAACTTGCGACAGGGCCGGGTAGCGCTGGTGCAGGGTGTCCCAGGCAATGCCCAGCTTCTTGAAGGCCGAGGGACGAAATGAGGTCAGCAGCACATCGGTTTGGGCCAGTTCACGGTGCAGAACTTCCTGCCCTTCAGCGGTTTTCAAATCGGCTTTCAGCACCGCGATGCCTTCGTGCAGCCGGGCATAGGCCGGCCGGCTGTAGTGGTCCATCGGGTCGCCGCCCGGCGGTTCAAGCTTGAGGCAGGCGGCCCCCATCTGGCGGCATCGCATCAGCGCGGCAGGGCCCGGCAGATTGAGCGCCAGGCTCAGGATACGGACGCCCCGAAGGGACTGGAGGGGCAGGGCGGGGTGGTTAGTCATCTGCTATTGAATTGCTAGCTGCTTGCGCAATATGCATAAGCGCCAGAGGTTGAAATGACCCCAATTTACCGCAAAAACAGGCTCGCCATTGAAAACCGGTGACAGCGTCGCCTGCAGGGAACTTGCCGCAAGCTGTCGTGTGCCGGTTCATGCGCCGAAGTTCAGCGGCAGTCCGACATAGTTCTCGGCCACAGATCGCGAACCGGCTTCGGAGTTGACGAGGTAGCCGAGTTCGGCTTCGTGGAACTTCTGGCCCATCTCGCCGTTCTCGGGGAAGCGGTGCATCAGGCTGGTGAACCACCACGAAAACCGCTCGGCGCGCCAGATGCGGCGCAGGCAGCGTTCGGAGTAGTTGTCGATGCCGGCTTCGCTCTTGTCTTGGTAGAACCCAGTCAGCGCGCTGGACAGGTGTTTCACGTCGGTCGCCGCCAAATTCAGCCCCTTGGCGCCGGTCTGCGGAACGATGTGGGCAGCATCGCCGGCCAGGAACATGCGCCCGAAGCGCATTGACTCGGTCACAAAACTGCGCAACGGTGCAATGCTTTTTTCGATCGACGGGCCGGTGACCAGCTTGGCGCGCGATTCCGGGTCCAGGCGCAATCGCAGTTCCTGCCAGAAGGCTTCGTCCGACCAGTCTTCGACCTTGTCGATCAGCGGCACCTGCAGGTAGTAGCGGCTTCGCGCGGCTTTGCGCTGCGAACACAGCGCAAAGCCGCGCGGGCTGTTGGCGTTGATCAGCTCATGGTGCACCGGCGGGGTGTCCGACAAAATGCCCAAGCCAGCCGGAAGGGTAAATTTTTTCGAACTCGCGGATCGCGCCGCGCGGCACGCGGGCCCGGCAGACGCCATGAAAACCGTCGCAGCCGGCGATGAAGTCGCAGTCGATTTCATGCGCCTGGCCGTCTTTTACATAGCGAACGCGGGGGCTGGCAGTGTCAAAGTCATGCACCGTCACATGGCCCGCTTCATATATCGTGCTCGGGCCGGCGTCCTTGCGCGCGTCCCTCAGGTCATGCGTCACTTCGGTCTGGCCGTAAACCATGACGTGCTTGCCGCCGGTCAGCCGGTTTCAGGCAGCTACCTGGCAACGGCCCGGTTGCCTCGTGCGGTCCAGCCGATGCTGAACTGGCTGGCGGTGCAAACACGCGAATCGTTCTCGGCGGTGGTACTCGACGGCAACGAAGTCGTCATCGTGGCCCGCAGCGGATTTGAGCGGAAGCGCACGCCGGATGACAGGACGCCGCCTGCCGGCATGCTGCTGGCCTATGGTCTGCATCTGGGTGCCCGCTTGCCGACGCATGCCACTTCGACCGGGCGCGTGCTGCTGGCTGCCAAGCCCGATGGCGAGGTCAGCGACTGGCTCAATACCAGGTCTGAAAACGGCGGTCTGGCCCGGCTGACGCTGCACACGGTGACCGACCCGGCACGACTCAGGCAGCTGATTGACCAAGTGCGGCTTGACGATTACAGCGTGGCCTGCGAGGAGCATGCACTGGACGTGCTGGCGCTGGCCGTGCCGCTGCGTGGCATGCAAGGGCGCACCGTGGCGGCGCTCAATGTCGTGAGTTCGCCGCAACGGATGACGGCCGAAACCCTGCGGCGCGAGCTGCTGCCGCTGCTGCGGGGCGCCGCACGCGAATTGCGGCCGCTGCTTTGAGCCAGGCCGGCGCCCTGGATGCGGGGCTGAAAAACAGGCGCGGTAAACTCATCGTTCAGGCAGTTTTCGCTGCTTTCAACCTCCTTTTCCATGCCCCCTGACGACATTGCCCGGCTGGCGCTTGACGCCTTTGACCACGCCGTGGACGCCTCCGGCTCCTTTCGCGACCGCCCCGGCCAGCGCCTGATGGCCGAAAAAGTCGCCCACACCTTCAGCGTCGCCACCCTGGGCAAGACCGGGGAGGACGGCGATGAACCCATTCGCGCCATTGCCGTGGTCCAGGCCGGCACTGGCGTGGGCAAGTCGCTGGCCTACTGCGCGCCGGCCATTGCCGCTGCCCTGGCGCGCAACACCCGGGTGATGATTTCAACCGCCACCGTGGCCTTGCAGGAGCAACTGGTCAACAAGGACTTGCCGGCGCTGGCAGCCATCTTGCCGCAGGACTTTCGCTTCGGTCTGGCCAAGGGACGCGGGCGCTACGTCTGCAAGCTCAAGTTGTCGCGCCATGCGGGCGATGCCGACGGTGCTGTAGAGGCCGATGACGACCTGTTTGCCGACGAACTGGCCGCCGCCGCACCGCTGCATGTGATGGAGGCGCGCGCGGTGTTCTATGCCGCGCTGGTGCGCGATTTGTCCAGCGGCGCCTGGGACGGCGATCGCGACAACCTGGTACAGCCGCCTGAATCCGACCTGTGGTCGCCGGTGGCGGCCGAGGCCAGTTCCTGCACCGGCAAGCATTGCCCGGTCTTCAACCAGTGCACCTATTACGAAAAGCGCAAGGAACTGGTTGGCGCCCAGGTGATCGTGGTGAACCACGACCTGCTGATGTCCTCGCTCGGTTCACGCATGCTGCCGGAGCTGGACAACTGCCTGCTGGTGCTCGATGAAGGGCATCACCTGCCGGCCGTGGCGCTGGACCACTTCGCCGCGTCCATGGACCTGAGCCGCACCCTGTGGCTTGAAACGCTGGCCAACCGCGCGCGCCGTATCGGCGGGCTGATGACGGTGTCTGAATCCGCCGACGTGCCGCGCCTGGCCGCGCAACTGCGCCAGGGCATGGTGGACCTGAGCCGCCTGCTGATGGACCTGCATGGCCAGGCTTTCAAGGAAGCGCGAACCCAGCAGGGGCCGGTGCGCTTTCGGCTGCCGCGCGGCGTGCTGCCTGAAGCGCTGGACGAGCCACTGCGGCTGCTCCACGTGCTGGCCGAAAGCTTTTTGGCCATCCTCAGCACGATTGCCAAGGCCTTGCGCACGGCGATGCGTGACCAGCCCGACGAAGCGCGGCGGCTGTCCATCCTGTATGCCCAACTGGGCATGCTCTCGCCCCGGCTGGAAAAAGTCCAGGCGACGACCGAGTTGCTGCTGAAAGCCGCCGCAAATGATCAAGACAGCGTGCCGGTGGCCAAATGGTTCACCTTTGAAACCGGCCAGGGCTCACTCGACAGCGGCCTCGTGGTCATCAAGGCGCATGCCAGCCCGATCCTGCCGGGCAGCACGCTGCGCCAGCATTTCTGGTCGCGGGTGCGTGCGGCGGTGGTCACCTCGGCCACGCTGACCAGTTGCGGGAAGTTCGACTTCTACCTGCGCGAATCCGGGCTGGACCAGGACCCGGCGGCCAGTGTGCTGGAAGTCGCCAGCCCATTCGACTACGCCAGCCAAGGACGCTTCGTGACGGTGGAAACCGTGGCCGATCCCCGGCATGCCGAAGCCTTCACCGCTGAAATGGTCCAGTCGCTGCTGGGTGATCTGGCGCTGGTCGCGCATGGCGCGCTGTGCCTGTTCACCTCGCGCGAGCAGATGCGCGTGGCGGTGGCCGCGCTGTCGGGCGTGCTGCAGGACACGGTGCTGGTGCAGGGGGAACTGCCGCGCGCGCTGCTGCTCAGCCGCCATCGCGCGCGGGTCGAGGCCGGCGCGACATCGGTCATCTTCGGCATGCAGTCTTTCGGCGAAGGCCTGGACCTGCCTGGGCCGTTGTGCGAGTCGGTGTTCATCGCCAAGCTGCCATTCGCGTCGCCGGACGATCCGGTCGGCGAGGCACGCGCCGAATGGCTGCGCTCCGTGGGCCGCGACCCGTTCACCGAATTAGTCGTGCCCGCCACGGCGATCCGGCTGGCGCAGTGGGCCGGGCGTGCCATTCGCCTGGAGACCGACCGGGCCTTCGTCTACTGCTACGACCGCCGGCTGGTGAACACGTCTTATGGCCGGCGTTTGCTGCAGGGACTGCCGGCATTCCTGCAGCAGCGCCGCAGCGCGGCGGGAATGGTGACGCCTGACTGAACGGCTTGGCCGCTGCCGCGAGAGCAACCGTTTCAAGCATCAAAAAGGCCCGTTGCGCACGTCCATCTTGCATAAGGAGCTATAAATTAAATAGCAATAGCCTGTCCTGTGCTATCGTCATTTCCGCAAAGGCGGGAATCCAGGCGCCAAAAGCCATAGCTACTCTTGAATCTCTGGACTCCCGCCTTCGCGGGAATGACGAGCGGGGCAACCTGCCCTTTGTGGGCTGGGCACCTGTTTTTGCAACGCAGGACGAATCCGCGTTAAACGCCCAGGTACTGCTGCAGCAACTCCGGCCGGTCATGCAGTTCCTGCGAGCGGCCCTGAAACACCACTTCGCCCTTGACCAGGATCACATTGCGGTCGGTGATCTGGCTGACGTGCTTCCAGTTCTTGTCGACGATGACGCTGCTGATGCCGGTGTCCCGCACCAGCTGGCAGAGGCGCCAGATTTCGCGGGCGATCAGCGGCGCCAGGCCTTCGGTGGCTTCGTCCAGGATCAGCACCTCCGGGTTGGTCATGAGCGCCCGGCCGATGGTCAGCATCTGCTGCTCGCCGCCGCTGAGCTGCTGGCCGCCGTGGCTCAGCCGTTCCTTGAGCCGGGGAAAGGTGTCCAGCACCCGTTCATAGGTCCAGTCCCGCTGGCCCCGGGTGCCGGCGCGCGCCGCCATTTTGAGGTTTTCCACCACGCTCAGGTTGCCAAAGATGCCCCGGCCTTCGGGCACATAGGCGATGCCGAGGCGGGCGATTTCATACGGCGAACGCCCGGTCATGTCGTGGCCGGCAATCTCGACCGAGCCGGAGCGCGGCTTGACCAGCCCCATGATGCTTTTGAGCAGCGTGCTCTTGCCCATCCCGTTGCGTCCCATCAGGCCGATGGTCTCGCCGCGCGCCACGCTGAAGCTGAGGTCGCGCAGGATGTGGCTGGCGCCGTAATAGGTGTTGATATTTTGGGCATTGACCAGCAGTTCCGGCGAGTCGGTGCGATGCGTCGTCATGCGCTTTCTTCCCCGATGTCTTCGCCCAGATAAGCAGCCTGTACGCCGGGGTCCAGCCGTATCTGCGCCGGCGTGCCGCTGGCGATGACCAGGCCATTGACCATCACCGTCAGCTGGTCGGCCAGGCTGAACACCGCGTCCATGTCGTGCTCCACCAGCAGCATGGCGTGGTCTTTTTTCAGGCGGTGCAGCAGGCTGATCATGCGTTCGGCTTCCTGTGCACCCATGCCGGCCAGCGGCTCGTCGAGCAGCAGCACCTGCGGCTGGGTTGCCAGCGTCATGGCGATTTCAAGCTGACGCTGCTCGCCGTGGCTGATCGTGCCGGCAATGCTGTGGATACGGTATTTCAAGCCGGAAAGCTCGATGGCGCTTTCTGCGCGGGCATTGACAGCTGCAAAATCAGCAGCACGTTGCAGCCATCTGAAGGCATGCGGCTGGCGCGATTGTGAGGCCAGCCGCACGTTTTCCCAGACCGTGAAGGGCAAGAAAATATTGGTTTTCTGGTAGCTGCGCCCGAGTCCCTGCGCCGAAATCTTTTCCGCGCTCCAGCCGGTGACATCCTGCCCGCCGAGATGTACTGAACCCGATGTCGGCGGCAGGTCTCCGGAGAGCAGGTTGGTCAGCGTGGACTTGCCGGCACCGTTGGGGCCGATGACCGCATGGATACGGCTGCGCCACAGGTCGAGGGACACGTCGTTGACCGCCGCGAGCCCGCCAAATCGCTTGGTCAGGCCTTTGGCGCTGAGAAGCACTTCGCTCATGCCACTTCTTCCTTTCGGTCGTCGGGAGTGGCTGGCTTGCGCTTTCCTGCATTGCCCAGGCGCTCGACAAGCCCCAGCACGCCTCGCGGCGCAAAGGTGATCAGCAGCACGATGAACAAGCCCATCCACAGCTGCCAGTGCTTGCCCAGGTTGACGTTGCCGACCTGTGGCAAGTCCTTGAACACATGCAGCAGGTATTCAAAGGCGAAGGCGCCGACGATGGCGCCGGCAATGTTGCCCATGCCACCCAGCACCACCATCATGATGGTGTGCGCGCTCATCTGAAAGCCCATGAGTTCGGGGTTGATGTAGCCGGTCTGCGTACCCCAAAGGTAGCCCGCCAGCCCGGCCAGGCTGCCGGCCAGCGTGAAGGCCGCGAGCTTGTAGCCGAAGGTGTGAAACCCCATGGCCCGCATCCGGTGCTCGTTGACGCGGATGCCCGCCAGCGCCCGGCCGAACGGGCTCCAGAGCAGGCGCCGCAAGAACACATAGACTCCCAGCATGGCAGCCAGCGTGAAATAGTAGAGCGTGCGCTTGCTGTCCAGTTCAAACGGCACCCAGCCGAACAGCGACGCGTTGGGCCTGAAATTGATGTAGAGCCCGTCCGAGCCGCCCAGCGCCTTGTTGTCGAAGAACAGGAAAAATACCATCTGCGCGAACGCCATGGTGACCATGATGAAGTAGATGCCGCGCGTGCGCACGACAAAAAAGCCGATGACCAGCGCTGCCAGCCCCGAGGCCAGCACGGCCAGCGGCAGGGTCCACCACAGGCTGACCGGCTCGCCGGGGGGCGTCAGGAAGGCCAGTGCATAACCGGCCAGTCCGAAATAGGCGGCATGGCCCAGCGACACCAGGCCGGTCACGCCCTGCAGCAGGTCCAGGCTCATGGCAAAGATCGCCATGATCATCATGCGCGTGAGCATTTCGGTGTAGTAGTCGGTGCTGGTAAAAGGAAACGCCAGCAGCGCCACCAGGCCAAGTGCCAGTGCGACCTGCACGCCGCGCGGCAGGATTTCAAGGTTGGACCGGATCATTGCTTGAACAGGCCTTCAGGTTTGTACAGCAGCACGACCGCCATCAGGATGTACACCAGCATGCCGGCCACCTGCGGCAAGAGCACCTTGCCAAAGGTATCGACCAGGCCGACCAGCAGCGCGGCGATCAGGGCGCCACGCACCGAACCGATGCCGCCGATGACGACCACCACGAAGCACATGATCAGCACCTGCGAGCCCATGTTCGGGTAGACGCTGGCGACCGGCGCGGCAATCATTCCGGCCACCGCCGCCAGTCCGACGCCCAAGGAAAACACCACCGCATGGATTAGCTTGATGTTCACGCCCAATGCTTCGGCCATGTCACGGTTGAAGGCGCCGGCGCGTATCTTCATGCCAAGGCGGGTCTTGGAAATCAGGAAATAAAGGCCAGCCGCCAAGGCCAGGCAGATGCCCGACATGAACAGGCGGTAGACCGGGTAGGACAGGGTATCGGTCAGCGCAATCGAGGCGCCCAGCAGTTCGGGAATCGGCACCCCGTGCACGTCGTCGCCCCACAGGATGGAGCGCAGTTCTTCAAAGATATAGATCAGCCCAAAGGTCAGCAGCACCTGGTCCAGGTGGTCGCGGTTGTAGAAATGGCGAAACAGCAGCCATTCAAGCGCCAGGCCGAACAGCACCGACAGTGCCGCGCCGCCCACGATGGCCAGGGCCAGGCTGCCAAACTGCGCACTGAGCGACCAGGCCAGGTAGGCGCCCAGCATGTAAAAACTCCCGTGCGCCAGGTTGACCACGCCCATGATGCCGAAGATCAGCGTCAGGCCGGCGGCCAGCATGAACAGCAGCAGTCCGTACTGCACGCTGTTGAGCAGCTGGATAAAAAAATTGGCAATGTCCATCAGTCCTGTTTTCCGCTGGGGCTGGGCCATCTAAAAGGCCCGCTTGAAAAGGTAAGGCGGCAAGCAGCAAAAAAAGGGAGGTTTGAAAACCTCCCGCTGGTGCCCACGCGCAAGCATCAGGCCATTTTGCAGCCAACGCCCGAGTCGGCCAAAGCCTTCGCGGCAATGCCGATTACCTTGTTTTCCTTGTTTTCAACCACGCGCAGGTAGATGTCCTGTACCGGGTTGTGCGCCTTGCTCATGGTCCATTTGCCGCGCGGGCTGTCGATGGTGGCGCCTTCCATGGCCTTGTACAGTGCGGGTTTCGCACCCAGGTCGCCCTTGACGGCGTTGGCGCCCTGGATGAGCAGCAGGCCGGTGTCGTAGCCCTGCACCGCGTACACGTCGGGCTGGCTGCGAAAAGCCTTCACATAGTCCAGCCGGAACTGCTTGTTGCGCGGCGTATCCAGCGAGTCGCTGTAATGCATGGTGGTGACAATGCCTTCGGCCGCCGGGCCGGCGGCGTCGAGCACGCCTTCGGTCAGGAACCCCGAGCCGTACAGCGGAATTTTTCCCTTCAGGCCTGCGGCGGCATAGTCGCGGATGAATTTGGCCGCACCGCCCCCGGCAAAGAAGCAGGCCACGGCGTCGGGCTTGAGCGCCGCGATTTCGGTCAGCAGTGCCTGAAATTCGACATTGGGAAAAGGCAGACCGAGTTCCTTGACGATGGTGCCGCCGGCCGCCGTATAGCTTTCCTTGAAGCCTTCAAAAGCCTCGTCGCCGGCGGCGTATTTCCAGGTGATCCAGACAGCTTTTTTATGGCCTCGGTCCATCATGACCTTGCCCAGAGCCCGGGTCGGCTGGGAATTGCTGAAGGAAGTGCGGAACACGTTGGGCGCGCACAGGGCGCGGGTGGCAGCATGCACGCCGGCATTCGGAATCAGGCACAGCACGCCGCTGTCCCGGGCAACCTTCTGAATCCCCATCTGCACGCCCGAGTGCACGGTGCCGACCAGCACATCGACCTTGTCGCGCTGCACCAGCTTGCTGGCGTTTTCAATGCCTTTGGACGGCTCTGATTCGTCATCGACCTTGAAGTATTCGATCTCGCGCCCGCCCAGCTTGCCACCCTGTTCATTGATCGCCATGCGAAAGCCGTTTTCAATCGCCACGCCGAGCTGGCTGAAGGTTCCCGTGTAAGGCAGCATGAAGCCCACGCGTATCTTGCTTGACTGACCCCGAACGATACCGGGCAGCAGCAGGCCGGTTGAGGCTGCGCCAATGATGGCAGCGCTACGGGAGAGGACCAGACGACGAGTGGACATGGGATTCCTTGGTGGGTGGCAGGTATGAATCGAATATAAAGCGGTCCGTGGTCGTCTGCCCTAGTGTAAAACCCGAGCTTCAGGAGTGAATTGTTTAGTTGTGAAGTATTTTGAAGATGTCTTCCTTGTGGGGATGGTTAGCTTTTCAGGTCTGGATGTACATGAAGGCATTGCTTCCCTGTGGGGCTTGCGTGAACACCGTTCGACGCGATCAATTTTTATTCAATCACTGGCGATCCACCAGTGCAGCCGCCTGTATTTTGAGCAACCAGAGCCTGCGGCGCCACGTGCGATGGCTTACGGCAGGGCGGCTTTAAGCCAGGCGCGGCACCATTGGGCACCCTTTGCATCGGGCAACGTTCCGTCGCTTGAATCCAGACAACAAATGTCGCCAATGCGCTGGGCACCGAGGTCCTGCAGGCGCTCGTCAAAGCGCTTTCCTCCAAAGCCGAAAGTTTCCGCATGCCCCATGCTGTCGCCAAGTGCTATCACGCCGTAACGGACATGGCCCAGATAACGGGCTTGCGCGTCCAGCGATTGGTAGAGCATTTGCGCATTGTCTGGAACATCACCCGCGCCATAGGTGGAAATGCACATCAAAAAAATCGCATCCGTGGCTTTTTCGGCATCGAAGACATGGATGTCCAGACCATCCATCCATTGAACCTCGATAGGACTGGCCAAGTCAGCGCATTCCATTTGAATGGCCTGCGCTACATGGTCTGCCGTGTGGGTCATGCTGCCGACCAGGATTTTTAGTTTCATGTGGACGTGTTCGAGGAGTTGTGAAAACAGGGCGTTGATGGAGGAAGCAGGACGGGAAGTATATTTCCGCTGCTCAAGCACTTTGATTAGGATGGCAGCCCTGCCAATGTGAAAAAGCCTTGAAGCAATTTAAAAAATTCGGCTTAGCTTAAGGCTTCGCCTTTTACGGACTATAATAATCTTCTTGTCGGAGTGTGGCGCAGTCTGGTAGCGCACCTGGTTTGGGACCAGGGGGTCCAAGGTTCGAATCCTTGTACTCCGACCAAAAATCAATAAAAAAGCTCACTGTGTGGGCTTTTTTTATATCTGTCCGTAGCTCAGTTGGATAGAGCATCAGCCTTCTAAGCTGAGGGTCGGGGGTTCGATCCCCTCCGGACAGACCAAATCAGCATGTATGCATTTCCCAGGCCACTGGAAAACTCCTTAAGCTGTGTTGAAGCGTAGGACCTGTTTACCAAAATTGCCACCACGGCTTTTGATTTTCACTTCCGTTCAGCAAGTTGCCCGGTGAATATTGGTCGGTCAGGATTCTGGTGCCCTCGGGCCAGTCTACTTTTGTTGAAAAAAGCGGCAAGAGCCAGTTCTTGCCAGTTCCAAAATGATTGAGCTTTTGCTCCAGCTGGCCAGCGTTGGACTGGATTTTCTCCATGGGCGGCAATTCGCTGTTTTGGGCCAGGATCACACGATTTTCTGTCTTCAGGTTGTAGAACCGGCCAAACACCCCTGCATAGGTGGCGGACTCGGCATCGTAAAGCCTGGAGGATGAAAAGGTGTTGGCTGCCAGCACGCCATCCTTTTCCAGCAATGACCTGACCTCCAGCAGGTACTCCCGGGTCAGCATGTGTTCGGGTACGTAGACATGGTCAAACGCATCAAGAACGACAAGGTCGTACTTTTTCCCCTGCTTTTGCGCACGCTTGACAAAGACCCGTCCGTCCTCAATGGCGACGGTGTTGTCATAGGCCGGCGTGAAGCCAAAAAAACGTTCTGCAACCTTCGCCACGGACGCGTCAAGCTCGACCGTTTCGATACGTGCTTGAGGAACGATTTTTTTCAGTGCGGAGGGCAGGCTGCCCCCGCCCAAGCCGATGATCAGGATGTTCTGCGGTTTGGGCTTCAGGTAAAGCGCGCCCAGCAGCATCCTGGTGTAGCTCAGTACCAGCGCGTCAGGGTGCTGAAGGGAAATGCAGGATTGCCGCCCCGTGCCCTGGCGACCGAATTTCATGCAGCGAAGTCCTTGCTCCTCGTACACCACAATGTTCCGGTACAGCGATTTCTCATGATAGATTTCCTGCGCCCCCGCCACACCGGCCGTCAGTGCAAGGGCCAAGCACATCATCAGCCATTCAGGCGGTCGCCGCATGCTTGATCCTTTCCCGGTGAAACACAAGCCCTGCCATCCCGATCAAAAAAGAGATGGCCATCATTCCCCACAAAATCTGGTCCAGTTCGAAAAGCAGCACCAGATAGAACGACGTCAGCAGTGTGCCAAGCATGCTGCCGAAGGTCGAAACAAAAAAGACTTTGCCCGCTACCTGTCCGCTGGTTCCCAGGCCGTCCACGAGCAGACGGACGGCGTAAGGTGACACCGCCCCTGACACCGTGATCGGCAGAAAGAACAGCGCAACGGAGGCGCACAGCGCGCCATACCGGGGGTCGGGCACCCGGTCAAAAATGAACTCCAGAATGGGATTGGATGCCAGCACGCAGGGAAGGGCCGCCAAGACAGCCAGCAGCAAGATGACGCTCAACTTTTCCAGGCTCGGCCGGCTGGCAGACAACGATCCGCCGATCAGGTAGCCGACCGACAGCGACAGCATGAACAGCGTGATGATGGCGCCCCATACATAGATGCCCGTCCCGAAGAACGGCCCCAGCGCCCGGCCCCCGAGCAGTTCGAGCGCCATGACGAAAAATCCTGACCAGCCAGCCAGAAGGTAGACAAAAAATTTATACGCTGTCATGGGACGAAATTTTCCAATCGATTTGGTTGGTGGCGCCATGCAGGCAACGCGCTAACTATTGCCTTTCCCATCAAACGTCCTGGTGACAGTATTGACTGGGGCTCGTGTTGAACGCCGGCAATGCAGGAGGAAATGCAGATGTTGAACCTCGGCGCCTTTGGTATTGCGTGCTGTCAAAGAGGATTTCGCGGTGTTAGTGATCACGGAGCGGCTTGCGCAATTTTGCATGCACCTCGACGCCGCGCGTGTCGGCCGGGCTGGCGCCAACCAAGTCGCACCAGGGTTTCATGGTGCGGATAATCGTTCCAGTCGATTCCCTGGTCTTGCCAGCCGCGCAGCCTCGCAAAGATGGCCATGTCGGCGACCGTGTACTGGTTGCAGGCCACGAAGCTGTTTTTGGCCAGTGGCTTGTCCACGACGCCGTACAGGCGCCTGGTTTCGCTGGGGTAGCAATTGACGGCGTAATCGATATTTTCAGGCGGCTATTCGCGAAAATGATGGGTTTGACCGGGCATGGGCCGACCTTGCCCATCTGTAAGGGCAAGCATTGCAGCACCAGAAAATTGATCCGGTCGCTTTTGGTCAGGAGCTTGCCGGTTTTCGACGCCAGGTAGAGCAGGATGGCTTCAGATTCGAACAGAGCCATCGGCTTGCCGTTGGGGCCGTCCGGATCGACCAGCGCCGGTATTTTGTTGCTCGGGCTGATGGCGAGGCGCTCGGGCTTGAACTGGTCGCCGGCCCCGATGTTGACCGGAAAAACCTGCCAGTCGCCCACCAGGCCAAAGCCGCATTCCTCCAGGAGGATGTGAAACTTGTGTCCATTGGGCGTCGGCCAGGAATAGACATTGATCACAGCGGCTTCCTTGTGTTGATGCCACACCACTTTACGTCGAATGAAAAAAGCCGGGTGGCGACGGCCGGTCGGGCCGCCTGGCTGCCGAAAATAAAAAAATCGTGTTATTTATGCCCTATGCGCATGTATGACGGGCATATTTTGCTACTTATTAGATAGCGCCATATACCCGTCAAATCGTCCGGGACAATCAGCAACCGCGCGTTACTGGCATCTCGACCTCGCCTGGAATGGGCAGGTGCTTGGCCAGTTCCAGCTTGGCCAGCGACGCACGATGCACTTCATCCGGTCCATCGGCCAGGCGCAAGGTGCGCTGGTGGGCGTAAGCATAGGCCAGCGGGAAATCATCCGACACGCCGCCACCGCCGTGGGCCTGGATGGCCCAGTCGATGATCTGGCAGGCCATGTTGGGCGCAACCACCTTGATCATGGCGATCTGTGCCTTGGCCACCTTGTTGCCGACAGTGTCCATCATGTAGGCCGCATTCAGGGTCAGCAGCCGGGCCTGCTCGATCATGCAGCGCGCCTCGGCAATGCGTTCGCTCCAGACCGACTGGCGGGCAATCGGCTTGCCGAACGCCACGCGGCTGTTGAGCCGCTTGCACATCAGTTCCAGTGCACGCTCGGCAATGCCGATGCTGCGCATGCAGTGGTGGATGCGTCCGGGGCCCAGGCGGCCCTGGGCAATCTCAAAGCCGCGCCCTTCCCCGAGAAGCAGGTTGTCCGCAGGCACGCGGACGTTGCTCAGGCGCACTTCCATATGGCCGTGTGGCGCGTCGTCGTAGCCGAAAACACTCAAGGGCCGGATCACGGTGACGCCGGGTGAATTGGCAGGCACCAGGATCATCGACTGCTGCTCGTGGCGGCCAGCCTCGGGATTGGTTTTGCCCATCACGATGTACACCGCGCAGCGTGGGTCACCGGCGCCGGACGACCACCATTTCAGGCCGTTGATCACATAGTCGTCGCCGTCGCGCTCGATGCTGCACTGCACGTTGGTGGCGTCGGAGGAGGCGACTTCAGGCTCGGTCATCAGGAAGGCTGAGCGGATCTCGCCCTTGAGCAGCGGGTCAAGCCATTCGTCCTTGTTGGCTTCCGAGCCATAACGGGCGATGGTTTCCATGTTGCCGGTGTCGGGCGCCGAGCAGTTGAAGACTTCAGCGGCAAACGGCACCCGCCCCATGATTTCGCACAGCGGCGCGTATTCAAGGTTGGACAGGCCTTCGGGCGCGCGCGGCGAATGCGGCAGGAACAGGTTCCACAATCCGGCAGCGCGTGCCTTGGGCTTGAGTTCCTCGATCAGCGTGGTGGGAATCCAGGCATTGCCTTTGGCCCGGTTTTCAGCGATCTCGCGGAAAAACCGTGCTTCGTTGGGATAAATATGCGCATCCATGAACTTCAACAGGCGCGCCTGAAGCTCTTTTACTTTGGGGGTGTAGTCGAAATCCATGAATATCTCCTGAAGGGACGGGTGGTTATCGGAAAAGGCTTGCTGGAAAAATCGGTGAATGGGCCAGCGGGGCGCGGGATGTGTTGAGTCCCGCGCATTCAGGTTTGCGCCTTCAACGCAAAATCCCAGGCCATCCTGGCCAGCACTGGTGCGCCGGCGGCAGAACTGACCGCCTGCGCACTGGACGCGGTACCGGCTTCAACGCGCTTGGCGATGCCTTGCAGGATGGCGGCGAGACGAAACAGGTTGTAGGCCAGGTAAAAGTTCCAGTCTGCCTGGAGCGCCTCGGGCGTCGTCAGGCCGGTGCGCTCGCAATACCGGGCGATGTACTGGGCCTCGGTCGGGATGCCCAGGCTGGCAACATCCAGCCCGCCAATGCCGCGAAAAGTGCCGGGCGGAATGTGCCAGGCCATGCAGTGGTAGCTGAAGTCGGCCAGCGGATGACCGAGGGTGGACAGTTCCCAGTCCAGCACCGCCAGCACCCGGGGCTGGGTAGGGTGAAACAGCAAGTTGTCGAGCCGGAAGTCGCCATGCACGATGGACACCATGCCTTCATCGCGGGCGCTGGCGGGAATGTTTGCCGGCAGCCATTGCATCAGGCTGTCCATCTCGGCAATAGGCTGGGTAACGGACGCCTGGTACTGCCTGCTCCAGCGTCCGATCTGGCGCTCGAAATAGTTGCCGGGCTTGCCGTAGCCGGCCAGGCCGCATTCGGCAAAATTCACCTTGTGCAGGCCCGCCATGACGCGGTTCATCTCGTCGTAGATTTCGCCGCGCTGCAGGGGCGTCATGCCGGGAAGGGACTGGTCCCACAGCACCCGCCCTTCGACAAACTGCATGACGTAGAAAGCACGGCCAATGACGGATTCGTCCTCGCACAGGCAGAACATTCTTGGCACGGGAACGGCCGTGTCCTGCAAGCCCTGCATCACTCTGAATTCGCGCTCGACCGCGTGCGCCGATGGCAGCAGTTTGGCGACGGGGCCGGGTTTGGCGCGCATCACGTAACTGGCATGGGGCGTGATCAGCTTGTAGGTTGGATTGGACTGGCCACCCTTGAATATTTCGACGTTCAGCGGGCCACTGAAGCCGTCCAGATGCGTACTCAGGTAAGCACCGAGCGCTTCGGTGTCAAAGGCCTGGCCGGCGGTGACGGCCCGGGTGCCGACAAAATGGTCGAAATTGCTCATGGGGCTGGGTTCCTTGGGACAGGTCTTGTTATTTGTCGGCATCCGCTTCTGAAATGCGCAACAGGGTCTGGCGGTTGCGCACCACCAGGCCGCCCGGCTCGATGCGGATGGCTTCCTCGCGCTCCATGGCCTTGAGTTCCTGGTTGACTCGCTGGCGTGAGGCGCCCAGCAGTTGCGCGAGTTCTTCCTGCGCCAGTTGCAGACTGATGCGGGTATCGCTTCCGTTGGCCAGGCTGGGAACGCCGTAGCTGCGCACCAGGTGCAGCAACTGCTTGGCCAGCCGCGCCCGCAAGGGCAGGGTGTTCAGGTCCTCGACCAGGCCAAAAAGTTGGCGGATGCGCCGCGCATGCAAGCGCAGCAACGCTTCGTAAAGTTCGACGTGCTGCGTCAGGATTTTGCGCAGGTCGGCCCGCGCCACGCACAGGATGGTGGTGCTGCCATGCGCATAGGCATCGTGGGTGCGGCGTTCGCCGTCGAAGATCGCCACATCGCCAAACCAGATGCCCGGCTCGACATACGTCAGGGTCACCTGCTTGCCGGAAATCGAGGTCGAACTGACACGTACCGCGCCCAAGGCACAGGCGATCCATTCCTCGGGCGGGTCGCCGCGCGCCGCAATGAGGTCGCCGTCTTTGAAGCGTTTGACGTAAGCACATCGGAGAATGTCGTGCCTCAGGGAAGGTGAGAGGGATGAGAACCAGCGGCCGCTGTTGATGGCCGCTCTTTCATCTATCGTAAGAATAGGATCGTCCATGGTCTGTCTTTTGGGTGACTAAACAAGTTTTGCATTGTCGCTTTAGCGACCTGTGGCGAAGCTGCATGCTGTCGCATGGGTGTCGCATTGCCAGAAGGCGATGGCCCGTTTCAAGTCGGAATCCTGCAGGCGAGCGTCGGAAGATTTTTTGCCGATGACAATCGCCTGTCAACCGTGCAAACCTGCATGGACAGATGGCTGCTGGTCACGCCGTTGGCGCGCAGCCAAAATGGCGGACAAAAAATATTTTTTAATAAAATAAGCCGTTTGCGCATACTGCTCATGCGTGAACAGCTATCAAATCAGGAGTAATGCTAGCGGTAATGTGGCAAGCGTTTTTGCAAGAACGACTCGATGCCTTCGCCACCATTGGCATGGTGCAGGTTGCGAACGAAGTGGTTGCGTTCGCTGTCCAGTTGCTGGCTCAGGGTGTTGACCGGCGCGTCGTTGATCAGGTCCTTGATGCTGGCCAGCACGTTGGGCGCGCGCGCATTGAGCCGCGCGCCCAATGCCAGCGCTTCACCGATCGCGCCGCCGGCAGCGGTGACGCAGTTGACCAGTCCCAACTCGTGCAGTCGCTTGGCGCTGATGCGCTCAGCCCCCATGAGCAGTTCGCTGGCAAGAGCGCGAGGCAGCGCGCGCGCCAAACTCCAGCTGCCGCCGCCATCGGGCGACAGTGCCACGGTGCTATAGGACATTACAAACACCGCGTTGTCAGCGGCGACGATGAAGTCGCAGGCCAGCGCCAGCGAGAAGCCCGCACCGGCGGCCGCCCCTTCGACAGCCGCAATCACCGGCTTGGGATAGGTGCGAATGGCCTCGATCCAGTTGTGCAGCGCCTCAATGCTCTGCGCCTGCACTTCGGGTGACAGGCGCCGGTTGGCCTGCAGCCGTTGCAGGTTGCCGCCGGCACAAAACATGTCGCCTTCGCCGGTGATCACCACGCTGCGGATTTCCGGGTTGTTCTCGGCAGCGTTCAGCGCCTCAATGCCTGCGGCGTACATGTCGGGGCTAAGCGCATTCTTGTGTTCCGGGTTGCTCAGCGTCAGGATGAGCGTGCCGCTTTCGCTGGTGCTTTTCAATGCGCCGGACATGTCAGTGTTCCTCGTGCATCAGGCTCAGGCCGATAGCGCCCCGGCGACGCAGCCATGGCGAGGGCCGGTAGCGCTGGTCGCCATAGACGGTCTGCAGGTTGAACAGCACTTCCAGCACATTCGTCGGTCCGTAGCGGTCGCCCATGGCCAGCGGCCCCATGGGGTAGCCCAGCCCCAGCGTGACGGCGGTCTCCAGGTCTTTCGGGCTGCAGATGCCTTGCTGGCAGATGTCGCTGGCAATGTTGACAATGGTGGCCACCACGCGCTGCGTCACAAAGCCGCCGCTGTCACGGATCACGCTGACCGCCTTGCCGTCGCGTGCGAACAGCGCATGGGCCGCATCCCGCATGTCGCTGCGCGTGGCCGGGTTGGTGGCCAGTACGCGGCGCTTGGTGGCGGCGTCATCGATCAGCATGTCGATGCCGACGGTGCGCGCCGGATCCAGGCGCTCGACCACGGCGACCGTGGTGATGTCGAAACCGAGCGGTGCCACCAGCGTCAGCGCCTGCGGGGAAGGCGAGGGGCCGGTCTCGATGTGGGCTCCGAGGTTTTTCAGCAATTGCAACAGCTCCGAGCGCCGCGCTGCCCGGGGTGACACCCAGACCGGCGGCATTTCAGCCACGTCGGGCACGGGAGCTTCGGCCGGTATTTGGGCCATGCCGCCGTCGTAGCGGTAAAAACCCTCTCCGGTCTTGCGTCCCAACAGCCCGCCCGCCAGGCGCTGCGCGGTAATGACGCTGGGGCGGTAACGGTCTTCCTCGTAATACTGGTGGTAAATGGATTCCATCACGGGATGCGACACGTCGAGTGCGGTCAGGTCCATCAACTCGAACGGGCCGAGCTTGAAGCCCGCCTGGTCGCGCAGGATGCGGTCGATGGTGGCGAAATCGGCAATGCCTTCGCTGACGATGCGCAGCGCCTCGGTGCCGTAACCGCGACCGGCATGGTTGACGATGAAGCCCGGCGTGTCCTGCGCATGCACCGGCGTATGGCCCGTCTGGCAGGCATATTCGCTGAGACCCTGGCAGGTGTCGGTGCTGGTCTTCAGGCCGGCAATGACTTCCACGACCTTCATCAGCGGCACTGGATTGAAAAAATGGTAACCGGCAAAGCGGCCGGGATGCGTGAGACCGGCCGCAATCGCCGTGATCGACAGCGAGGAGGTGTTGCTTGCCAGCACAGTACGCTCCGGCACGATGGCCTCCAACTGGGCGAAGAGCGCTTTCTTAGCGTCCAGCCGTTCGACGATGGCTTCGATCACCAGGTCGCAACTGGAGAGGTCGTCAAGGGTGTCTGCGACCTGGACCCTGGCTTTGTGGGCATCAGCGATGTCGGCGCCGATGCGTCCTTTTTCGCGCATCCGGTCCCATTGGCTGCACAGCGCCTCGCGCGCCTTCGCAGCAGCGCCCGCCTGTGCATCCATCAGTTTGACCGTGCTGCCAGCCTGCGCAGCAATCTGGGCAATGCCCCGTCCCATGGCACCTGTGCCGACGATGCCGACCGTTTGATAAAAAGTTGCTTGCATGGTTGATTCGCCGGCTAGGTAGAAAGATTGAACGAAGGTCGGGCTGCCAAGGGCTAGCGCCTGACTTGCAGCGCGCCTGGGTTGACGATATTCGTCGGTGTGCCCTTGATGAAATTGATGACATTGTCAAAGGCTGCGCCAAAATACATTTCGTAGCTGTCCTGCTCGACGTAACCGATATGCGGCGTACAAATGCAGTTCTCCAGCCGCAAAAGGGCATGCCCCTGAAGGATGGGTTCCGATTCAAACACGTCGATCGCTGCCATGCCCGGCCGCCCACGGTTGAGCGCCGCAATCAGCGCTTCGGATTCAATCAGTTCGGCGCGTGACGTGTTGACCAGCAGCGAGGTGGGTTTCATGCGCGACATGTCTTCCAGTGTGACGATGCCGGTCGTTTCTTCTCCGAGTCGCAGGTGAAGGCTGAGAACGTCGCATTGCTTGAACAGCTCGATCTTGCTGGGTGCTAGTTCAAAGCCGTCGGCCTGGGCGCGTTCGCGCGAGGCCGGGCTGCCCCAGATGATTACCCGCATGCCGAATGCCCGGCCGTAGCCGGCCACCAGCTGGCCTGTCTTGCCGTAGCTCCAAATCCCCAGCGTCTTGCCCCTAAGCACGCATCCAAGGCCAAAATTAGGCGGCATCGACGCCGATTTCAGACCCGATTGCTGCCATGCGCCATGCTTGAGATGCGACACATACTGGGGAATGCGGCGCGTGGCCGCCATGACCAGCGCCCAGGTCAGTTCCGCTGGCGCAATCGGTGAGCCCGAGCCTTCGGCCACCGCAATGCCGCGTTCTGTGCAGGCGGCCACATCCACATGGCTGCCGATCCGCCCCGTCTGGACGACCAGCTTGAGCTTGGGAAGCTTTTCAATCACCTGGCGGGTCAGGTGGGTGCGCTCGCGGATCAGTACGATCACGTCAGCGTCCCTCAGCCGGACCGACAGTTGGCCAGCGCCCTTGACGGTGTTGGTATAGACCTTGGCAGGGTAGGCTTCAAGCTTTGCCGCGCAGGCCAGTTTTCGCACTGCGTCCTGGTAATCATCAAGAATCACAATATTCATGCAGATATTGTGCCTTCAAGATTCCTGTTTTTCGAAGATCAGTAGTTCACAACCTGAATAGGCTATTTCTTGGTTTGCGATTCACACCAAGGTTCGAATTGCGGGGAATGGCAATCAGGTTCTGAGTCGTTGTAGGGTCGCCAGACGCTTTTTCCTGACGCAGGAAAAATCAGCAACCGGCGATAGTGGATTCCGCTAGCAGGGTCATGCGGTCAAGTTCTGCGCAAACATCGGCCATTCGCCCTGAAATGACCATGCGTCCCGCGCAATCGGGCTGAATGGCCGCGTCGGATTCACGTACGACCCGCAGCACGCTGCGTGTCGGTTCCTGTGGCATCGGGATGCATGGTGGGCGGGCAATTTCAGGAGGAATGTCAAAAATGGCGTGGTTGCTGGCCGTTGCGGTGCACGGTAGAAAAGAAAATTGTGCTGTCCCTGCCAAGCGCTGTGCAATGGAATGAACTGCACCGTGTCCAAACGAATGCCTGATCCGGGTGATCCAGGGCGCCATCGCCTGAACCGGGACCGTCCAGAAGGCTTGCATGGGGGCATGTGAAAAGCTGATGATTCGCATGAAGAACTCCGGTTGATAAAGTTTGGATACAGGCGTGGCAGGGTCTGCCAAAAGGAAAGGCGGATCGTTTTCAAACAGTGGCGATTTAGCTGCCGCTACCCCGAGAGAAGGCAACGCCATCGGGTAGCGCAAGAAAGGCTGGAAGAACTACATCGACAGTCTGCCGCGGATCAACCCGACGGCCAGGCCTTCAAGCTCGAAAGGTTCGCCGGGCTGGACCACGATGGGCTTGAAGTCGGGATTTTCGGACAGCAGTTCGATCAGGTGCTCGTTGCGGTGAAAGCGTTTGACGGTGACTTCGTCGCCCAGCCGGGCGACCACAATCTGGCCATTTTGGGCTTCCCTGGCCTGCTTCACGGCCAGCAAGTCGCCGTCCATGATCCCCACATCACGCATGCTCATGCCGCGCACTTTGAGGAGGTAGTCAGGCTTCTGATCGAACAATGAACTTTCAAAAAAATACGTTTGTTCGATATGTTCCTGCGCCAGGATCGGGCTGCCCGCAGCCACCCTACCCACGAGGGGCAGGGCCCACTGGTTAATCCGGTCAGAAGGCATTAAAAACGGCTCCATCCGCGAGTGGTTTAAGGCTTGCAGGGCCTCGGTTCGAAGTCGAATGCCTCGCGAGGTGCCACTGACAAGTTCGATGACGCCCTTTTTTGCCAGCGCCTTCAGATGCTCTTCGGCTGCATTGGGTGAACGAAAACCGAGCTGGGCAGCAATTTCTGCCCTGGTCGGAGGCGCGCCTGCCTGGGCGATTGCTTTCTGGATCAATTCCAGGATTTGTGCCTGTCTTGCAGTAAGTTTGGGTCGGCCAGCAGGCAGAGCTGAAAAATCATTGGAAGTGCGCATAAGCTTTGGGCCTTGGGTTAAAACGGGACTTGCCTGAAATCTATGCTCTGGCTAAATTTAGTATACCTGTATGAATAGCCAGCAACTGTATTTTCATACAGCTTTTATAAAAAAGCAATTACATCCTATGAAGCATCGCAAACTGGTCATTTTGGGAACCGGCGGAACCATTGCCGGGAAGGCTGCCCATGCCTCTGACAACATCGGTTACACCGCTGCAGAGGTGGGCATTGAGCAACTGATCGCTGCCATCCCTGCGCTGCACGGAAGCGGTTCGATCATCAGCGAACAGGTGAGCCAGATCGACAGCAAGGACATGAGCTTTGAAGTCTGGGCGCAACTCGCGAATCGCGTGCGCCATTTTCTTGCAGATGATGATGTCCAGGGCATCGTCATCACGCATGGCACGGACACGCTGGAGGAGACTGCTTATTTTTTGCAGATGACATGCCAGCCGGCCAAGCCGGTGGTGCTCACCTGCGCCATGCGCCCGGCCACCGCTCTGGCGCCTGATGGCCCGCAAAATGTAATGGATGCCGTGGTGGTCGCCAGCCATCCGGAGGCCTGCGGCGTGGTGGTCGTCTGCGCCGGAACGGTACACAGCGCAATGGATGTGCAAAAAGTGCATCCTTACAAACTCGACGCCTTCGGTTCCGGTGATGCCGGCCCTGTCGGCTATGTTGAGGAAGGCAAGCTAAGATTGCTAAGGAATTGGCCAGTTCCGCAGGCTGATATTGCTCTTTTAGCTATTGAAAAAATAGCAATCTGGCCCCGCGTCGAGATTGTTATGAATTACGCAGGCGCGAGCTCGCTCATGGTCCGGGCACTGGTCGATCAGGGCGTGCGGGGGCTGGTGGTGGCTGGCACAGGCAACGGAACGATTCATGAGGACCTGCAAGCCGGTTTGCTCAGTTCGCAAGCTGCCGGGGTGCGTATTGTGCGTTCGACGCGCTGCGTTGATGGCAAGGTTTTGTCGCTATCGGGCTGCGCGATTGCAGATTCGCAGGGGCTCAGTCCGGTCAAGGCCAGGATCGCGCTGATACTGGATCTGGCGGCTGAAGACGCGAGGTCTTCAGCGGTCGGGCAGGCATAAAAAAGCCATCCTTGGGGATGGCTTGAGTCGGCGTCTGAACCTGTTCAGTCCGACAGCGCCTTGAAGGCTCTTTCGGTGATCACTTCAACGCTGCCTGTGCCGCTGATGGCGCGGTATCTTGGTGCTTCGTCAGGTGCGGCTTCTGCCCAGCTGGAGTAGTAAGCCACCAGCGGGCGTGTCTGGGCGCTGTAGACCTGTAACCGCTTGGCGACGGTTTCTTCCTTGTCGTCTGCGCGCTGGATCAGCGGCTCGCCGGTCACGTCGTCACAGCCTTCGATGTTGGGCGGGTTGAATTTGACGTGGTAGGTTCGGCCCGACGCGCTGTGCGAACGGCGTCCACCCATGCGCTCGATGATGGCTTCAAACGGCACGTCGATTTCCAGCACGTAATCAATTTTTACACCGGCGGCCTTCATTGCATCGGCCTGGGGAATGGTGCGAGGGAAACCATCGAAAAGGAAACCCTGCGCGCAGTCTGGCTGGGCAATACGTTCTTTGACCAGGTTGATGATCAAGTCATCGCTGACCAGACCGCCGGCATCCATGACTTTCTTGGCCTCAATGCCCAGCGGGGTGCCGGCTTTGACTGCAGCGCGAAGCATGTCGCCGGTGGAAATTTGCGGAATACCATATTTTTGGCAAATGAACGTGGCTTGTGTGCCTTTGCCCGCGCCAGGTGCGCCCAACAAAATAAGTCTCATGAATGTCCTCGGATTATTGTGAATTCTGCATGCCAAACCGGAGGTTTGACCGGCCAATTGGCCCATTGTCGGTTTGCGTCCCAGCGGGTTGTTCGTGATTTTTGCCGCCGGAGGATTTTCCGGTCTAGGATAGCATGCACATCCCTGACGGCAGCTTACACAGACGCCGCCAGATTCGGCTTTTCAGCCGTCAGGCGCCTGACACGCTCCAGATCTTCAGGCGTGTCCACCCCGGCGCCCGGTGCCTGCTCGGTGATGTGAACGGCTATCCGGTAGCCGTGCCACAAGGCGCGTAACTGTTCGAGCGACTCAAGCTGTTCCATGGGAGCTTGTGGCAACTGCGGAAACCGGCGCAAAAAACCGACCCGGTAGGCATAGATCCCAACATGGCGCAGCGGCCGGGGAAACCTGTCTTGCTGCCACCATGCCTGGCAAGACAGGTCGCGTGCTGAAGGAATCGGCGCACGGCTGAAATACAGGGCTGTCTGCTGCGCATCCAGCACCACTTTGACAACGTTGGGGTTAAGAAAATCAGTTAATTCATCAATGGCGTGCGCGGCGGTTGCCATGGCACAGTCTGGGCGGTTTTGCAGCACCTGGGCCACCGCATCGACCAGGGCCGGGTCGATCAGCGGCTCGTCCCCCTGCACGTTGACCACGATAGCGTCATCGGCCAGTCCCAGCAAATCGCAGGCTTCGGCAAGCCGGTCACTGCCGCTGGGGTGATCGATGCGGGTGAGTACCGCAGGTATGCCGAAAGCTTTGCATTGCGCAATGATTTCTTCACTGTCAGCGGCAACGAAGGTGTGCAGCGCACTGCTTTGCAGGGCGCGCTGAGCCACGCGGACCACCATGGGCAAGCCATTAATGTCTGCCAGCGGCTTGTTGGGCAGACGCGTGGATGCCAGGCGCGCCGGGATCAGGACAGTAAAGCTCATGCCTGCTTACAGGCCAAGCTCTTCGTCGTTCAGCGGCCGTGCCTCGCTTTCCAGCATGACCGGGACGCCATCTCGAACAGGATAGGCCAGGCGGGCGCTGCGCGAAACGAGTTCGAACTTTTGCCGGTCGTATTCAAGATGACCCTTGGTCACGGGGCAGACCAGCAATTCAATGAGTTTGGTGTCCATGGCTTGATGGTAATTGAGAAAGCAGAGGCGCCAGCAGCGCATCCAGGGCGGCGAAGAACGCAGGCTCTGGCGAAAATTCGAGGGGGACTGCGAACAGTTGCAGCCCCGGCGGGGCTGGCAGGGAGAACAGCTTGACCGCATCCTTTTCCGTGCACAGAACGGTCCGGCCCGACAGGGCCTTGAGGTCTTCCTTTTTGAAGTCATGGTGGTCAGGGAGCGCAAGGGTTTTGTCCAGCGTCAGCCCGCGATCCCTGAGCATGCCGAAGAACGCTTCAGGATTGGCGATGCCCGCAAGCGCCACCAAGGGTTGATGCGTCAAGGACGTCAATGCCAGCCGATTGCCGTTGGCATCAACTGCATGGTCGGCCAGTTGGCGCCGTGAGGTGTAACCGTCAAACGCAGCCTGCTGCCCGGTGTGCAGGACCAGGTCAATGCCCTCGTCCAAGCGCCCGGGCCACGGTTCGCGCAGCGGGCCGGCAGGCAGCAGCCAGCCGTTTCCTGCGCCTTGGTCATCGAACACGGCAATTTCGATGTCGCGCTGCAAGGCATAGTGCTGAAGGCCGTCGTCGCAGACGACAACGTCGGTTGCAGGGTAGGCCGCAAGCAAATCGCGCAATGCGTCAGTTCGCCGGTCAGCTACAAAGACAGGAGCGTCTGTTGCCCGCTGGATAAGCGCGGGTTCGTCGCCAGACGCATCAACCGGTGTGTTTGCCCTGACTTCCAGGCTGTGCCGGCCGGCGCGTCCGTAGCCTCGAGACACCACGCCCACGCGCAAACCCTGTGACTGAAGTTGCCTGACCAGCGCCACCACCAGCGGTGTCTTTCCCGCGCCGCCTACCACGACATTGCCCACCACGATGACCGGTACGTCAAAGCGTCTGGATCGCAGAATGCCGCGCCGGTACAGGGACCGGCGCACTCTGACCACCAGGCCGTGAACCTGCGCCACCGGCCAGAGCAGGCAGGCCAGCCAGCCACGCGTGCGCCAGGCGACTAAAAGAATATTTTTCACGCAGCTGACATGTTCTACCAAAGGGTCAATATTCGCAGTTTTACCTGGCGCCTGAGCGAGCGGTGCCTTGGGTCGCAAACGTGATCTGCGTCATCCCGTGGCGCCGGGCGGCTTCCATCACAATGATCACCGCCTGGTGCGTGGCACTGGCATCCGCGCTGATGATGATGACGCTGTCTTTCCCGGCCTTGGCCGCTTGCGTGAGGGCAGCGCCCAGCGGCTCGATTCCACGGCCATCGACCAGGGTTTGATTGACCATGTAGCGGCCGTCGCTGCTGACGGCCACGATGACCTCTTTCGGATAGTCACGCAGTTGCTCGGCGTCGGCGGCGGGCAGTTTGACCTGGAGTTCGGTAAATTTGCTGTAGCTGGTGGAAAGCATCAAAAAGATGAGTACCACCAGCAGCACATCAATGAACGGAATCAGGTTGATTTCAGGCTCGGGGCGCTCGCGAGGTCGAAAGTTCATTGGCGCAATCGGTTCAGATGGCGCACGAACTGTTCAGCTGCAAGTTCCATCGACAACAGATAGCCATCCACAAGGGCACGGAAATAACGCCAAAATATCAGGGCCGGAATGGCTACCATCAGGCCAAAGGCGGTGTTGTACAGGGCAATGGATATCCCTTGCGCGAGTTGCGCCGGGTTGCCGCCGCCAGCGTTGCTGGCGTTGACGGACTGAGCGCCAAAAATCTCGATCATGCCAATCACCGTGCCCAGCAGTCCCAGCAAGGGCGCTGCCGAAGCAATAGTCGCCAGTGCCGCAAGGTAACGCTCGAGTTTGTGCGCCGCTTGCCGGCCAGCGCCTTCCAGCGTGGAACGAAGATCGGCTTCACTGATGCGGGGATTGGCGCCAAGGGCACGAAAACCACTGGCCAGCACCTCGCCAAGCAGCGAATTCTGTTCCAGTTTGAGCACCACGTCCGGCGATGGAACGGTGGTTCGTGAAACGACCATGGCTTCGCCAAGTAGCTTGGGCGGCGCAATCTTCATGGGTTTTAGGCTGGAAAACCGTTCAATGACCAAGGCCAGCGCAACGATGGAGCACGCCAGCAGGGGCCAGATGGGCCAGCCAGCTGCTTGTATGATCGAAAACAATGCGCATCTCCAGACAGATAGGGGTGCTGGATTATGGCGCAGCTCCCGTGCCGACAAGCCTTTTGCGGCGGCTTGAAAGTGAGTGTTGCGCATGCGCGAATCGAATCATGCAATGCACAAAATCTGTGGATAACTTTGTGGGCAAGTCTGTGCTGAGCTTGCCCAAAGCCGCTCCAGTCCGTCATTTTGATAGAACGATGAAAATTTAGGCAGTCATTTTTCGTTTTAAATCAAAGGGTTGCGCCATTTTTCGGGCTATCCCAAGGATGCCGCAAGCCCTGCTGCCCCGCTTCATGGCCTGTGGACTAATGATTTTTTAAACATTCTGGAGATTGCTGTGGTTGATGCTTACCCTTCGCATGAAAGACTGCTGGCCCCTTCGTCTGAAGGTGGTTCCCGAATCTGGCCAGTCGGCTCATTGCTGCGCGCCATCGCGCAGAGTCTGGAATCCCGGTTCAACCCTGTTGCGGTGCAGGGCGAACTGTCCGGCTTTTCACGCGCTTCCAGCGGGCACTGCTACTTTTCACTCAAGGACGAGCAGGGACAGGTCCGCTGCGCCATGTTTCGTCGAGCGGCGGGTCTGCTGGATTTTTCACCGCGCGATGGCCAACTGGTCGAATTGCGCGGCCGGCTGGGCGTGTACGAGCCGCGGGGTGAACTGCAACTGGTTGTCGAATCCATGCAGCAGGCCGGCCAGGGCAGCTTGTTTGAGCAGTTCTTGCAACTGAAGGCCCGGCTTGAAGCCGAAGGGCTTTTCGCCAGTGCCAGAAAGCGCTTGCTTCCTGTCATGCCGCGTGCCATCGGTGTAGTGACTTCGCTGGGTGCCGCCGCGCTGCATGACGTGGTGACGGCCCTGCAGCGCCGGGCGCCGCACATTCCCGTGGTGATCTATCCGGCCAGTGTGCAGGGCATACAAGCCGCCGGCGAACTGCGCGCTGCATTGCTCAAGGCTGCCGAGCGGCAAGCGACAGATCAGGTCGATGTTCTGCTGCTGGTTCGTGGCGGCGGCGCGATGGAGGATCTGTGGGCTTTCAACGATGAGTTGCTGGCTCGGACCATCATTGCCTCGCCAATGCCAGTAGTTTGCGGTGTCGGACACGAAACGGATTTCACCATTGCCGACTTCTGCGCGGATGTACGCGCGCCAACACCTACGGCGGCAGCGGAGTTGTGTGCGCAACCGCAAACCTCGTGGCTGGCTGCACTAGAGCAGGCTTTTTCACGTCTGCAAAACGGCGTGGACCGGCAGATGCAGGCTGCCAGCCAGCGGCTGGACCGGGCGACGGCACGCGCCCGCCAGCCTTCGCATCTGCTCATACGCCAGCATGGCAGGCTGGGCGTTATTGCCCAAAGTCTTGGCCATGCCATGCAACTGGCGTTGGGTCAAGAAATGCGTCGATTGGAAGCGCTGAGCAGTGATTTGCCAAAAGTGCTGGCCGCCCGTTTGATGCACAGCCGTCATCGACTGGAACGCGCCCAGCTGCGGCTTGACATGCTGGACCCGCATCTGGTGCTTCAGCGCGGCTATGCCTGGCTTGCCAACCTGGAAGGGCATGCCATCACCAGCGTGAAAACTACCCATCCCGGCCAGCCGGTGCGCGCTACCCTTGCCGATGGACAGGTCGATTTGACGGTGGTTGCACGCCGATTGATTTAGTTTTTACAATGTCCATTGCATGTCAATGGACATCTCATCAACCCCACTAGGAAATATATGGAACACACGCTCCCCCCGCTGCCGTATGCCATGGACGCACTGGCTCCGCAATATAGCCAGGAAACTCTTGAGTACCATTATGGAAAACACCATAACGCCTACGTCACGAACCTCAACAACTTGCAAAAAGGCACCGAGTTCGAATCGATGACGCTCGAAGAGATCGTCAAAAAATCGAGTGGCGGCGTCTACAACAATGCTGCCCAGATATGGAACCACACCTTCTTTTGGAGTTGCATGAAGCCCGCCGGTGGTGGCGAGCCTGTCGGTGCGCTGGCCGAAGCCATCAATGCAAAATTTGGCTCCTACGCAGCGTTCAAGGAAGCATTTGTCAAGTCCGCAGTCGGCAATTTCGGCTCGGGCTGGACCTGGTTGGTGAAGAAAGCTGACGGTACCGTTGACATCGTCAACACTGGCGCCGCCGGCACCCCATTGACCACAGGTGACAAAGCCTTGATGACGGTCGACGTATGGGAACATGCCTATTACATTGATTACCGCAATCAACGCCCCAAGTTTGTCGAAACTTACCTGTCCAGCCTGGTGAACTGGGAATTTGCTGAAAGCAATTTTTCCTGATGTCAGATGCTTGACGACTGACCTCGATCAGCCAAAAAAAGCCGACGCGACGTCGGCTTTTTACTGTGCTTGCTGCAACGCTGATCAGCGCGGTCCCTCAAACATCGGGCCGGACAGCTTGCTGCCGGGCTTAATGCCTTTTTTTGAAAACCACCCCTTATTCATTTCCAAAACATAGCGAACCGGTTTGGCTGAACAGTGCGAATCGGTGGTTTCAGGTTTCATGTCCGTCGTGTTCACAATCGTGCCGTCATCGGCCACGAAGGCGGCAGTCAGGGGCAGCAACGTGTTTTTCATCCAGAAGCATTGTTCAGCGGCCTGTTCGAAAACAAAAAGCATTCCCTCATGCTGCGGCATGTCCTTGCGTAGCATCAAGCCAATCTGGCGCTCCTGGGGAGTCAGGGCTAACTGTGCATCAATCACATGCATGCCAGCGCTTAGTTTGGTCCGCTGGAGGTTGAGTTGTGGCGCTTGTTGTGCAGCCGTCAATACTGGCAACAACAGTATTGTTGTCGATGCCATGGCACCGATGAGGTGGTACACCTTGGCTCGCCCGTTAAAAAAGCAGTTCTTGAATTCCATGCGCACGTACCCCGGAAGTTTGTTCATCAGCATAAGCACGGCAATAAAAAAAGCCCGCATTAGGCGGGCATTTTGACTGAAGAGGGAAACTGTTTTGCCAGTTTTCAGCTTTTCTTGGCAGCAGCTTCTTTTTTGGCCATGGCGGCATCTGCCTTTGCCTTCTTGGCAGCAGCGGCTTTTTCCTTTTTAGCAGCCTTGGCAGCGGCTTTTTCTTCCGTGGTCATTGTTGCTGGCTTGGCTTTTGCAACGGGAGCAGAGGCGGTTGGCATAGCCGGAGTAGCGGTCACTGCCGGTGTTGCTGCAACGGCTGGCATTGCGGGCTTTGCCGGTGCGGCGGCAGGCGCCTGTGCATAGGCACCTGCAGCGAAAAGGGCGGCAATCAGAGTAGCGAGGATTTTGTTCATTTGGATTTCCTTGTGGAATTGGTAACGTCAGATATCGTTTGAAAGCACCCCGAACCTTTCGGAGTCCTTTCCATAACGACACAGTTTTCAATGCGTTGACAGCGTTGCGCAAATATCTTTGCAAAGATTTTTGGGACTAAAATTTAATTGGTTCTTACCTCAATTTCCTGAAGCGGCGCGTCAATCAGGTGCGCCATCCAGGCTTACCGGAGACTTCAGTACATGTACCAGCACATCAAGGTGCCCGCCCAAGGCGAGAAAATCACCGTCAACGCAGACAACTCTCTGAATGTGCCTGACGAGCCCATCATTCCGTTCATCGAGGGCGACGGCACGGGTGTCGATATTTCTCCGGTGATGCTGAAAGTAGTCGATGCCGCGGTTGCCAAGGCCTATGGCGGCAAGAAAAAAATCCACTGGATGGAAGTGTTTGCCGGCGAAAAGGCCACGAAGGTCTACGGACCCGACGTGTGGCTGCCTGAAGAAACGCTGCACGCCGTGAAGGACTATGTGGTGTCGATCAAGGGACCACTGACAACGCCCGTGGGCGGCGGTATCCGCAGCCTGAACGTGGCGCTGCGCCAGGAATTGGACCTGTATGTCTGCCTGCGCCCCATACAGTACTTTGCCGGTGTGCCGTCGCCGGTGAAGGAGCCGCAAAAGACCAACATGGTGATTTTTCGTGAAAATTCCGAAGATATTTATGCCGGTATTGAATTTGAATCAGGCAGCGACAAGGCTAAAAAGCTGATCAAGTTTCTCCAGGACGAACTGGGTGTCAAAAAAATCCGCTTTCCTGAAACCTCGGGCATCGGCATCAAGCCGGTGTCCAGCGAAGGCACCGAGCGCCTGATGCGCAAGGCGATCCAGTACGCCATTGACAACGACAAGTCGAGCGTGACCATCGTGCACAAAGGCAACATCATGAAGTTCACCGAAGGCGGCTTTCGCGACTGGGCGTATGCCCTGGCGCAAAAGGAGTTCGGCGCTGAACTGATCGACGGCGGCCCATGGTGCCAGTTCAAGAGTCCGAAAACCGGCAGGGACATCGTCATCAAGGACGTGATCGCCGATGCTTTCTTGCAACAAATCCTGCTGCGCCCGGCCGAGTACAGTGTGATTGCCACGCTCAACCTGAACGGCGACTATATTTCCGACGCCTTGGCGGCTCAGGTTGGCGGCATTGGTATTGCGCCGGGGGCCAACCTCAGCGACACCATTGCCATGTTCGAGGCCACCCACGGCACCGCGCCAAAATACGCCGGAAAGGATTACGTCAACCCAGGTTCACTGGTCCTGTCGGCCGAAATGATGCTGCGCCACATGGGCTGGATGGAAGCAGCTGACCTGATCATCAGCTCGATGGAGCACTCGATCGCCTCCAAGAAGGTCACCTACGACTTTGCCCGCCTGATGGATGGCGCCACCCAAGTGAGTTGTTCGGGCTTTGGCCAGGTCATGATCGACCACATGTGAGCGGATTTTTCGGGAAACAGCAATGCAGACCGCCGCGGAGTAATCCCGCGGCGGTTTTTTCATGCCGGGAAAGCGCGCATAAGTGAACCTGGCGCAGCAGGCTTGAAGTTTGTCTGTACAACACCAACTGATTTGTCTGATGCAACGAACGATACCGATGGCTAGAATGATTTCCATGGCAACAACCCCTCCCAAATCGCCGGCCAAGCCGCCAAGTCCTGCTGTCGTCAAGCCTGCCGATGTCAACGGCGGAGACTCGGTGGTACTGGAGCGCCGCCCGCAAAAAACCAAACCACCGCAGATGTACCAGGTGGTGTTGCTGAACGACGACTACACGCCCATGGAGTTCGTGGTGGTGGTCATTCAGGAATTTTTCAACAAGGACCGCGAGACGGCTACGCAGATCATGCTAAAGATTCATCTCGATGGAAAAGGAATCTGCGGGGTTTTCTCCAGGGATGTCGCCGCCACCAAGGTGGACCAGGTGACCGAAGCCGCCCGTAAAAACGGTCATCCGCTGCAATGTGTCAGCGAGCCCATTGAATAACGGCAAAATCGGCCAATATCCTTTTAAGCGTCGAACAGACAAGTTAAGTAGTTACCCAAGCAAGCCGAAAGGAAAATCTATGATTGCCCAGGAATTAGAAGTCAGCTTGCACATGGCCTTTGTCGAGGCCCGCCAGCAACGTCACGAGTTCATCACCGTCGAACACCTGCTGCTGGCCTTGCTGGACAACCCAAGTGCCGCTGAAGTGCTGCGCGCCTGCTCAGCCAATGTGGACGATTTGCGCAAGTCGCTTGCCAATTTCATCAAGGACAACACGCCGCAGGTGGCCGGCAGCGACGATGTCGATACGCAGCCCACGCTGGGTTTCCAGCGCGTGATTCAGCGCGCCATCATGCATGTGCAGTCTACCGGCAGCGGCAAGAAGGAAGTCACCGGCGCCAACGTGCTGGTTGCCATTTTTGGCGAGAAAGACTCGCATGCGGTGTACTACCTGCACCAGCAGGGCGTGACGCGCCTGGATGTGGTCAATTTCATTGCCCACGGCATCAAGAAAAGCGACCCGCCCGAGCCGACCAAAACCGGCGAAAGCGCTGCCGAAAATGAAGAAGGTGGCGAGAAGAATGAAAAGGCGTCGCCGCTGGAGCAGTACACCGTCAACCTCAACCAGCTGGCCAAGGAAGGCAAGATCGATCCGCTGATCGGCCGCCATTACGAAGTCGAGCGCGTGATCCAGATCCTGTGCCGCCGCCGCAAGAACAACCCGCTTCTGGTGGGCGAAGCCGGGGTGGGCAAGACGGCGATTGCCGAGGGTCTGGCCTGGCGCATCACGCAAAAGGACGTGCCGGAAATCCTGGCCGAAGCGCAGGTCTATTCGCTCGACATGGGTGCGTTGCTGGCCGGCACCAAATACCGGGGCGACTTTGAACAACGCCTCAAGGGCGTGCTCAAGTCGCTGAAGGACAAGCCCAACGGTATTTTGTTCATTGATGAAATCCACACGCTGATCGGTGCTGGGGCTGCTTCGGGCGGCACGCTGGATGCGTCCAACCTGCTCAAGCCGGCGCTCAGTTCGGGTCAGCTCAAGTGCATTGGTGCGACCACCTTCACCGAATACCGCGGTATTTTCGAAAAAGATGCCGCACTGTCGCGGCGCTTCCAGAAGGTTGATGTGGTTGAGCCGACGGTGCAGGAGACCGTCGACATCCTCAAGGGGCTGAAGTCGCGCTTTGAAGAACACCACGGCGTCAAATATGCTTTGGCGGCCCTGCAAGCTGCGGCCGAACTCAGTGCCAAGTACATCAATGATCGTCATTTGCCTGACAAGGCGATTGACGTGATCGACGAGGCAGGCGCGGCCCAGCGGATCTTGCCGGCCAACAAGCGCAAGAAAACCATCACCAAGACCGAGGTGGAGGAAATCGTGGCCAAGATTGCCCGTATCCCGCCCGCCAACGTTTCGAACGATGACCGCGGCAAGCTCAAAACGCTGGAACGCGACCTCAAAAGCGTGGTGTTTGGTCAGGACAAGGCGCTTGATGTGCTCGCGTCGGCTGTCAAAATGGCGCGTTCAGGCCTGGGCAAGGACGACAAGCCGATTGGTTCCTTCCTGTTCTCCGGTCCCACGGGTGTCGGCAAGACCGAAGCGGCCAAGCAGCTGGCCTACATCATGGGCATCGAGCTGATCCGCTTTGACATGTCGGAATACATGGAGCGCCATGCCGTGAGCCGCCTGATTGGCGCCCCGCCGGGCTACGTGGGCTTTGACCAAGGCGGGCTGCTGACCGAAGCCGTCACCAAGAAGCCACACTGCGTGCTGCTGCTTGACGAAATCGAAAAGGCGCACCCGGACATCTTCAACGTGCTGCTGCAGGTCATGGACCATGGCACGCTGACTGACAACAACGGGCGCAAGGCCGATTTCCGCAATGTCATCATTGTCATGACGACCAATGCGGGCGCTGAGACGATGAACAAGGCGACCATCGGTTTCACGAATCCGCGAGAAGCCGGCGATGAAATGGCGGACATCAAACGCCTGTTCACGCCCGAGTTCCGCAACCGGCTCGATGCGGTGGTGAGCTTCAAGGCGCTCGACGAAGTGGTCATTTTGCGCGTGGTGGACAAGTTCCTGCTGCAGCTTGAAACCCAATTGGCCGAGAAGAAGGTCGAGGTGACGTTCACCGACACGCTGCGCAAGTACCTGGGCAAGAAGGGTTTCGATCCGCTCATGGGCGCGCGTCCGATGCAGCGGCTGATCCAGGATACGATCCGCCGTGCGCTGGCCGACGAGTTGCTGTTTGGCCGTTTGACCGAGGGCGGTCGCCTGACCGTGGACATGAAGGTCACGACTGACGAAAAGGGCGTGGAAAACGGCGAAGTCGAGCTTGACATCCAGCCGCTCGCCAAGCGCGAAGGCCGTGCCAAGCCGGAATCGGAAGCCGCCGAGGCGAGTTGACCGCCTGAACCCAGCCTGAACCGGCTGGCAGGCTCATAAAGGCCGGTAGCATCATGCTACCGGCCTTTTTTATGGTGCTAAAAAAAAATAGCAAAAATCGACCGTACTACCTGCGCAAGAGACCAGTTTGATTAAAAATCTTGGAAAAAACCAGCCCATGGATTCCCACACCTTTCTCTGGCACGACTACGAAACCTTTGGCCTCAATACGCGCCGCGATCGGCCGGCGCAGTTTGCCGGGATTCGCACCGATGCCGAACTCCACGAGCTCGGCGAGCCGTTGATGATTTACTGCCAGCCGGCCAATGATTACCTGCCAGACCCGGCGTCTTGCGTGCTGACCGGCATCACGCCCCAGCATTGCCTGGCGCAGGGCTTGCCCGAACATGCGTTCGCCACGCAGATCGAACAGGTGCTGGCGCAGCCTGGCACGATCGGCGTGGGCTACAACACCATCCGCTTTGACGACGAAGTGACGCGTCACCTGTTCTGGCGCAGCCTGATCGACCCGTATGGCCGCGAATGGCAAAACGAATGTGGTCGCTGGGACTTGCTGGATGTGGTGCGGATGGCTTATGCGCTTCGTCCTGACGGGATCAACTGGCCGCTGAAGGAAGACGGCAAGCCCAGCTTCAGGCTCGAAGATCTGGCCCGGGCCAATGGCCTGATGCATGAGGCCGCGCACAATGCGCTGTCGGATGTGCGCGCCACGATTGCGCTGGCCCGGCTGATCCGCGCGGCGCAGCCCAAGCTGTTCGACTTTTGCCTGGGGCTGCACAAGAAGGCTAGGGTCCTCTGCGAACTCGGACTGCCGGCGACGGCGCAATTGTCCAGGCCTTTCTTGCATGTCTCGGGCATGTTTCCCCCCGAGCGTGGTTGTCTGGCCATCATGTTTCCGCTGGCCTCCCATCCGGCGAACAAGAACGAAGTGCTCGCCTGGGATCTGGCGCACGACCCGAGCGAGTTGCCGCAGCTAGACGTGGCCACGCTGCGCCTGCGGCTGTTCAGCAAGTCGGCTGACCTGCCCGAAGGCATGCTGCGCCTGCCGGTCAAGTCGGTTCACCTGAACAAGTCACCCATGGTCGTACGTAATCTACAAACTTTAACGCCCAACATGGCTACGCGCTGGGGAGTGGACAAGGACAAGGCGCTGCGCCATGCCGAAATTGCCGCCAGCTTGCCCGACATGAGCGAAATCTGGTCCGAAGTGTTCCGGCGCCCCGCACAAGACTTGTCCGACGTGGATGAAAACCTGTATGGCGGCTTTATTGGTAACGATGACCGCCGCAGGCTGAACCAGCTGCGCGCGATGTCGGCCGACGAACTGGCGCACAGCCGCATGGGGTTTGATGACCCGCGCTTGCCCGAACTGGTGTTTCGCTACCGCGCCAGAAATTTTCCGCAAACTCTGGGGCCGGAAGATTCCGAGCGCTGGGAAGCGCACCGGACCGCACGGCTGCTCGAAGGCGGCGGGGGCGCACGCAATGTGGATGCGTTGTTCGAAGAAATTGACGCCTTGGCCGAAACTGCCGACGATCATGCCGAGGCGATTCTGGGCGCCTTGTATGACTACGCAGAGTCGATTGCGCCGGAACGCTAGAGTGGAATCATCCTGAGTGGCAATAGCCGCAATGGCGAATATAACGTTCGCACTCATCAGGCGCGAACCTGTCCAGCAGTGAGCCGACGTGCGGGCCTGGGTGCTGCGCAGCAAGGCCTTCAGCTTGGCAAACACCTGCTCAATCGGGTTGAAATCCGGGCTGCAGGGCGGCAAGTAGCGCAACGCCGCGCCTGCGCCTTCAATGGCCGCGCTGACACCGGCAACTTTATGGACGCTCAAGTTGTCCATCACCACGATACCTCCTGCGCGCAACTCGGGCGCCAAAAACTGCTCGACCCAGGCGACAAAGGCCTGGCCGTTGATCGGCCCGTCCAGCACCAAGGGCGCCAGAAGTCCTTGGGCACTCAACGCGCAGACAAACGTCGTGGTATGCCAGTGCCCGCACGGCGCATAGCCCGGGCAACGCTCGCCCCCGGTGAATGTCAAGCTAGTTGTCGCCTGTGAGTCTTGAATTTAAGCGGCTTTGTTGAACTCCTTGCTGCTCTCCTTTTGGTCATGCTTTTGATCGGGATTGAGGTACACCTCACGCACGGGCCGGTGGCTGTCAAGGAAGTTGTCGCCTGAAGTGAAGTGAGTCAGGCTACTTTTTGCGTGTTTCGAAGCTCCTTGATTTGTGGGGTTTCTGGGTT
>NZ_JADOVE010000021.1:0-93107 GCF_015752225.1 Polaromonas sp. CG_9.11
CGTGCTGTGCCCCAAGCGGCCAGGCCGCGTAGAGCCACGCGCGGTCAAGCGACGGCCTAAAAACATGCGCTCTTTAACCCAGCCGCGTGCCCTGCCCAAAGCCCGGCTTCAAGCCAGCCGTGCCCGCTCAATGGCTGAGGTCTGTGCTTAAGGTAGTGCCATTGGGATCAAGTCCGCAATGACAGAAAAAATGAAACCCTTCGATGAGCTGGAGCAGTCATTTCTTTGCAAGTATTTTGGCTATTAGCGCTCGCCAGTCATGCGCTGCCAGCTATTTTTTCAATAGCAGTTGCACGCAATAACAGCCCGGCTCAGGACCCGGTTGGCGCCTCTGCAGCATCGTCCTGCGCCATGCGCGCCATGCGTTCGCTTTTCCAGTACACATCGTCGCCGCCGTTCATGCGGTTGAGCACGCGCGACAGCACGAACATCAGGTCGCTCAGGCGGTTGAGGTACTGGCGCGGCGTGTCTTTCAGCGCGTCCTGCTGACCCAGGGCGACCACGGCGCGCTCGGCGCGGCGGGCCACGGTGCGGCACACATGGGCCAGCGACGCGGCCCGGCTGCCGGCGGGCAGGATGAATTCGGCCAGGCGCGGCAACTGGGCGTTGTAGGTTTGCAGCGCCTCGTCCAGCACCAGCAGCGCGCCGGGCTTGAGCAGCTCAAAGCCCGGAATCGACAGCTCGCCGCCCAGGTTGAACAGCTGGTGTTGCACCTCGACCAGCAGGTCGCGCACGTCAGCGGGCAGGTCTTCGCACAGCAGCACGCCAATGTTCGAGTTCAGCTCGTCAACGTCGCCCATGGCGTGAACGCGCAGGCTGTCCTTGGAAACGCGGGTGTTGTCGCCCAGTCCGGTGGTGCCGTTGTCGCCGGTGCGCGTGGCAATTTGTGAAAGTCTGTTGGCCATGGGAGTGAAGTGCGCGCAAGGCGCAGTGGGTTGAGAAGGTTGATGGGCAGGCGGCAAGCTTATCAAGCTTCAGCCCGGCCCAGCCGGCGATGGCCTTGCCCGCCGCAGGCTTTGGCAGCCCGGCACCCGGCCAGCGTGAAAGCACGGGTGGCGCTTCAGGTCGTAAACTCGGGCTTCCCCCTCAGGAGACACCCATGAACGCACCGCTGTTCCCCCACCTGTTGCCCGAAATCCTGCAGCGCGAGACGCCGCAGGCCCTGATCGACGCGTTGAAAACCCGCTTTGCCGAGCGCTGCTCGACCGCGCTGGTGGTGCGCGAGCAGCATGGCCGCGACGAGTCGTCGTTCACCTCGCTGCCGCCGGCTGCGGTGGTGTTTGCCGAAAGCACGCAGGACGTGGCCGACGCGGTGACGCTGGCCGGCGCGTACCACGTGCCGGTGATTCCGTTTGGCGTCGGCACTTCGCTCGAAGGCCACCTGCTGGCCGTGCAGGGCGGCATCAGCATCGACGTGAGCCGCATGAACCGGGTGCTGGCGATCCATGCCGAAGACCTGACGGTCACCGTGCAGGCGGGCGTGACGCGCAAGCAGCTGAATGAAGAAATCAAGAGCACCGGCCTGTTTTTCCCCATCGACCCCGGCGCCGACGCGACGCTGGGCGGCATGAGCGCGACGCGCGCCAGCGGCACCAACGCCGTGCGCTACGGCACCATGCGCGAGAACGTGCTGGCGCTGGAAGTGGTGACGGCCAGCGGCCGCGTCATCCGCACCGGCACCCGCGCCAAGAAGTCCGCCGCCGGCTACGACCTGACGCGCCTGATGGTCGGCAGCGAAGGCACGCTGGGCGTGATCACCGAAGTCACGGTCAGGCTCTACCCGCTGCCCGAGGCGATTTCAGCGGCGATCTGCTCGTTTCCGGACATCGAGGCGGCAGTGCGCACGACCATCGAGATCATCCAGCTGGGCGTGCCGATTGCGCGCGTCGAGCTGATCGACGCCAACACCGTGCGCATGGTGAACGCCCACAGCCGGCTCGGCCTGCGCGAGGAAGCCATGCTGCTGATGGAGTTCCACGGCACGCCGAACAGCGTGAAAGAGCAGGCCGAACTGGTGCAGGAACTGGCCAGCGGCCAGGGCGGCAACGCCTTCGAATGGGCCAGCACGCCTGAGGAACGCACCCGGCTGTGGACGGCACGGCACAACGCCTACTTTGCCGCCATCCAGAGCAAACCCGGCTGCCGGGCGATTTCAACCGACACCTGCGTGCCGATTTCGCGCCTGGCCGACTGCCTGCTGGAATCGGTGGCCGAGGCCGACGCCAGCGGCATTCCCTACTTTCTGGTCGGCCATGTCGGCGACGGCAATTTCCACTTCGGCTACCTGATCGACCCCGACAAACCCGAAGAACGTGAAACCGCCGAAGACCTGAACCACAAGCTGGTGGCCCGGGCGCTGCGGCTGGAAGGCACCTGCACCGGCGAACATGGCATTGGCCTGGGCAAGATGGACTTTTTGCTGAGCGAGACGGGCGACGGCGCGGTGGACATGATGCGCACCCTCAAACGCGCACTCGATCCGAAGAACATCATGAATCCGGGCAAGATTTTCGCGTTGTAAAAATATGCAGATTTGATTATTTTTTATCTTATTTATCGTTTTTATCAGTTTAAATGATACATTTTGTTTTTTAAGCCAAGAAAAAAAGACTGCTGACACCGCCTGACCTGAAGATCTGTCTGCGGCGTAACGCATCGCTTATCCGCTGGGGTACAGGCACCGTATCGCACTGCGCTATTAAAAAATTAGCAATAAAACCCGGTATTGCAGCACTTCCAGGAAGTCCTGCTGGATTTTCGTCGGCACACGGCGTTGCGTGGGAAGTGTGAATACCTGTCAAGATGCCTCGATTCCTGACCGCTTGACTTCTTTTGCTGCCGATGACACCCCTTCACGTTCACTTTCACTTTTTCGAACAGCCCGCTTCCGGTGTGCTGCCGCAGTGTGCCCAAGCACTGGTTTGCCCGGTCCGGACGCGCCATGACCACGGCTGAACTCGCAGCCGACAGAACGGCGCAGCAGATGCATGAAAGCGCCGTGGCCGGCGCGCCGCCCGATGCCATCAAGCGCAGTCTGGTCAATGGCTTGCTGATACTGGTGCTGGCCTGCCTGGTCGGCGTTGGCGGGCTGGCCTATCGAAGCATGCAGGCGGCGGCCGTTTCGGCACAGCGCGAAGCGCAGAGCCGCGCGATCATGTCGCAGCTTGATGATTTCCTTTCCAGCCTCAAGGATGCAGAGACCGGGCAGCGCGGTTTCCTCATCACCGGGCAGCCGGAGTACCTGAAGCCTTACCTGGAGTCCGTGGGCGTGTTCGCAGCCCGGCTGGAGAGCCTGCGCCTGCTAACCACGGGCAATGCCCGCCAGCAGCAGCGGATTGCCGCGCTCACGCAGGGGCTGGGGGAAAGAATGGAAATTTTCAAAGAAACCATCGCCGTGCGCCAGATCCAGGGCCTGCTGGCCGCCAGCCAGGCGGTCACGGCGCTTGCTGGCAAGAACATCATGGACCCGCTTCGTGCGCTGGTGGCAGAGGCCAAGGCCGAGGAAACTCAAAACCTGAAAAGCCATGAAGCCCAAAGCAACGCCGACAGCCGCCGCACGCTGCAAGCGGTGTTGCTTGGCGGCACGCTGGGCGCGCTGGCGCTGCTGCTGCTGTTTGTCTGCCTGCGCCGGGAACTGGCGCGTCGCCAGCAGGCCGAAAAGGCACTGCGGCATGTCGACTCGCAGTATCAGATGTTGTTCAACTCGATCGACGAAGCCTTTTGCATCGTCGAAATCATTTTTGACGACGGCAAAGTGCCCGTCGACTATCGTTTTCTGGAAGTCAACCCGTCCCGTGGAAAGCAGACCGGCATGTCGGATGCCAAGGGAAGGCGGATGCACGAGCGGGTTCCCGACATGGAGTCGCACTGGTTTGAAATCTATGGAAAGGTCGCCCTGACCGGCGAGCCGCATCGCTTTGTCAACGAAGCCAAGGGAATGGATGGCCGCTGGTTCGATGCCTATGCCTTCCGGTTGGGGGGTCATGAAAGCGGGCGCGTGGCGGTTCTTTTCCGCGACATTACCGACCGGATGAAGTCCGAAGAGGCCATGCGCCAGAGCGAGGCGCGTTTTCGCGCCCTGTTTGACTGGGGGCCGATTGCCATTTTTTCATCCGACGCTGCGGGGCGGCTGCAGGAATGCAATCGTGCGGCGCTGGAGCTCTGGGGCGCCGAACCGGTGGTCAGCGAAGGCGACAGCACATTTTTCACGGCGCAGGGGGTCCGTCTTCCCGACGGGACGCTGACGCCCACCCTGCAGGCCCGCACGGCCGAGGTGCTCAAGGGCAACATTCCGGCGGTCTATGACGAAGCGTTCGTGATCGAGCCACCTGCCGGCCCGAGCATGATCGTCATCACCCATGTGGTGCCCCTGGTTGGCAAGGCGGGACACATCACCGGCGCCATCACCTGCTGCTATGACGTGACCGAACGCGCCCGCCTGCAGCGCGAGACTGTCGAACAGGCGCAGGCGCTGACGGACCTGCACCGCCGCAAGGACGAGTTCCTGGCCATGCTCAGCCATGAGTTGCGCAACCCGCTTGCGGCGCTTTCCAATGCAATGCAGCTGCTGCGCCTGCCGGCGGACGCCGACCCGCTTCAACAACACAGCCGCGGCATCATGGAGCGCCAGCTGAAAAATCTCAAGCACCTGGTGGACGACCTGCTGGACGTTTCACGCATCACGACCGGGAATGTGCGGCTTCGGCTGGAGCAGGTCAGCCTGGACAGCATCGTGGAAAACGCCGTGGAGGCGGTCAACCCCCTCATTGCGGAACACCGGCATGTGCTCACGGTGTCCCGGCCGCCAGAGCCGGTGTTTGTGCATGCCGATGCCGCGCGGCTGGAACAGGTACTGGTGAACCTGCTCACCAATGCGGCCAAATACACCTCAAGCGGCGGTCACATCGGGTTGAACGTTGAAATCGAACCCGTGGCCAGCGGCGCACACGCGCAAGCACCCATGGCGACGATCCGGGTGCGCGATACCGGCCTTGGCATGGCGCCAGAGCTGCTGCCGCGCATCTTTGAGCTGTTCACGCAGGCGGACCGTTCGCTGGACCGCTCGCAAGGCGGGCTGGGCATTGGCCTGAGCCTGGTCAAGCAGCTGGTGGAACTGCATGGCGGCACGGTCACGGTGTCCAGCACCCTTTCCCGGGGCAGCGAGTTTGTCGTTCGGCTGCCGGTCATGCGGGCAGCGCTGGCGCCCGCTTCGCCCGCTTTGGTCGGCAGCGCCCAGGTGCCCGCAAAGGCAGCACAGCGCATCCTGGTGGTCGATGACAACGTCGACGCCGCACAGAGCCTGGCCCTGCTGCTGGAAATGACCGGCCATTGCATCTGGCTGGCTTACGACGGCCCGGCGGCAGTGCAGGCGGCGATTGACTGCCAGCCCGGCGTGATCCTGCTCGACATCGGCTTGCCGGGGCTCGACGGCTACAAGGTGGCGCAGCGGATTCGCCGGCTGGCCGGGCTCAAAAACGTGGTGCTGGTGGCCCTGACCGGTTATGGGCAGGATTCCGACCGGCAGCGTTCCCAGGAGGCCGGCTTTGACCACCACCTGGTCAAGCCCGCCGAGTTCGGCGAGATCGAGAAAATTCTGCTGGCTGTTGCCTAGCAGCCCTGCTTTGCCGCTGCGCCTGGCCCGTTGCCTGGCTGGTGGATGCCATTTGCTCGCCAGCTTCCCGCCTGAGTGATTCGCCTGTTGCCGCCGAAAGTTGTCATGGCGCCAGCGTCCTGCCATCGGCCAGGCCGAACAAGGTGCCCACGGAGCGGGTTTCGGGCAGCACGTAAACAATGGCCGGCTTGAGCCCGAACACCGGTTTGATCCGCGCGTCATAGAACGCGGCAGGGACGTTGACACAGCCGTAGGAGATCCGGTTGTCGGCCACCGTCGGCGTGGCCAGACGCTCCAGCCGCCGGTCGGCCTTGTTGCTGGCGCGGACGCGGTGCATGGAGACAGCCGCGTCATAGTCGATCCAGACAATGTCCTCGCCCTGCAGGTTGCGCCCCGGCTCGGACATAAAGCGGCCTGCCGGCGTGGTGCGTTCGGCAGGCCGGATGTCCGACAGCTTGCGCGTGCCGATGTCCGGCACCGAGTGGTCCCCCACCGCCAGGCCCAGCAGCACCGGCGATGAACCGAGCGGCCTGCCGGACGCGTCAAAAACATGCAGCATGGCGGCCTTTTTGTCGATGACGGCAAAAGGCAATCCGTGGTGATTGCCCGTGGCGCGAATCCACGCGGTCACCTGGGACACATCCTGTCCTACAGAAAGCGGCCGGGGCCGAGGCTCGGCGGTAGCAGACACAGCCGCAGGGGCTGCCCACGATGGCTGCGGCATGGCGAGCAGCGCCACCAGGCTTGCGCAAAGCAACGCCCCTGCCAGGGTACGCGAAAGGAAGAAAAAACGGGTTTTCAGCGGCGAAGCAACACGGCAGGCGTTCATGGAAGGAAATGGTAAATCATTACCAGCATGTCGGAAACCTGCATAGAAAAAAGCGGTCCTCTCCTACGGCGCCATACGGTCACCGCTGAAACGTGATGAAAACTGCGCTTTTTATAGTTGGGACAGCTTGCATTCGAAGCTGATCGAAAACACGCCAGGCGTGTTGACCGCAAAATTTTTCGGAAGGAAAAGACCATGAAACGTCACATCAAATCAATTTCCCTGGGAGCTTTAATGGCACTCGCGGTAGCCAGCGCATCAGCCCAGACCCCAGCGCCGGCAACTGGCGCATCGGCGCCTGACACGGTAGGCGTGACACCACGGGAAGCGGCATCGGCCATGCGGCAGGCCGTGCCACGCAGCGATACCGCCACGGTGGTGCGTACCGCACCCCCGCCTGCGCAGCGTGCCAGCGATGCCATGAGCAACAACAACACCACCACTGCAGCCCCTGCCGCCACGACCGGCAGCACCGCGGCCATGAGCGGCACGACAGGCAACCGCGCCACGGGAATGACCCGCGCAGCGCGTGCCGACCGCAACTGATTGCCCCCGTTCTTTTTGTTTTTAAGTTGAAAAAAGGAGATCATCATGAACATGAACCCCAACGCCACCCCTTACACCGGCAGCAGCAGCACGTCCACCACAGGGACGAGCAACATGGTGACGGGCCTGTTTCCGGACCGCGCCAGCGCCGAAGCCGCCTACAACGCAGCGCATACGCGCGGCTATTCCAAGGATGATGTCAACCTGGTGATGTCTGATGACACGCGCAAGCGTCACTTTTCTGACGACAGCACGGTGGGCAAGGAAACCGAGCTGGGCAACAAAGCTGCTGAAGGCGCCGGTATTGGCGGCGCCATCGGCGGCACCATCGGCGCCATCCTGGCAGGCATTGCAGCCGTGGGCACGAGCATCGCCCTGCCCGGCCTGGGTCTGGTCATTGCAGGTCCGCTGGCGGCCGCGGCGGCCGGTGCCGGAGCCGGTGCTGCCAGCGGCGGATTGCTCGGCGCCCTGATCGGCTGGAACATTCCTGAAGAGCGCGTCAAGGAATATGAAGAAGGTGTCAAAAACGGCGGCATCCTGATGGGGTTGAAAACCCGCAATGACGAAGATGCCATGCACTTTGAAAACGAGTGGAAGCAAAACGGCGGCCAGAATATCTATCGCTGACCATTCGCAGCGGCTGAGAGTCCTGAAGCCAGGGCCTTCAAAAACCGGCAAAGCGGCGTTCCCTCACAGGAAGGCCGCTTTTTTTATGTCAAGCGCCTGGGCGGCGGATAAGGTCACGAACCATGGCAATGTCCACTGCCGCCGGAGCCGGCGCCGGCGGGCAATGGCTTCGCAGTTTTCACTCACGAAATCGCATGCAGCATGAAGGTTTCCACCTGCGCATTGCCCGCTGGTTCTCAGCGATGTGCACGAGGTGTCGCGTCCCTTGCCTGGTCGGGCCGGTTTTTGTAATGGGTGCACAAGCAAGAGACGCGCGCATCACGGCCTGCTTACCGTCAACGACGGCATGGTGTCGTAACCCGGGAGATTTCAGCCAGTTCGCCCATGCAAGGCCGGGCTGCCTGAAGAATCAATCACGCGGTCCGAACGCAGGCTTCAGGCGGCATGCCTGTAAGGCTGCCAGTGGGTCAGAGGCTGGCCAAGGCGGTCGCCCACAATCTGCAGCACCGCCGGATTCCAGCCCATGCCGATATGGCTGCCATTGATCTCGATGTCCTGCACCTGCCTGGCGGGACGGTCATGGCGACAGGTTTCCCACGCCACCACGCCGTCGGAGCGGCTGTAGATCGAGGTCGTGGGCACCGGGGGCGGGGTACGCAGGCGCCGGCTGAGCACCGGATCGATGGCCGCCGACGAGCCGCTGAGCAGGCGGAACAGCCAGCCGACGTTGGTGTGGTCAGCCTCGGCATTGAACGGGGTGCCAATGGAGATGACCTGGCGCACCTGCGGCGCCAGCAATTTTCCGACTTCACGGGCGTAAAGTCCGCCCAGGCTCCAGCCAATCAGTGTGGCTTTTCCCTGGTGCCCGCCCAGCACCTTGGCGGTGTGCGCGGCCAGATCTTCCAGCCAGCGGTCCAGGTCCCCCTTGGGACCGGTGTTGAACCCCCTGCCCCAGTCCAGCGTGCTGTAACCAAGGGATTCGCAGTAGTCGCGCAGCGGGGCAATTGCCGAACTGTCGGTGGCCAGGCCCGGAAAGATGATGACAGGGTGTCCATCGCCTGCGGGAACCATCTTGCTTTGCCTGGCACCGTTGACCTTGAAGGCCAGGAACTCCAGCGCGGCACGCCACGGTTCAGTGCCCAAAAGGCTCAGGGGCGGACGACAGATTTCAAGCGTGGCAGTAGAAGGCATGGCATGAAGGGCATGGGCCAAAAGTTTCGGGTGCGTTCATGGTCAGGCCTGCGGTGGCCATGAAAACACGGGAATCACCTCTAGACCACGTAGGAATAAATCCAGCCCGCTTGCCATACCCGTCGCCTTGACGCTGTCGTCCTGCCATGAACATCGCGCCATTCCGCTACGGAATGGCGAGGCAAGTTGATGACTGAAACTTTGTTACGGGCGTGAGACGGCATGGGTTCACCACGGCAGGCATGCCACACCCTGCCGGCATCAAGCGGTACGGCGCAAACGCTCAATCAGGCCGTTGATCTCGTCCAGCGACGAAAACTGGATAGCCAGTTCGCCCACCGCTTCCCGCTTGCCGTTGCGCTTGACCTGCTTCTTGATGCGCACATCGACAGCGGCCATCAGCAGGTCGGCCAGTTCTTCTTCCACCCGCAGGGTGTCGCGCGCTTTTTCAGGCGGGGCCTTGTTGGGTGTCAGCGAAAACTCGCTGCCGAGTTTCTTGACCAGGCTTTCGGCCTCGCGCACCGACAGCTTGCGGGCGCTGATCTGGTTGGCGGCGGTGATCTGCGTCGCCCGGTCCAGCGCCAGCAGCGCCCGGGCGTGGCCCATGTCCAGGTCGCCGGCCATCAGCATGGTCTGCACCGGATCGGCCAGGTTCAGCAGGCGCAGCAGGTTGGACGCAGCGCTGCGCGAGCGGCCCACGGCCTGTGCGGCGAGTTCATGCGTCATGCCGAACTCTTTCACCAGACGCTGCAGGCCCTGCGCTTCTTCCAGCGGGTTGAGGTCTTCACGCTGGATGTTTTCAATCAGCGACATGGCGGCCGCCGACTCGTCGGGCACATCGCGGATCAGCACCGGCAGGCTGTCGAGCCCGGCCAGACGCGCCGCACGGAAGCGCCGCTCGCCGGCAATGATTTCGTACTTGCCGCTGTTGGCACCGCTTTTCAGGCGCCGCACCAGGATCGGCTGCATGATGCCCTGCGCCTTGATGGATTCGGCCAGTTCGTACAGCGCGCCCTCGTCCATGCGGGTACGCGGCTGGTACTGGCCCGGCACCAGGTCGTCGAGCAGCAGCGAAGCCGGCAATCCGGGACTGCTGGACGCGGTCAAGGCATCGGCAGCTTCGGGCGAGTCATCGACCTTGGGGCCAAGCAGCGCTTCAAGCCCACGACCCAGGCCTTTTTGTTTTTTGGTGACCATGGCGTTGTCTTGTCTTTCTTTAATCGGTATAGGGGTTGGCGCGGTCTGGGAAGCTCAAGCGGAAGTATCCCGCATCAGCCAGACCAATTGTTCATGCACCTGCGGCCAGTCGCCCAGGCCGCTTTCGGCATTCAGGTGGCCGCACGCGCCCACATCGGTGAGATCGGCGCCCCAGGCCAAGGCAAACTGCCGGGCGCGCGCCAGGCTGCAAAAGGGGTCGTTGCCGCTGGCGAACAGCATTGTTTTGAAGGGCAGCTTTGCCAGGGAAACCGGTGACCAGCTGGGCAGCAGCGTGCGCACATCGTCGCGTTCGACATCGGCCGGCGCGACCAGCAGGGCGGCTTTCACCCGGTGGGTGTTGCGGCTGTGCGCGGCCCAGGCGGCCACATGCTGGCACCCCAGGCTGTGTGCGACCAGCACGGCGGGCCCATCGCGCTCCACATCGCACGCCAGCAGCACATCTTCCAGCCGCGCAATCCAGTCGCCGCGCAGCGGGCGCATCCAGTCGTGTTGCTCGACCCGGGTGTAGCCATGCAGGCGCTCCCAGCGGCTTTGCCAGTGGTCCGGGCCGCTGCCTTGCCAGCCGGGAAGAATCAGGACATTGGAGGGGTTCATGGCATGGCTCAGGCATTCAGTGCAAAAATTTCAATTTGCTATGTTTTTAATAGCTACTTGCGCCCGTCGCATATGCGCAAAGCACTGTTTTAACCCGTAAATTCGGCGTAAAACCTAAAGAACGCGTCCGACCATCTCCTGGGCAAAGGCCACGAAGGCTTGCGCGCCCTTGGAATTCGGGTCGAAAATCACGCCCGGCAGACCGTAGCTCGGTGCTTCGGCCAGGCGCACATTGCGTGGAATCACGGTGTTGAACACCTTGTCGCCGAAATGCCCCTTGAGCTGCTCGCTGACCTGCTGTTGCAGCGTGATGCGCGGGTCGAACATGACGCGCAGCAGGCCGATGATCTGCAAATCCTTGTTCAGGTTGGCATGCACCTGCTTGATGGTGTTGACCAGGTCGGTCACGCCTTCGAGCGCAAAGTATTCGCACTGCATTGGCACGATGACGCCGTGCGCCGCGCACAGCCCATTCAGCGTGAGCATTGACAGCGACGGCGGGCAGTCGATCAGGATGAAGTCGTAGTCCTTGTCCACCTTGGCCAGCGCCTGCTTCAGGCGCTTTTCACGCCGCTCCAGCGTCACCAGTTCAATCTCTGCGCCCGACAATTCGCGGTTGGCGCCCAGCACGTCGTAGCCGCATTTCTCGCTGTGAACGCGCACATCGACAATCGAAGCGGCTTCAAGCAGCACGTCGTAGACCGTCATTTCCAGCTTGCGCTTGTCCACGCCCGAGCCCATGGTGGCATTGCCCTGCGGGTCCAGGTCGACCATCAGCACGCGCTGGCCGATCTGGCTCAAGCCGGCGGCCAGGTTGACGGTGGTGGTGGTCTTGCCCACGCCGCCCTTTTGGTTGGCAATGCAGAATATTTTGGCCATAGCGTCTTGTTGGGTTGTCGTTCCGTTGAGGGAATCGAGGATTGCAGTGTCTGGTTTACCGGGAAAGGGCGAGCTTGATGCCAAAGGCAATCAAAAATATGCCAGCCGCCTTTTCGAGCGTTATCGATATTTTTGGATTGGCCCGGATGCGCGCGGCCAACTTCCAGGTCAGCAGCACGGCCGTCAGGCCATAAAGAAATGTCAGTACCGCGATGGTGGCAGCCATCACGCCAAAGGTCTTTAGGCCCTGGTGCTGCGCCGGGTCAACGAACAGCGGAAAGAAGGCCAGGTAAAACACGATGGCCTTGGGATTGAGCAGGGTGATCAACAAGGCCTGGCGAAAATAATGGCGCGGCTTGATCTGCAAAATGGGCGCGGCGCCCGGCTTGGCCAGCAGCATCCTCAAGCCCAGCCAGGCCAGGTACAACGCGCCCAACCATTGAACGGCATGAAAAGCAGCGGGATAGGCCGCCATCAAGGCCGATACGCCCGCCACAGCTGCCCAGAGCAGCAACTGGTCACCGGCAATCACACCGAAGGTAGCGCCCATGCCGCCCGCAACACCGCCCTTGCCGGTCGAGGTGATCAACGCCAGGTTGCCGGGGCCGGGAATGGCCAGAAAGACCAGAATGGCAACAACAAAAGCGCCATAGTCGGCAACACCAACAAACGAGCCCGGCATGAAAGGTTCCAGTAGTAGAGACCCCGAGTTTACGACACGGGGCGCAGCCACAGCAGGCAGCGCTCTGCTTCCAGACCGGGAACCTTCAATTGTTCCACGTGAAACATTGCAATGTTTTCGGGCAAGGCCAGCAATTCATCGCCTGGATGCTTGCCTTTCATGGCCATCCAGACACCCTGCGGCGCCAGCGCGCCCACCGACCAACTGGTGAAATCAACCAGCGACGCAAACGCACGCGAACAGATCACGTCGAAGGGCTGGATGATGCTTTCGACCCGCGCATGCAGGCCGGTAAGGTTCGGCAGCTTCAAGGCGAGCGCCGCCTGCTTGATGAACGCCGCCTTTTTGGCCACGGTGTCCACGCAAGTAACGTTCACGGCCGGGCAGCAAATCGCGAACACCACGCCCGGCAGGCCAGCGCCCGAACCCACATCGAGCAGGCGGCTGCCCTGGTCCAAGCCTGCACCCAGCAAGTAACGCTTCAAAGCCGGCACCACGGACAGGCTGTCGAGCAAATGATGCGTCATCATTTCAGATGGATCGCGCACCGATGTCAGGTTGTAAACCTTTGTCCATTTGCCAATCATCGCCTGATAGTCCAGCAACTGGCTGATTTGCGACTCGCTCAATTCCAGTTGCAGTGCCGCAAGTCCTGCCAGCAAAGTAGCGCGCAAATCTGCTTCCAGCGCCACCATCAAACTTCTGCCTGTTCAGCGGGCTTCAGTGGAACCGTATTTTTCCAGAGGTTCTTTTTCAGGTGTACCAGCAGCAATGAAATGGTGGCCGGCGTGACGCCCTGGATGCGCGACGCCAGACCAAGGGTTTCAGGCCGGTGCTTGGCCAATGTCTGTCGCGCTTCAAAGCTCAAGGCCGACACCTGCAAATAATCCAGATCGGCAGGAAGCTTGAGGTTTTCGTAATGCGAGGCGCGTTCAACCTCCAATTTTTGCAGGTCGATATAACCAGCGTACTTCGCCGTGATTTCAATTTGCTCGATCACGCTTTTCACCAGGTCTGCCGGCAAGGCTTCAACCGTTGATGTTTCACGTGAAACATCGGAGTCACCCGTCGGAATTTCAGGGTTAGCATATTTGCCATCGCTGAGCGACATCAGCCCGGCATAGTTCACATCGGGGCGACGCAGCAGATCGGCCAAATTGTATTCACGCTCAATCGCCTTGCCCAGCACACGTTCGGCTTCGCTCGCCGGCAGGTTGTTAGGGTTGATCCAAAGCGAACGCAGGCGCTGTGTTTCACGTGAAACAATGTCACGTTTTCGGTTAAAGGCATCCCAGCGGGCGTCATCGACCAGGCCCAGTTCACGCCCTTTTTCGGTCAGCCGCATGTCGGCGTTGTCCTCGCGCAGCATCAGACGGAACTCGGCCCGGCTGGTGAACATTCGGTAGGGCTCGGTCACGCCCTTGGTGATCAGGTCATCGACCAGAACGCCCAGATACGCTTCGTCGCGTTTGGGCAGCCACGCTTCCTTGCCCTGGCATTGCAATGCGGCATTGATGCCGGCAAACATGCCTTGCGCAGCGGCTTCTTCGTAACCCGTGGTGCCGTTGATCTGGCCGGCAAAAAACAGGCCGCCAATCGCCCGGGTTTCAAAGCTGGTTTTCAGTGCGCGCGGGTCGAAGTAATCGTATTCAATCGCGTAACCGGGCCGCAGGATATGGGCGTTTTCCATGCCGACCATCGAGCGCACCAGCGCGTACTGGATGTCGAAGGGCAGGCTGGTCGAGATGCCGTTCGGGTAAATCTCGTGCGTCGTCAAGCCTTCGGGCTCCAGGAAAATCTGGTGGCTGTCCTTGCCGGCAAAGCGGTTGATCTTGTCTTCCACACTCGGGCAATAGCGCGGCCCCACGCCGTCGATTTTGCCGGTGAACATCGGGCTGCGGTCAAAGCCCGAGCGAATGATGTCGTGCGTTCGCTCGTTGGTGTAGGTGATCCAGCAAGGCATCTGCTTCGGATGCGGGATGTTGCCGCCCATGAAGCTGAACACCGGCACCGGCCCTGGCGTGCCGCCCGGCATGCCGTCGCCAGGCTGAACGCCGCATTTGCTGAAGTCGATCGAGCGGCCGTCGATGCGCGGAGGCGTGCCGGTTTTCAGCCGGCCTTGCGGCAGCTTGAGCTCCTTCAGGCGTGCGCTCAGCGACACCGCTGGCGGGTCGCCGGCGCGGCCCGCCGCATGGTTGCTCAGGCCGACATGGATCTTGCCATCCAGAAAGGTTCCCGCCGTCAGCACCACGGTGCGCGCGCGGAACTTGATGCCGACCTGCGTCACCGCGCCGACAACGCGGTCGCCCTCGACCATCAGGTCATCGACCGCCTGCTGGAACAGCCACAGGTTCGGCTGGTTCTCGACCATGCGGCGAATAGCTGCCTTGTACAAAACCCGGTCGGCCTGGGCGCGAGTTGCGCGCACTGCCGGGCCTTTGCTCGAATTCAGGATGCGGAACTGGATGCCGCCCTCGTCGGTGGCCAGCGCCATCGCACCGCCCATGGCATCGACTTCTTTCACCAGATGGCCCTTGCCAATGCCGCCAATCGACGGGTTGCAGCTCATCTGGCCGAGCGTTTCAATGTTGTGGGTCAGCAGCAACGTTTTGCAGCCCATGCGGGCAGCGGCCAAAGCAGCCTCGGTGCCGGCATGGCCGCCACCCACCACGATCACGTCAAATTCTTGCGGGTAAACATAGGGTGAAGTCATCACACATCTTTCAATAAGGTAGCGTTCAAGCCAAGCGCTTGTGCGCCGTTGAACTGGCGAATGTCCGCCGTCACAAACAAATCAACCCCGGCCGCCAGCGCGGCACCGACATGCAGCGCGTCCATGCCGCGCATGCTGCTGACCTCGAGTGCGCGAATGGCGGACCGCTCAACATTGGCGGACAGGAGAACGACCTGCATTTCAGCAAAATTTTTCTCGACTTCGGCGCACGTGTCCCGGTAAGACGCTTCGCTGGCCTGGGTTTCTCGCCGTACCCGGTTCAGCGCCGAATAAAGCTCCACCTTGCAATGCGGCGCTGCCACAACTGACGCGGCCTGCGCGACCAGCGCCAGCACCGCGTCACGCCCGCTTTCGGGCAAATAGCGTTTGAGCAGCGCCGAGGTGTCAAAAAGAATTTTCATACGGGGTTTTTCACCACGGTGCGCTGTCGCGCTCATCAAGCAGTGCCTTGACCGCCGAATAGCCGGCCGGCAATTGCAGCAAGGGTTTGAACGGCCGCTGGTAGCTGGGCACCGGGCCAGACGGGTCGGGCTTGATGCCCACCAGTTCGGCCACCGGTTTGCCATGCCGCAAGATGCGCACGGTTTCGCCTTGCTCGACCCGGTCGATCATGGCCGAGGCATTGGCGCGGAATTCACTCAGGGAAATGGTATGCATGGCTCATTTGTACAAAATAATGGTTTTGTACATTTTATGGGTTTTGCGGGTTCTCAGGCCTTTCGGGGGGTTTCTTGCCGGCTGTGATGAAATCAATCCATGAACCCATCCATGTCCCGTCCCAAGCTGCTGGTGTTTGCCGGCAGCACCCGCCTCGATTCTTTCAACCGCAAGCTCGCCAGCGTGGCCGCTACCCTGGCACGCGCCAGCGGCGCCGAGGTCACGCACATTGAACTGGTGGACTTTGACATTCCGATGTACAACGCCGACCTGGAAGCGCGCGGCACGCCGCCTGACGTGATGAGGTTGAAAAAAATGATGCACGACCACCCCGCCTGGATCGTCTGCTCGCCCGAATACAACGGCAGCTACACCGCGCTGCTGAAGAACACCATCGACTGGGTGTCCAGCCCGGTCAAGGGCGATGCGCAATGGAGCGACGGCTTCAAGTCGTTCACCGGCAAGGTGGTCGGCGTGCTCAGTGCGTCGCCCGGCGCGCTGGGCGGCCTGCGCTCGCAAAGCCACCTGGTGCCGCTGCTGTTCAATTCGCAATGCTGGGTGGCGCCCACGACTTTTGCGCTGGGCAACGCCGGCACTGCATTCGATGCGCAGGGCGAACTGGTCGACGACAGCCACCGTCATAAAGTGCAGGCGGTGATTGACCAGGTGCTGTTTGCCGCGCAGCGCCTGGCAGCCTGACCTGGCAGCGCCGACAGCTTATTTTTTTTGATAGCAGCGTTCGCAGGCGGGAATTGCGCAAAAGCCCTTTTTTATCTACAAATGATGCAGATCAAACAAATGCCCAGGCCGTGTTCGCCATCAGTGCCATACTGATATTTGCCAGTTCCCGTGTCAGCCGGGCGTAGCCAAACCGGTTCACACTTCAAGCGGCTTTTTTTAAATCCAGGAGATATTCATGACCCGTGAAGTTGTAGTTGTCAGCGGTGTGCGCACCGCCATTGGAACGTTTGGCGGCAGCCTGAAAGACACGCCGCCCACCGAACTGGCCGCGCTGGTGGTCCGCGAATCGCTCGCGCGTGCCGGCGTCGACGGCAAGGATGTCGGCCATGTGGTGTTCGGCCATGTCGTCAACACCGAGCCCAAGGACATGTACTTGTCGCGCGTGGCGGCGATCAACGGCGGCTGCGCCGAAGGCACGCCGGCGTTCAACGTCAACCGCCTGTGCGGCTCGGGCCTGCAGGCGATCATTTCGGCCAGCCAGTCGATCATGCTGGGCGACGCCGACATTGCGATTGGCGGCGGCGCCGAGAACATGAGCCGCGGCCCCTACGCCAGTCTGGCAACGCGCTTTGGTGCACGCCTGGGCGACACCAAGATGATCGACATGGTCGTCGGTGCGCTGCATGACCCGTTCCACACCATCCACATGGGCGTGACTGCCGAGAACATCGCCGCCAAGTGGGGCATCACCCGCGAAGAGCAGGACGCGCTGGCCGTGCAAAGCCACAACCGCGCCCAAAAAGCCATCGAGGCTGGCTACTTCAAGGAGCAGATCGTCCCGGTCATGCTGAAAAGCCGCAAAGGCGAAGTCGCCTATGACACCGACGAGCATTTCCGCCCCAACTGTTCCATGGCCGACATGGCCAAGCTCAAGCCGGTTTTCCTGAAGGAAAACGGCACCGTCACCGCCGGCAACGCGTCGGGCATCAATGACGCCGCCGCCGCCGTGGTGTTGATGGAAGCCGGCGTGGCCCAGGCGCGTGGCCTCAAGCCGCTGGGTCGGCTGGTGGCCTACGCCCATACCGGCGTCGATCCGAAATACATGGGCATCGGCCCGGTCAGCGCCACGCAACTGGCACTGAAGAAAGCCGGCCTCACGGTGGCTGACCTGGACGTGATCGAGGCCAACGAAGCCTTTGCCGCACAGGCCTGCGCCGTCACGCGCGACCTGGGCCTGGACCCGGCCAAGGTCAACCCGAACGGCTCGGGCATCTCGCTCGGCCACCCGATCGGCGCCACCGGCGCGCTGATCACCGTCAAGGCGCTGCACGAACTGCAGCGCATCCAGGGCCGCTACGCGCTGGTGACGATGTGTATTGGCGGCGGGCAGGGCATTGCGGCGATTTTCGAACGGATGTAAAGAGCGGCGCTTGACGCCCGTGAACACCCGTTCTTGACAACGCCCCGAGCCCGATCCACAGGGCTCGGGGCGTTTTTTGCATGTGCCTTGATCTTGTCAGCGCCGCGCACTGTGTCGCGTGAAATTGCAAGCCTTGCCTTACATCAACACGGCAGAAAAACAGTCAAACTAGACTGACAGACGCATCCGGCCAAAGTCGCCCGAGCCAATACCCAAGGAGACAAATCTTGCTGCCCGCCTACATCACCCATGCCGATTGCGCCCGCCACGAAATGGGTGCGCACCATCCCGAATGCCCCGAGCGCCTGGGCGCCATCAACGACATGCTGCTGGTCAAGGGCCTGCTTGACTACATGCACCCCTACGACGCGCCGCTGGCGACACCGGAACAACTGGCGCATGCCCATTCGTCGCGCTATGTCAGCGAACTCATGGCCGCCTCGCCGACCGAGGGTTACCACAAGGTCGATCCCGACACCGACATGAACCCGTTCACCGTCACGGCCGCCCTGCGCGCGGCCGGCGCTGCGGTGCTGGCCACCGACCTGGTGCTGACGGGCGAAGCGCCCAGCGCCTTTTGCTGTGTGCGCCCGCCCGGCCACCATGCGCAGCGCGACGCCGCCATGGGCTTTTGCTTTTTCAACAATGTCGCCGTCGGCATCCGCCATGCCCTCACGAAGCACGGCCTGCAGCGCGTGGCGCTGATCGACTTCGACGTGCACCACGGCAACGGCAGCGAAGACATCTTTCGCGGCGACGAGCGGGTGCTGATGTGCTCGATCTTCGAGCAGGGCATCTACCCTTTCACCGGCGAAAACGCCACGGGATCGAACATGGTCAACGTCGGCCTGCCGTCGCGCTCGGGCAGCGACAGGTTCCGCGAAGCCGTCACCACCCACTGGCTGCCCGCCCTGAACGCCTTCAAGCCTGAGCTGATCTATGTTTCCGCCGGCTTTGACGGCCACCGCGAAGACGACATGGGCAACCTGGCGCTGGTCGAGGCCGACTACGAATGGGTGACGCAGCAGATCGTGAAAGTGGCCGGGCAGCATTGCCAGGGCCGGGTCATTTCCTGCCTGGAAGGCGGCTATGTATTGAGTCCGCTGGCGCGCAGTGTGGCGGCCCACGTCAAGGTGCTGATTGGCGCCGACTGACTTGCCTTGCCGCCTTGAGGCAGGCGCATCGTGGCGGCCTGTGCCGGAACAAAGCGGGGCGGGCCACAGCCCATCGAATTTGAAAACAGCAATGGATTGAAAGCCCCTGATGGACAAACACTACCTCACCCCGCTTTTCGCTCCCCAGTCCGTCGTCGTCTTTGCCGGCCAGGTCGATGACCCCGAAAGCCTGACCTCGCGCGCCCGGGTGCTGCACCAGGCTTTGCGCGCCCAGCAATACACCGGCACCCTGCAGTTCCTGGACAGCCACACCACCGGCACACTGGCCGACCTGGCGCAGACCGGGGCCGACCTGGCGATCATTGCGCTGCCGCCGGAAGAAGTCGCCGCCGCGCTGGAGATTGCCGGGCGCATGACCTGCCGCTCGGCGCTGGTGATCACCAGCGGCATCAATGCCGACGGTGCGGCCAAGCTCAAGAAGATTGCGCGCCGCGAAGGGGTCTTCCTGATGGGGCCCAACGGCCTGGGCCTGCAGCGCCCACACCTCATGCTCAACGCCAGCGCCGCCGGCCCCATGGCCCGGCCGGGTTCGCTGGCCCTGGTGTCGCAGTCGGGGGCGCTGACGTCGTCCATCCTGGACTGGGCCACACAGAACGGCGTCGGCTTTTCCTCGGTGGTGTCGCTGGGGCCGAACACCTCGGTCGACATTGCCCAGGTGCTCGATTTCCTGGCCAACGACCGGCACACCCAGAGCATCGTCATCTACCTCGAAGGCATCTCCAGCGCCCGCCGCTTCATGAGCGCGCTGCGCTCGGCGGCCAACGCCAAGCCGGTGGTGGTGCTTAAGGCCGGGCGCCGGCCGGCCGGCAACGAGGCGGCGCAAACCCACAGCGGCACCATCGTCGGCAGCGACGATGTGTTTGACGCCGCACTGCGCCGCGCCGGCGCGGTGCGCGTGCGCTCGTTTGTTGAGCTGTTTTCGGCCGCTAAGTGCCTGGCCTCGCGCTACCGCCCGGTGGGCAACCGGCTGGCCATTGTCACCAACGGCGGCGGGCCTGGCGTGCTGGCCGCCGACTGGGTGAATGAAATCCATCTGGAACTGGGCAAGCTGTCGCCTGAATCGGCCAGCACCCTCAAGCCGCTGCTGCCCGAGCTGGCGTCGCTGTGCGACCTGATCGACCTGTCCGAAGAAGCGACGCCTGAACATTACAAGACCGCCATCGAGGCAGCCGGCAGGGACCGGCAGATCGACGGGGTGCTGGCGATCTTCTCGCCCAAGGAAGGGGTTGATGCAGCCGAAGTGGCGAAGGCACTGGCCGAGGTCAAGCGCAGCATGGGCAAGCCGCTGCTGTCGTGCTGGATGGGCGATGCGTCGGTGGTGGCGGGGCGCGGCATCTTGAACGACGCGGCGATTCCCACCTTTCGCACGCCGGAAGCGGCCGTCGGTGCATTTGGCAACATCGCCTCCTTCTACAAGAACCAGCAACTGCTCCAGCAAACGCCGCCGCCGCTGTCCACGCTGGCCAAGCCCGACATCGAGGGCGCGCGCCTGATCATCGAGAACGTGCTGGCCGAGCGCCGCAAGGTGCTGACCGAGATGGAATCAAAGACGCTGCTGTCGGCATTCCACATTCCGGTCACGCAGACCATTCTGGCGCGCACCGCCAACGAGGCGATGATGATCGCCACGCAACTCGGCTTTCCGGTGGCGCTGAAGATCGACTCGCCCGACATCAGCCACAAGTCCGATGTCGAGGGGGTGGCGCTGAACCTCCTGAACGCCACCAGCGTGCGCGACACCTTCACCGACATGATGCAGACCGTCGCCCGCCTGAAGCCCAACGCGCGCATCAACGGCGTCACGGTGCAGACCATGGCGCGCGCCAAGCGCGGCCGCGAGGTGTGCGTCGGACTGGTCACCGACGACCCGTTCGGCCCGGTGATTGCCTTTGGCGCCGGTGGCACCATGATTGAGCTGATCGACGACCGGGCCATGGAATTGCCGCCGCTGAACCAGTTCCTGGCGCGCCAGCTGATCGGGCGCTCGCGCGTGGCCGAAACGCTGGGCGCCTGGCGTGGCGCCACGCCGGTGAACATGACAGCGCTGGAGCAGATCCTGCTGCGCGTCTCGGAAATGGTCTGCGAGCTGCCCCAGCTGCGCGAGATGGACATCAACCCGATCATCGTCGACGAGTCCGGCGCCGTGGCGGTCGATGCCCGCATCGCGATCGACAATGCGCCGCAGGCCATCAGCGGCCGCGCCAACACCTACAACCACCTGTCCATCCTGCCGTATCCGGCTCGCTACGAACAGGTCTGGCCACTGCGCGGCGGTGGCGAATACACCGTGCGCCCGATCCACCCGGACGATGCGCACATGCTGCAGGAAATGATGTCGCACCTGTCGCCCGAAAGCCGTTATTTCCGCTTCATCTCGTCCATGGTCGAGCTGCCGCCCAGCATGCTGGCACGCTTCACGCTGATCGACTACGACCGTGAAATGGCGCTGGTCGCGGTCTTCAGGGAACGCCGCCTGGACACCAACGGCGAGGCGGTGGAAACCGAGCGCATCGTCGGCGTTTCACGCTACGTCACCAATCCCGACCAGTCAAGCTGCGAGTTTGCGCTGGTGGTCGCCGACGACTTCAGCGGCAAGGGCCTGGGCTCGCGGCTGATGCTCAGCATCATGGACGTGGCGCGCGAAAAGGGCCTGTCGGAAATCGAAGGCCTGGTGCTGGCGCAAAACCCCGGCATGCTCAAGCTCATGAAAAGCCTGGGCTACACCATCAAGCCATTTGCCGAGGACCCGGATTTCAGGCTGGTGACGCACGCGCTGTAGCTCAAACAGCAACCCTGGCACTGCGGCCATACAGGCATACAGACGCACGGTTACCTGGCAGGGATCAACCGCGTTCGCTGCTGATGCGCATAAGGCGGACCGGCTCAGTGTCCGTAACCTGGGCTGGCCGGCAAAAACATCGCTTTTTAGATTTTGAGCCGGAGTTGGCCTTCGCGGCGCGTGAGAAGGCGGTTTTACTGCCTGGCATTTTTGTCTTTTCGTGACTTCCAGCATCGTGTTCGAAACCGGTATGAAACCAAGGCCGGCGCTTCAAATCTCAATGCGGCAGAACCCTATCGCTCCGATTAAAAGTATTGCATTGATGGCATCACTGTCCCAGCTTTAAAGTCAAGCTTGTAATCAAATGCGAAAACCAAGCGAGAAATATGACAAACGAAATGAAATGCCCGTTCTCAAGCAGTGCGCTCAAGTCCCCAGTGGCCGGCGCCAGGACAAAGGCTGACTGGTGGCCCAACCATCTGAGCCTGACTATTTTGCAGCAGCATTCCGAGCGGTCAAACCCCATGGGCAAGGCGTTCAACTACGCCAAAGCGTTCAAAACGCTTGACTTGCATGCGGTGGTGAAAGACCTCCATGCGCTGATGACCGAATCGCAGGACTGGTGGCCCGCTGACTATGGCCACTACGGGCCTTTTTTCGTCCGCATGGCGTGGCACAGTGCAGGCACTTACCGGATTGCCGACGGCCGGGGTGGCTCGGGCTTCGGCATGCAGCGCTTTGCGCCGCTCAACAGCTGGCCAGACAACGTGAACCTGGACAAGGCGCGCCGCCTGCTGTGGCCGATCAAGCAGAAATACGGTCGCAAAATTTCCTGGGCTGACCTGATTGTGCTGACGGGTACGGTCGCCATGGATTCGATGGGCTTGAAAACTTTCGGCTTTGCCGGCGGTCGCGAAGACGTCTGGGAACCCGGTGAGGACATTTACTGGGGTCCTGAAGACACTTGGCTGGGTAACGGGCGCTACACCGGCGACCGTGAACTCGAGCAGCCTCTCGGTGCCGTGCAGATGGGCCTGATTTATGTGAACCCGCAGGGACCGGACGGCAACCCCGACCCGGTCGCTGCCGCACGGGATATTCGCGAAACCTTCGCCCGCATGGCGATGAATGACTATGAAACCGTTGCGCTCTGCGCGGGCGGACACACCTTTGGCAAATGCCATGGCGCGGCGTCTGAAGACTTTAAGGGCACGGAACCCGAAGGTGCCAGCATTGAAGAGCAAGGCTTCGGCTGGACCAGCAGCATGGGCAGCGGCAAGGGCGTGGACACGATTTCCAGCGGGCTGGAAGGCGCCTGGACGGCCAGCCCCATCACGTGGGACAACGGCTATTTCGACGCGCTGTTCGGCTACGAGTGGGAATTGACCAAGAGCCCTGCAGGCGCGCACCAGTGGACGCCCAGGAACGGCGCTGGCGCGGGCACCGTGCCTGACGCCCACGACCCGGCGAAGCGCCATGCGCCCTTCATGGCGACGACCGATTTGTCCCTGCGCATGGACCCGGCCTACGAAAAGATTTCCCGGCACTTCCACCAGAACCCGCAAGAGTTCGCCGACGCGTATGCCAAGGCCTGGTACAAGCTGACACACCGCGACATGGGTCCGATTGCCCGCTACCTGGGCCCCTTGGTTCCCAAAGGCCACGAGCTGTGGCAAGACCCGGTTCCCCCGGTCGATCACGAACTGGTCGGGGCGGACGACATCGCGGCACTCAAGGCCACCGTGCTTGCCTCCGGACTGTCCATCTCCCAACTGGTCTCGACAGCCTGGGCATCGGCGGCAACCTTTCGCGGCAGCGACAAGCGCGGCGGGGCCAACGGGGCGCGCATACGGCTGGCGCCACAAAAAGACTGGGAAGCGAACCAGCCGGCCCAACTGGCACTGGTGCTGCAGACGCTGGGAAGCATCCAGCGGGACTTCAACGGCGCGCAGTCGGGCCACAAGAAAGTGTCAATGGCGGACATGATCGTTTTGGGCGGCTGCGCAGCCGTTGAAGCCGCTGCCAGGAACGCCGGTCAAGACGTGACGGTTCCGTTCACGGCAGGGCGAACCGACGCTTTGCAAGAGCAGACCGACGTGGACTCGTTCGCCGTGCTGGAACCTTCTGCCGATGGCTTTCGCAACTTCATCAAGAAGGACCACTCACGGCCGGCGGCTGAACTGCTGATCGACCGCGCCAACCTGATGACCTTGACGGCGCCAGAGATGACGGTGCTGATCGGCGGCCTGCGCGCGCTGAATGCCAACGTCGGGCAAGCCCCGCACGGTGTTTTCACCACGCGAGCCGAAACGCTGACCAACGACTTCTTCGTGAACCTGCTGGACATGCGCACCCAGTGGCAAAAGTCGGCATTGTCCGAAGACGTGCTGGAGGGGCGTGATCGGGCGTCGGGCGAGGTCAAGTGGACTGGCACGGTCGTGGACCTGGTCTTCGGTTCGAACGCCCAGCTCCGGGCGCTGGCGGAAGTCTATGCCTGCAGCGATTCGCAGCCGGCGTTTGTGCATGACTTTGTGGCGGCTTGGACCAAGGTGATGAACCTGGATCGTTACGACCTGGCTTGATTTGAGAAAAAATCCCAAGGGTTGCTGATGCATGGCCGCAACTGGGTTCCGGACGATTCCGGCCCCGTTCGCGGCCAGCGCGCCTGAACCATTTCCCCAAACAGCGCCGGTTCAATGCCGGCGCTGCTTCGTGATCACAGCAACTTCATGCGCCGGGCCTCATCACGCAACTGGCCGCGAAAGTCCGGATGTGCAATGGCGATCAGCGCCTCGCAGCGCTGCCGGGCGGTCTTGCCGCGCAGCTGGGCCACACCGTACTCGGTCACCACATAGTTGATGTCGTTCTTGCTGGTGGACACATGCGTGCCGGGCGACAGCACCGGCACGATGCGCGAGATGGTGTCGTGCTTGGCGGTGGAGGGCAGCACGATGAAGGCTTTTCCGCCGTTCGAGCGGTTCGCCGCGCGCACGAAGTCGGTTTGCCCGCCGGTGCCGGAGTAGGGCGCAAAACCCAGGCTTTCCGAGCCGCACTGGCCCATGAAGTCAACCTGCATGGTGGCATTGATGGCGTGCAGGTTGTCGTTCTGGCCGGCCAGGTAAGGGTCGTTGGTGAACCCGACCGGGTGCATCTCGACCGCCGGATTGCGGTGCAAAAAATCGTACAACTTTTTCGATCCCAGGGCAAAGGTGGCGACCATCTTGCCGGGCAGGTAGTTTTTCTTTCGGTTGGTGATGGCACCAGCCTCGACCAGCGTCATGATGCCGTCGCCGATCATCTCGGTGTGCACCCCCAGGTCGTGCTTGTGCGTCAGCTGCATCACCACTGCGTCCGGAATGCCGCCGTAGCCGATCTGCAGCGTGGCGCCGTCCGGAATCATGTCGGCAACGTACTTGCCGATGGCTTCCTGCACCGGGCCGATCTTGGGCAGACCGACTTCGAGCAGGGCGTCTTCGCTTTCCGTCAGCGCCGTGACCTGGGAAATGTGGATGTGGCAGTTGCCGTTGGCAAACGGCACGTTCGGGTTGACCTCGAGCACCACCGCCCGGGCCTGCGCAATTGCCGCCATCGTGTAGTCAGGCGCCAGCGACAGCGAGAAAAAGCCATGCGCGTCCATGGGCGAGGCCATGGACAACACCACGTCGGCAGGAAGCAGCTTGCGGCCGATCAGCTCAGGCAGTTCGGAAAAATTGGCCGAGATGAAATCGGACCAGCCCTCCTGTCCGCCGGCGCGCGAAATGCCGCTGAAAAAATAGGCAACATGCGCGATGTGCCCGGTCGTTTCCGGGTCAAAGTAGCCGTACTTGCGGACTGGCAAAATTTGCGAAATCCGCACATTGCGAAACTCGCGGCGCGCGCTTGAAAGCGCCGTCAGCAGGGCAGGCGGCTCGCCCACGGCGGTCGGGACCACCACCGTGTCGCCATTCATCACCACACCCACCGCCTCCGCGGCTGACATGCGTTTTTGCTGGTACAGGGTTTGAATGGACACGGTAGCTCCTTTTTTGACAGCTTTTGATCATGGCACAGCCGGCAATCGGCAGACTGACAAAAATCAGCCGCCGCCGCGCTGCATGTACAAGTCAAAGCGCTTCATGAAGACATGGCGCTGCCCATCGTCCAGCCCGGTGAAGGCAAAGCGCACCAGCAGGCGCGGAATGCGGGCGCTTCCCAGCACCCGGGGTGGCGCCGGCTGCCAGGCCATCTGCAGGCAGCCCGGACCGATGTGCGCCTGTACCGTGGAGCCGCTTCGCTGCCAGGGGTGGTCACCCAGCGCAGCGGGCAGCCAGCCCAGCCATTCGGCTTGGGTGCAACCCATGTCGCGGTCGAACTGTTCGGCGTAATGCGACTGCACAACGCGGTCAGCCGCCGGCAATCGGCGGCCAGATGGCCAGCACGTCGCCCTCCAGCAGCGTGGTGCTCAGGCGTTTGTCAGGTTCGATGTAGCGGCCGTTGACCAGCACCAGATGCACCAGTTGGGGCGGCAGGCCGAACGGCGCGATGATCTGGCTGATCGGCGCATCCGCCGCCACGTCGAGTTCGATGATGTTGCTGCGCCGGGCCTCGACCGGCAGGTAGTCGGTCAGGGTGGCGAACAGCTTGAAGGTGATGTTCATCGGCGCTGCCCGTCGCCGGCGCCGTGCCACATGCCCTGTGCCTGCGCGCTGGCAAGGTAGGCCTGCACCAGCCGGGTGGGGTCTTGCTTGAGCTTGTCTTTCCAGGGGCCAAGGTGAATGCCGCCCTCGACCAGCCCGCGCATCACGCCGACATGCTCGGTCCAGCCAACACTGTTGCAGCCCACCAGCACGTCGTCCTTGAACTGCAGGCTCAGGTGCCGGCCCTGGCCGCCGCCCGCCTGGTGCTCGGTCAGTTCGACCTGTTCGCTGCCGGGCACGCCCTGCCAGTTGCCGAAACTGGTCGAGATCAGGCCCAGCGTGTCGAGCACATTGATCTGCGTCACGCCGCGCAATTCAACCCGCTGGCCGACCATGTTCAGCGCCGCCACGCGGGCCTGCTCGGCCGCGTTGGGCTGGATGGCGCTGACAATGGTCGTGCCGCTGATTTTGTCAAAGGCCTCAGCGCAGTCGCCGGCGGCATACACGCCGGGCACGCTGGTTTGCAGGTGCTCGTCGGTCAGCACGCCCTGCAGGCAGGTGATGCCGGAGTTTTCGAGGAAACCGATGTGGGGCTGGACACCGGTGGCGCTGATGACCAGGTCGGCGTCTACCGTCTGGCCGCTGGACAGCCGTACCTTCAGGGGTGCGCCGGGCGCAATGGCTTCCACGCGGGTGCCGGTGAACACCTGCACACCCTGCTTTTCACACCAGTCACGAATCATGCCGCCAGCTGTCAGGCCCATCATGCGCGGCACCATGCGGTCGCCCATCTCGACCACGCTGAGCTGCACGCCGCGCTGCTTGAGCGCTTCCATGATGATGCAGCCGATGAAGCCCGCACCCATCTGCAGCACCCGCGCGCCGGGTCGGGCCAGCGCCATGATCTTGCGCGCGTCGTCGAGCGTCCAGCAGGGATGCACGCCGTCGCTGTCGATGCCGGAAATCGGCGGGCGGGCAGGGCGCGAGCCGGTGGCAATCAGCAGCCGGTCGTAATTTAAACAGCCTCCGCTATTAAGTGCTACGCTTTTAATAGCTACATCCACTGATACAGCCTGCGCGAGCAGCTGATTTATTCTTAAATTGGCAAAATGCGACGGTGTTTTGCGCAGGTAGGTGCCGGCCTCGTCGATGTTGCCCATCAGCAGATAGGGAATCGCCATGCGCGAATACGGCGGCTCGGCCTCGTCGCCGACCAGCGTGATGGTGTCCTGCGGCGCGTGCTTGCGGATGGTTTCGGCGGCAATCACGCCGGCCGGGCCGGCGCCCAGGATGACATGGTGGGTCATTCATCGTTCTCCAGAAAATTCACTGCAATTGCAGAACCCCCATCCCTGCCTTCCCCCAGTGGGGAAGGAGCCAGAAAAAGGCTACAGGCTGAGGCGCTCGCGGGTCTGCGCCGTCGGCACGCCTTCGGCATCCCAGCCGCGCGCGGCATAGTATTTGGGCAGCATCTCGGCCAGCATGTTGACCTTGCCCCTGGCCGGGCCGGTCTTGGCCGCTTCGGTCAGCAGCCGCTTGGGCAGCGAATCGTCGGCCTTGGTGAAGCCAGCGGCGTTGTTGAACTCGCGCTCCATGTTCCAGATGCGCTCGCCGATTTTCTCCAGTTCTTCGGGGGTGAACTGCTCGCCGCAGGCGGCCTGAATCTGTGGTGCCACATCGGCCAGACCCCAGGCGAAAGACGTGAACACGCAGATTCCGGCCGAGTCGAACGCCGCGGTCGCATCCTGGAAAGCCTTGACCAGCTCGGGCTTGCCTTCGTGCTCCAGCGGGTCGGTCTTGACCGGAATGCCCAGCACTTCGGAAGCAATCGTGTAGCCGCGCAAATGGCAGCCGCCCCGGTTCGACGTGGCGTAAGCCAGGCCGATGCCCTGGATGGCGCGGCCGTCGTAGGCCGGGAACTCCTGGCCCTTGGACGACATCGACAAATCCGGATGACCATATTTGGCCGTCAGGCGCTTGGAGCCCTGGCCGATTTCCCTGCCAAAGCCCCGGCCGTAAATGGTTTCCTCGGCCAGAAAGGCCAGGGCGGCGGCCGAGCCAAAGGGCGCATCGATGCCGAGTTGCTCCTTCGTCAGCACGCCCATTTCATACAGCTCCATCACCGCGCCCAGCGTGGCGCCAAAGCTGATCGGGTCGATGCCTTCCTCGTTGCACAGCATGGTGACGTACTGCAGCGTTTCCAGGTCCTTCACGCCATTGGCCGCGCCGAGCGCCCAGGCGGCTTCGTATTCCAGCCCGCCGGACGCGCCCCAGTACTGCGGCTTGTTGGACACGGTGAAATGGCCCTTGTCCATCTTGCTGACCCGGCCGCAGGCAATGGTGCAGCCAAAGCAGGCCTGGTTGGTGATCAGCTGCGCCTTGCCGTCGGTCTCGCGCGGCGTGGCCATGGCTTCGGCTGAAATGTCCTTGGCGCTTTCAAACTGCACGTCCTGGTGGTTGCGGGTCGGCAGGCCGCCGACTTCGTTGATCACGTTCATCAGCACCTGGGTGCCGAAGGTCGGCAAGCCCTGGCCGGTCACGGCGTTGTCATGCAGGATTTTTTTCTTTTCGTAGGTCACCTTCATGAAGGCCCTGGGGTCGCGGATATTGCCCACGCCCTTGGTGCCGCGCACCGCAATCGCCTTCAGGTTCTTGCTGCCCATCACCGTGCCCACGCCCGAGCGGCCGGCGGCGCGGTGCAGGTCGTTGACGACGGCGGCATACAGCACGCCGTTTTCACCCGCCTTGCCGATGCAGGACACGCGGATCAAGGGGTCCTGCAGGCTTTTCTTGATCAGCGGCTCGGTTTCCCAGACGCTCTTCCCCCAAAGGTGGGCGGCGTCGCGCAGCTCGGCGGTGTCGTCGTTGATGTAGAGGTACACCGGCGTGGGTGACTTGCCTTCGAAGATCACCATGTCCCAGCCGGCCATTTTCAGCTCGGCGCCCCAGTAGCCGCCCGAGTTGGAGCAGGCGATGGCGCCGGTCAGCGGGCTCTTGGTGATGACGGTGTAGCGCCCGCCGGTCGAGGCCATGGTGCCGGTCAGCGGCCCGGTGGCCCAGATGATCTTGTTGTCAGGCGACAGCGGATCGACCTTGGGATCGACCTCGGACACCAGGTATTTGCTGCCCAGCCCGCGCGAGCCCAGGTAGCTGTGCGCCCAGTCCATGTTGAGGGGTTCTGCGGTGACGGTGCCCGCCGTCAGGTTGACGCGGAGGATTTTTCCAGCCCATGACATGATCGTGGCTCCTTAAATCGCCGTGGGCTGGTTGCCCAGCTTGTCGGCCCATTGCCGCATCCGGTCCAGGCCGGTCCAGTTGGCGTCGATGAAGGTGATGGCCGCCGTCGGGCAGGCCTCCACGCAGGCCGGCTCGCCGCCACACAGGTCGCACTTTTGCACCTTGCCGGTTTCCTGAACGTAGTTGATGGTGCCGAACGGGCAGGCAATGGTGCAGACCTTGCAGCCGACGCAGGTGGAATCGTTCACCACCTTGGCGCCGGTGAGCTGGTCCAGCGTGATGGCTTCGACCGGGCAGGCATGCAGGCACCAGGCTTCGTCGCACTGGGTGCAGGTGTAGGGCACCTTCTTGCCGGTGTCGTGAAAGTCGAACACCTTGATGCGCGACTTGGCGGGGGCAAACACGCCATAGTTTTCATACGAGCAGGCCATTTCGCACTGCAGGCAGCCAGTGCATTTTTCCGGATTGATGTGCAACACCTTTTGCATGAGGGAAGCTCCTTGGGTAACGGCACCCAGGGATGCCTTGCCTATGAATGAAACCGCCTGTCCATTGTTGGGTTCAAGCCGTCTGGCGACGCTTCGTACTAACCCGGATAGCGGGCTTTTTTTTGTCTTTGCCATGTGTGATATCCGGCGGGCTTGCGGCAGCACCGGTAACCGGAAGTAATGCTGCCGGACAGGTGCATCCAAATCCAGACCTCGCGGGTAGTCCCTGCGTGGCGTGGTGAAACGCCACCGCCTTTCAACTTTTTTGAGGAACCCCTCATGCCCACCTCTCGCGTTTCTTTTTCCCTGGCGCTGCTGGCTGCGGCCGCCCTGGCGGCCTGCGGCAGCAACAACGATGACCAGCCCTTACCGGCGACGCCGCCCGCCACCGCCACCGTCGCCGTCGGCGACACCGTGGCCTTGAGCGTGTCCGGCAGTGTCCTGTCCTTTGACCGGGCAACGCCAGCGACGCTCAAGGGCCGCATCGCGGTCAGCGGCCTGCAGGCCAATGAAAAGCTGGTCGGTCTGGACATGCGCCCGGCCGATGGCCGGCTGTATGCATTGAGCAACCAGGCGCGGCTCTACACGCTGAATGCCGCCACCGGCGTGGCCATGTTCAAGGCGGCACTCTCGGCCGCCGCCGGGGACGACAACCCCTGCACCGCGCTCACGGGCAGCCAGTTCGGCGTCGACTTCAATCCCGTCGCCGACCGGCTGCGCGTCGTCAGCGATACCGGCCTGAACCTGCGCATCGACGTGACGACCGGCGCTGCCACCACCGACGGCATGGTCAACGGCGCAGCCGCCGCAATCACCGCAGCCGCCTACAGCAATGCCTTCGCCGGTACCACCTCGACCCAGCTCTACAGCCTGGAGGCCGCTAGCGGCCAGGTCTACCTGCAGGACCCGCCCAACAATGGCACGCTGACCGCGCCAATGGCGCTGGGTGGCACGTTTGACAGCGCCAACGGCTTTGACATCGACGCCCGCAACAACACCGCCTATGCCGCGCTGACCAGCGGCGGCAGCACGGCGCTGTACACCGTGCCGCTGACCGCCGGCAGCGCCGCGACGCGCATCGGCACCATCGGCACGGGCGAAGCACTGGCCGGGCTGGCCTTGATGCAGCCAGCGACGCCCAAGGTGTATGCGCTGACCCAAGGCAGCCGCCTGGCCAGCTTTGACCCGGCCGCGCCTGTTGACCGTGGATGCGGACAGCGGCGCCAGCACCATGGTCGCCACGCTCAGCGCCGATGCCGCCGACACCACGCTGCCCTGCACCGGCCTGGGCAATGCCGCACGGTTCACGGTGGACTTCAACCCGGTGGCCGACCGCCTGCGCGTGATCAGCGACAACGGGCTGAATGTGCGCATCAATGCCGACACCGGCGCGACCACCACCGACGGCGCCATCAACCGCGCCGGCGTGCCGCCCCTGGTGGCCGGCGGCGCCTACGGCAACAGCTTTGCCGGCACGCGCAGCACCGTGCTGTATGACCTGGACGCCGCCAGCACCGTGCTGGCCCAGCAGGTCCCGCCGAATGACGGCACGCTGGTCAACGTCGGCGCGCTGGCCGTGCCGTTCAGCGGTGCAGCGGCCATGGACATCGCGGGCGGCGCCAACGGGCTGGTGCTGGCGGCCCTGCGCACCGGTGCTGCCGGCCCGTACACGCTGTACACGGTGTCGCTGACGACTGGCGCGGCCACGCTGTACCGCAACACGACCGGCGACGCCACGCGCTCGCTGATTGGCGGCAGCGCCGGGCCGTCGGTGCAGGACATTGCCATCAGGTTTTAAGAAAAATCAGGCGTTTGCGCAGGTGTAGCATGCGTAAGCAGCTATGTTTTCAATAGCATTCAGGCCCGGTCAGGTGCTCTCCCGCACCACCAGCTCATAACCCAGGTCGACGCACGGCGACGCCACGGCGACGCCGTTCATCAACGCCAGCAGCATGCGCGCGGCGGCCGTGCCGATGTCGGCGCGCGGCGTGCGCACCGTGGTCAGCGCCGGCAGCATCTGGTCGCTGCCGGTCAGGTCGTTGAAGCCGGCCACGGCCACGCGCCCTGGCACGGCAATGCCCAGGCGCAGCGCGGCCAGCAGCGCGCCTTGCGCCAGGTCGTCGTTGCAAAAAAACACCGCGTCCACACCGGGCTGCTCGCGCATGATCTGCGCGAACATCCGGGCGCCCAGCGCCATCGACGAGGGCGCGGGATCCAGCCATTCCAGCGCCGGGTTGTACAAACCGGCCGCGCCCAGTTCGCGGCGCCAGCCATCGAGCCGCTGCAGCGTGCGCGCATCGAGCTGCGCCGCCGCAAAGGCGATGCGCCGCCGGCCGCGCGCCAGCAGGTGCCGCGTCATCTCGGCGCCGGCTTCAAGCTGCGAAAAGCCGACGCTGTAGACGCCCGGCGCCTGCGACATTTCCATCAGGTGCACGCAAGGCACGCGGCTTTGCGCCATCAGCGTGCGGGCAGCATCGCTGCGCGCCAGGCCGGTTACCAGCAGGCCGGCCGGGCGCTGCAGCAGTTGCTCGCGCAGCAGCAATTCTTCTTCATCAAGGTTGTAGTGCGTCACGCCCATCAGCGTCTGGTAGCCGGCCGGCCGCAGGCTGCGCTGCACCGCTTCGAACACATCGACGAACAGCGCATTCGAGAGCATCGGGATCAACACCGTGACATGCGCGCTGCGCTGCGACGCCAGTGCGCGGGCGGCCGGGTCGGGCACGTAACCGAGCGTGCGCGCCGCCGCCTGCACCCGCTCGACCAGCGCCCGATCGACGGCACGCTCGCCACGCAGCGCACGTGATACGGTGATCGGGCTGACCCCGGCGGCTTGCGCCACGTCAGACAGGGTGATGCGGCCGGTGGCACGGGAACGGGGGGGGAGTGAAGTCATGAATCCTAGGGAAACTACTGAGTTGTCGTTGCAGGATGCTCGCATAGGATAGCGCTATCCCACGGTGAACGCCAGCCGGAAAATCCCTGAGTTGCCCCTTGCAGGCAGTTGTTGAAACAGATTTTTCCGGCACTCACCTTTTATTTTGGCCCATCAGGATAGCGCTATCCAGAGTTTGAAAACATGACGGAATCCTTAGTAATCATGGGCGTGGCCGGTTGCGGCAAGTCCAGCCTGGGCGCAGCCGTGGCGCAGGCCACGGGCCTGGCGCTGGTCGAAGGCGACAACTTCCACAGCCCCGACAGCCGCGCCAAGATGAGCCAGGGCATCGCCCTGACGGACGCTGACCGCGACGGCTGGCTGTCTGTGCTGGGCGAGCAGTTGCGCGCGCATCCCCAAGGGCTGGTGCTGACCTGCTCGGCCCTGAAACGTTCCTACCGCGAGCGCCTGCGCCAGGCCGCACCTGGCCTGCGCTTCGTCTTTCTCGACATCAACCGCGAACAGGCGCAGGCCCGGGTATCGGCACGGGCGCAGCAGCATTTTTTCTCGACCACGCTGGTGGACAGCCAGTTCGCCACGCTGGAAGACCCCACGGGCGAGCCCGGCGTGCTGCGTGTCGATGCCCTGAAATCGCTGGCAATGCTGCAAGCCGAAGTCAGCCAATGGCTGGTCATGCGCAAGGAGCAGGCATGAACGACGAAACCCTGGTCGAAGCCCCCAAAAGCCGCTTCCAGCGCATCAGCAACGGGCTGCTGGCCAGCTGCCTGGGCGTGATGGCCCTGGCAGTGTTCGTCAACGTCGTGCTGCGCTACGGCTTTGGCAGCGGCCTGCCCGCCAGCGAGGAACTGTCGCGCCTGCTGTTCGTCTGGATGGTGTTCATCGGCGCCACCGCCGCCTACCCGGCCGGCGAGCATATGGCCTTCACCAGCCTGGTCGGCCTGCTCAAGAACCGCCCCGCACTGTTCCTGGGCATGACGATTTTCATTCGCCTGCTGGTGCTGCTGGCCTGCGTGCTGATCGGCTGGGGTGCCTGGCAACAGGTGGGGGTCGGTTATGGCAGCCAGTCGGTGGTGCTCGGTTACTCAACCGCGCTGCTGCCGCTGCCGGCCTTTTTGTGCGCCACGGCCATCGGCCTGATGGCGCTGTTCGAGATCATCCGGCGCACGCCGCTGGACCTGGGCCACACCGTGGAAGTCGAGTGAAGAAATGAGCAACGAAGGCCTCGCATTCATCGTTTTTTCCGTCGGCATGCTGACGCTCATGGGCATCGGCATGAACATGGGCCTGGCATTGGTGCTGACCGGCGCCGGCATGGCCTGGGTGCTGGACTTCTGGGACACCCAGCTGCTGGCGCAAAACCTGGTCGCCGGCGTGGACAGCTTTCCGCTGCTGGCCGTGCCGTTTTTCATCCTGGCCGGCGAACTCATGAACTCGGGCGGCATCAGCCGCCGCATCATTGCCATGGCGCAGGCCTGGGTCGGCCACATTCGCGGCGGCCTGGGCTATGTGGCGATTGGCGCGTCGGTGCTGATGGCCAGCATGAGCGGCTCGGCGCTGGCCGACACCGCCGCGCTGGCGACCATTTTGCTGCCGATGATGCGCAAGCAGGGCTACCCGATGCACACCTCGGCCGGGCTGGTGGCCTCGGGCGGCATCATCGCGCCCATCATTCCGCCGTCGCTGCCCTTCGTGATCTACGGCGTGACGACCAACACCTCGATCTCGTCGCTGTTCCTGGCCGGCATCGTGCCGGGCATCGTCATGGGCGTGGGCCTGATCGTGGCCTGGAAGCTGGTGCTGCGCAAGACCGACCTGCCCGAAGGCCAGCCGCTGCCGATGCGCGAACGGCTGCGCGCCACCGCCAAGGCCTTCTGGGCGCTGTTGATGCCAATCATCATCATCGGCGGCATGAAGACCGGCCTCTTCACGCCGACCGAAGCGGCCGTGGTGGCGGCGTTTTACGCGCTGTTCGTCGCGCTGTTCGTGCACCGCGAAATGAAGCTGCCCGAGGTGCATGGCGTGCTGGTGCGCGCCGCCAAGACGACGGCCATCGTGATGTTCCTGTGCGCCGGCGCCCAGGTCGCCAGCTACATGATCACGCTGGCTGACCTGCCCAGCACGCTGACCGGCTGGCTCGGTCCGCTGGTGGACAGCCCGCGCCTGCTGATGGCGGTGATGATGGTCGTGCTGGTCGTCGTCGGCACCGCGCTCGACCTGACGCCGACCATCCTGATCTTCGCGCCGGTGATGCTGCCGATTGCCGTCAAGGCCGGCATTGACCCGGTGTACTTCGGCCTGATGTTCGTGCTCAACGGCGCCATCGGCCTGATCACGCCACCGGTCGGGACGGTGCTCAACGTGGTGGCCGGTGTCGGCCGTATGCCGCTGCACCAGGTGATTCGCGGCGTGAATCCGTTTTTGATCACCTACACGCTGATCCTGTTCCTGTTCGTGCTGTTCCCGCAGATCGTCACCGCGCCCGTCGCGTGGATGCGCTGAAGTTTTCCAATCTTTTCAACTTTCCCCCTCAACCCCAGGAGACTCCCATGACATTTCTTCGCAGAACCCTTGTCGCCGCTGCCGCCGCAGCAACGCTGACCGCCTCTTTTTCCGCATTGGCGCAGGACATCAAGCCGCGCCTGATCCGCTTCGGCTACGGCCTGAACGAAGCCAGCAACCAGGGCCGCGCCGCCAAGGTGTTTGCCGACGCGGTTGAAAAAGCCTCGGGCGGCAAGATGAAGGTGCGCGCCATCGGCGCCGCCGCGCTGGGCCCCGACACCCAGATGCAGCAGGCCCTGATTGGCGGTGCGCAGGAAATGATGGTCGGTTCGACCGCCACGCTGGTCGGCATCACCAAGGAAATGGCGCTGTGGGACACGCCTTTCCTGATCAGCAATGCCAAGGAAGCCGACACCTTGCTCGACGGCCCGATCGGCGAAAAAATCAAGGACAAGCTGCAGGAAAAAGGCCTGGTCGGCCTGGTGTACTGGGAAAACGGCTTTCGCAACCTGACCAACAGCAAGCGCCCGGTCACCAAGGTCGAAGACCTCGACGGCATCAAGCTGCGCGTGATGCAGAACAACGTGTTTTTGAACAGCTTCAAGACATTGGGCGCCAACGCGATTCCGATGGCGTTTTCAGAACTGTTCGGCGCGCTCGAAACCAAGACGGTTGACGGCCAGGAAAATCCGTACAACACCATCTTGTCGAGCAAGTTCTACGAGGTGCAAAAGTACCTGACCGTGACCAACCACGTCTACAGCCCGTGGATCGTGCTGGTCAGCAAAAAATGGTGGGACACCCTGTCGCAGACCGAGCAAAAGATCTTGACCGATGCCGCCAAGACCAGCCGTGACTTTGAACGCAAGGACACCCGCGAAGAAGCTTCCAGGGCCATGGCCGACCTCAAGTCCAAGGGCATGCTGGTCAACGAGCTGTCGCCGCTTGAAGCCGAGCGCATGCGCAGCAAGCTGACCGGCGTGTATGCCCAGGTCGCCACCGAAGTCGGCATGGACCTGTGGAACGAAACGCAAAAAGAACTGGCCCGGATTCGCGGCACGAAGTAAGCGACTCGGCAGGGCGTCACGTTTTGCGCCCTGCGAAATCAGGCGGCCTGGTACGAATTACTATTAAATAAATAGCTGCTCGCGCATAGCAGCATTGCGCAAACAGCACTTTTCTCTTGTAATTTTGATTTGGCGGCAACAACGGCTTGGCCACGCTTCGTTTTCAGGAAGACAGACTGCCGACAATCTTTCACGCCTGCACAACGGCGGCGGTCTGCGGCTCGACGACTTGCCGGCATCCTGAATGGCAATGCGATGCGCCTGTTGGGCATGGCGCAAACGTCGCTTTGCAACAGGCCGGCATTCGTCTTGCAGGCAGGCGGGAATAAACACTGCGCGCGCCAGTCTGGCAGCGGCCTATAGTGAATGCCATCACCTCGCGTTCGTAGCCCTGCTTTTTTACGGGCCGGGCGCGCGTTGTTTCATCAGGAGTTTTTATGTTTCCCGAATACCGCGACCTCATCACGCAACTGAAAACCACGGACAACCACTTCACCCGCCTGTTCGACGAGCACAACGCCGCGGACCAGAAGATCACAAACATGGAGTCCGGCATCGACATGGCGACACCCGACGAAATCGAAGTCCTGAAGAAAGAAAAACTGCAGCTCAAGGACCAGCTTTACGCCATCCTCAAAAAGGCTGAAACCGAAAGCTGAAACGCAAGGGACTTGAAGCGGCCGCGCATTCCGCTCAAGCCAGCAGGGCCGTCACCTCGGCCCGGGTCGGGATGCCGGTGATGGCGCCATGCCGCGTCACCGACAGCGCGGCGGCCGCGTTGGCCCACTGCATCGCGGCTGGCAACGCTTCGCCACGCGCCAAGGCTGCGGCCAGGCTGCCCGTGAAGGTGTCGCCGGCGCCTATTGTGTCGGCCACCTGCATCGCGCGGCCTGCCAGATCAACCGGCACCTGACCACGCCGGTAGAGCCGGCAGCCTGAGGCGCCCAATGTCACCAGCACATTGCGCATGCCGCGTGCCAGCAAGGCCATGGCAGCCGCATCGACCGACCCCGCGCAGCCGGGTCCGGCCAGTTCGAACAACTCGCTTTCATTCGGCGTCAGCACATCGACCAGCGCCAGCAGTTCCCCAGGCAGCGGCCGGGCAGGGGCCGGATTCAACACGGTCATCGCATGGGCCTGCCGGGCCAGCCGGAAGGCCTGCAGCGTGGCTTCGAGAGGCACTTCGCACGAGGCCATCACGACCCGGCAATGCGTCAGCAGATCGGCGGCCGCCAGCGCATGCCGCGCGCCCAGGCCCGCGCCCGCGCCCGGATACACCGCGATGCTGTTGTCGCCGTCGTCATACACCAGGATTTGCGCCACGCCGCTGCGCTCGCCGGCGGCCTGCTCGACATGGCCGGTGGCAATGCCTTCGGCCCGCCACAGGTCCAGGCCCATGCGGCCAAAGTCGTCGTCGCCGATGCGTGCAATCAGCGCCACGCGGGCGCCCTGGCGGGCGGCGGCGACGGCGGCATTGCTGCCCTTGCCGCCCGGGCTGATACTGAAAGCACGGGCCATCAGCGTCTCGCCCCGGGCCACGGGCCGTGCCACATGCGACACCAGGTCGGCATTCCAGCTGGCGACGCAGACCACGTCACAGGGTTCGGCCGCCCTCATCATTTGCCGCCGTAGCCCATCTGGTGCGGCAGCCACAGCACGATCTGCGGAAACAGCGTCATCAGCACCAGCGCCACCAGCAGCACGCCGATGAACAGCCAGGCCTCGCGGATCATGCCCTTGAGCGACACGCCGGCCAGCGCATTGATGACGAACAGCAGCATGCCGAAAGGCGGCGTGACCAGCCCGATCATCATGTTGACGGCCAGCACCACGCCCAGGTGCACCAGGTCAATGCCCAGCAGCTTGGCGGTGGGCAGCAAGATGGGCACTAGCACCAGCAGCATGATGGAAGTGTCCAGAAAGCAGCCCAGCACCAGGAACAGCACATTGACCAGCAGCAGAAAACCCAGCGGCGACAGTTCCATGCCGGTCAGCCACGCGGCCACCAGCCCGGGAACGTTTTCGGCCGTGAAGGCGTAGTTGATGACAAACGCCGAGGCAATGATCAGCGTGACCGAGGCGCTGGCCTTGGACGACTCGACCAGAATCTCGTACAGCCGCCGCCAGCTGAGCGCGCGGTAGACGAGGCTGGACAAAAACAATGCATACAGCGCCGCCACCGACGCCGCTTCGGTCGGCGTGAAAATGCCGGTGTAGATGCCGCCCAGCAGCACGACCGGCAACGTCAGCGGCAGGATGCCGCGCAGCAAAATGCGCGGATAGGCCTGCAGCGCCATCTTCTCGCCGCGCGGCAGGTTGCGCTTGGCGGCAACGACCTGCACCGCCAGCATCAGGGCCACGGCCATCAGCAGACCGGGAACGACACCGCCCAAAAACAGCGCGCCCACCGACGCACCCGACACCATGGCATAGATCACCAGCGGAATCGACGGCGGAATGATCGGGCCGATGGTCGATGACGCCGCCGTCAGCGCGCCGGCAAATTCGGCGCTGTAGCCGTTTTTCTGCATCATGCGGATACTCACGATGCCCGGGCCGGCCGCGTCGGCAATGGCGCTGCCGCTCATGCCCGAGAAAATCACGCTGACGATGATGTTGACATGCGCCAGCCCGCCGCGCAGCCGGCCGACGATGGCCAGCGCAAAGTCAAACAGGCGCTCGCTGACGGTGCCCGAGTTCATCACCGACGCGGCAAAAATAAACAGCGGCACGGCCAGCAAGATGTAGCTGTTGTACAGGCCGTTGAGCACCTGCTCGGCCACCAGCCCCAGGTCTTGGCGCTTGAACACCAGGTAGGACACGCCGCTGATCAACATGCCAAAACCGATCGGCAGGCGCAGCACCAGCGTCACCACCAGCATGCCGAGCAACACCATCAAGGCCTGGCTCATAGCTGCTCCTTCCAGTTGCGCCCGAGCAAACGGACGAACTTGACGACATATTGAAGGCCGATGACCGCCACAAACAGGATGAAGGGCGCAAATACATAGGAAAAGGGAATGTCCAGCACCGGCGTTTTCTCGCGGTGCATGAAGCGCACATAGTCAAACGCCTCGGGCAGCATCCACAGCAGCAGGCCGGCCGTCAGGGCAGCGCCCAGCAGGCCGAAAATCCGCTGCCCGCCGGGCGGCAGGGCGGCGTACACCAGGTCGAGCATGACGTGTTCTTTTTCCTTGAGCAGCGTGGCGGCACTCCAGAACACCATCAGGATGTACAGCACCACGATCAGCTCGTCCGACCAGGCCAACGGCCGGTTGAACAGGAAGCGCATGCCGACCTGCACCACGAACACCCCAAAAAGCAGGGCAAAAACGGCCGCAGCCACGCCTTCGGCGATACGCCGTGAACGCTCCAGCATGGACATCTCCTTTATTGGGTCTGGTTCACGCGCTCAAGCAGTCCCTTGGGCCAGACCTTGGCGTAATCCGAGTTCTGGTAGGTGGTTTGCACCGACTTGCGAAAGGCGTCCACGTCGGGCGTGGTCACCTGCAGGCCTTGCTGCTTGAAGAACTCGACCAGTTGCCCTTCTTCCTTGAGGCGGTTGTCGTTGTTGTAGGTGGACGCGGCCTGCGCCGCTGCGGTGACCTTCTGCTTTTGCGCCGTATTCATGGCGCCCCAGGCCTTGTTGGATACCGCAATGAAGATCCCATCGACCAGATGGCTGGTCAGCACGATCTGCTTGGTGACTTCATAGAACTTGGCGGCGCGCACCGACGGCAGCGGGTTGTCCTGGCCGTCGATGGTGCCGGTCTTCAGCCCCAGGTACACCTCGCCAAAGGCCAGCGGGGTGGCGGTAGCGCCCAGCGCTTCGCCTAAAAACAGCCATTCCTTGGTGCCGGGCATGCGCAGCTTCACGCCCTTGAGGTCGGTCGGCGTCTTGACATTGCGCACTTCGCGCAGGTTGACCTGCCGGGTGCCGAGGTACACGGTGGACAGCGGCGTCACGTCCATTTTTTCAGAAACGGTCTTGAACAGCTCGGCGCCGATCGGTCCGTTAAACACCTTTTGCTGGTGCTCCGGGTCACGAATGACATAGCCCGCAGTAAAGAGCGAGAACTCGGGCACCAGCTTGGCAATGTCGAAGGCGGAAATGGACGACAGCTCCAGGTTGCCGCGCGCCATGGCGGCCGGCTCGGTGCCTTGCTTGAACAGCGAGGCGTTCAGGTTGATCTGCACGTCGAATTCGCCGGGCGCGGATTTTTCCAGGTTGTCCTTGAACACCGTCCACATCTTGGCGTGCCAGTCGTCCGGCACGGCCGGGGTGGACACGCGCAGCACCACCTTGTTCTGGGCCTGGGCGGGGGACAGCAGCGTGCCCATCAGCAGGACGGCTGAAGCACTGGCCAGCAGGGTGCGGCGAAGCAGGGAAGTTTTCATGGGGATGTCTCCTTGTTGTTTATCGGTGGCTAAGGTGTCAAAACCGGGTCCGTCGGTGGGGCCCGGCTCAGTCGGATTCCGGAGCCATGCCGAAATCCCGAATGGTTTTTTCCAGTCGCTGGAACTCATCAGGTGTCAGGGCGACCAGCGGCGGGCGCACACGCAGCCAGCCCGGCTCACCGCTGAACAGGGCCATGATGCCCTTGAGCGCCGGCATCAGCGAATAGTCGCCCAGCAGGCCGATCAGCCGGACCACGCGTTCGCGGTCGGCGGGTGTGACGTCTGCATCGGGTTGCGTCACCAGGCGGCTGACCACGCGCGGCATGAAGTTGGCCAGGCCGCTGATGGCGCCCGTGCTGCCGCGCCGGCCCATTTCCGGCAGGTCGGGCTCGAAGCCGACGTACACCGTCAGGTCCTTCATGAAAGCCTCGGCCAGTCCGATGGAATGCGCGGTCGTGCAGGCGCTGTCCTTGATGCCCAGGATGGTGTCGGGGTACATCGACTTGAGCGTGGCGATGACGTGGTGCGACAGGCCGACGCCGGTGACCTGCGGAATGTGGTACAGGTACAGCTTGAGCTGGGGCAGGTCTTGGCCCATGCCGTCGATCACATGGCGGTAACAGTCGATCACGCCCTGGTCGGACACGCCCTTGAGGAAAAACGGCGGCAGCATCAGGCAGCCATGTACGCCGGCCCTCACCGCATGGCGCGTGAGTTCCAGCGTTTCGGGCAGGGCGGCGCAGCTGGTGGACACCATGATCCGGTCGGCCGGAATGCCGTTGGCCATCAGCTGCTCGATGGCTTCCTTGCGCTCGGCCATGGAAAACGACGGGCCTTCGCCGGTGGTGCCAAAGGCGGTCACGCCGGCGCAGCCTCGGGCCATCAGCGACTTGCAGTGCGCGGCCAGCCGGGCATGGTCAATGCTCAGGTCGGCCTTTAGCGGGGTGAGCAACGCCGGCCAGATGCCACTGAAGGCGGCGGATTTTTGTTCAGGATTGGGGGGCGTGGTCATCCAGGGTTCTCCAAAGACCACGGCATTGCAGGCCGCGGCAGTCCAAGCACGCGAAGGTGCGCGCTTTCAATGTGGTGGCCTAGCCGCTCCAGCACGGCTTGCGCGTCGCGCCGCTTCAGCGCCTCGATGAACCAGAGGTGCTCTTCCATCGCCGGAACCAGCACCTGCGGCGACAGCGTCGAGCCTTCGAGCTTGATCAGGCGAACGCGCAGGCTGTTGATGCGATACACCTCGGAAATCAGCTCGTTGCCCAATGCGTCGATCATCAGGTCGTGCAGGCCCCAGTCCACCGCCGTGGCATCCTTGAGCAGCACATCATCAATCGCGCTGCCGCTGCGCGCGCGCTGCACGATGTCCAAGTGGCTTTGCTCGATGGCGGCCAGGTCCCGGTCGGACACCGTCGTCACAAAGCGGCTGGCGGCTTCGCGTTCGAGCAGCTGACGCAACTGGAAGGCGTTGTTGATCAGCTTCAGATCGACATGCGCCACCTGCAGGCCGCGCTGCGGCACGGTTTTCAGCAACCCCTCGGCTTCCAGGCGCGGAATCAGCTCGCGCACCGCGCCCAGCGGCATGCCGAGCAGTTGCATCAGTTCGCGCTGCGAGATGAACTGGCCGGGGCGAATGTTGGCATCGACGATTTGCTGCTGAAAGCTTTCGTAGGCCTGTGCGCGCAGGCTCAAAGGCGAGGTGTGGGGCAGGGTGCTCATGGACTCAAGCCGCGTCGCTGGCGATGACGCCCTTGCGCAGCAAAATGTTGCCGTATGCGCGCGTCTCGCCGGTGCGCAGAATCAGGAAGGCCGACTGCGCGCGCTGGTAAAAATCAAAGCTCTCCAAGGTCGCGGCGGGCGCTTCGCCAGCCTGCCGCAGTTCGGCCGCGAACTCGGCCACGGGTTCGGGAATCGCATCCGCATCGCCAACCACCTGCATGGTCCAGGCCGCTTGCGGCACGAAATCGTCGAGCGGCAGGACCTGCAGCACGGCCTTGAGCGCTTGCGTGGCGTTGGCCCCGGCCAGCTGCACCAGCCGCGCACCGCCTTTGCCGGCCGTGCCGGCTGCCGGAAAATTCGCATCGACGATGGCCACGTCGTCGCCATGGCCCATGCTGGCCAGCGCATGCAGGGCATCGGGCGTCAGCAGCGGGGGAATGTTTTTCAGCATGCGTCGAGCGTGGTTTACGGGTCAGTGCGGCGTTGGATCAAGGCGTGAAGGTGGTGCAATTTGTGGTCGGAACCTCGGGATTTCCCGGTGCCAAGAACTAACATGTTAGTTATACGATTGGTAAACTTTTATCAGGATTTACCCTGAAATGACTTTTTTCTTTCCTCCCTGCGCTGGCAGCGGCTTGCGGCTCGGCCTGGGCGGCGCGCCACTGGGCAACCTGTTTGAAGCGGTCAGCGATGATGAAGCCCGGCAACTGGTGGATGCGGCATGGCACAGCGGCTGCCGCAGCTTTGACACCGCGCCGCACTACGGCCACGGCCTGTCCGAACACCGGCTGGGCGCTGCACTGCGCGGCCAGCCGCGCGGCGGCTTCGTGTTGTCGAGCAAGGTCGGGCGGCTGCTCACGCCCGATGCTGCTGCCGCGCGCGCCCAGCATGGCTATGTAGACATCCTGCCGTTCCGGCAAGCCTGGGATTTCAGCACCGCCGGCACACGCCGCAGCGTGGAGGACAGCCTGCAGCGGCTGGGCCTGGCCCGGTTCGACGTGGCCTATGTGCATGATCCCGACGCGGCCACGCACGGCACGAACGCGCCAAAGGTGCTGCGGCAGGTGCTGGACGAAACGCTGCCGGCGCTGCGGCAACTCCAGGAGGAAGGCCTGGTCGGCGCCATCGGGCTGGGCACCAATGACGTGAACGTGGTGCGACAGGTGCTGGCCGAAGCCGCCCTCGATGCGCTGATGCTGGCCGGCCGCTACAGCCTGCTGGACCACAGCGCGCTGGCCGAACTGCTGCCGCAATGCACAGCGCGCGGCGTGCGGGTGGCGCTGGGCGGGGTGTTCAATTCGGGCATTCTGGCCACCGGCACGCGCGGCGGTTCGGCGACGTTCAACTACGCACCGGCGGCGCGTGAATGGGTGGAACGCACCGCCCGGATCGAATCGGTGTGTGATGTTTTTGGCGTTCCCCTGCGTGCGGCGGCCCTGCAATTTCCCCTCGCGCATCCGGCGGTGGAAATCGTCATGCTGGGCGCGCGCAAGGTGGCGGAATGGGAGGATGCGCAAGCCATGCTGCGGCATCCAATAGCGCCTGAATTCTGGGCCGCGCTGCGGGCACAAGGGCTGATTCCTGACGCGGCGCCCACGCCATGAGCATCGACGCCCACTTTCATTGCTGGCAGCTGGCGCGTGGCGACTATGGCTGGCTCACGCACGCGCTGGCGCCAATCTGCCGCGATGTGGCGGTTGATGACTGGCAGGCGCAGTCGGCACCGCATGGCGTGACCGGCGGCGTGCTGGTACAGGCTGCGCCGACCGAAGCGGAAACCGCTTTCCTGCTGGCGCAGGCCGACGCCCACCCGGCCGTGCTGGGCGTGGTCGGCTGGGTCGATCTGGCGGCCGCCGACGCGCCGGCACGCATTGAACGGCTGGCGCGCCAGCCCCGGCTCAAGGGCTTGCGCCCCATGCTCCAGGACCTGCCGGACGCCGAATGGATCCTGCAGCCCGCGCTGGCACCGGCGCTGCGGGCCATGGCCGACTGCCATCTGGTGCTCGACGCGCTGGTCAAGCCGGTGCATCTGCCGCACCTCCTGACGCTGGCCGGGCGTCATCCGGCGTTGCGCATCGTCATCGACCACGCCGGCAAGCCCGACATGGCCGCCGCCCTATGGCAGCCATGGGCCGACGGCATGGCCCGGCTGGCTTCGCAGACCAATGTTTTTTGCAAACTCTCCGGCCTGCTGACCGAGGCCGGACCCGCGCCCGCCCCCGGTGCGGTACGGCCCTGGGCCGCGCATGTGCTGGCCTGCTTTGGCGCCGACCGGCTGGTGTGGGGCAGCGACTGGCCGGTGCTTGAACTGGCTGGCAGCTATGGCCAGTGGTTCGCCGAAACGCGGCACTTGCTCGCCGGCCTGGGTCCGCAGGCGCGAGACGCCGTGATGGAGGGCAATGCCCGGCGGCTCTACCGGCTGCCGCCGGCATCCGATACCTGAATCTTTCCTTTCCACGCAATCACAACTTAAAAACGGAGACATTCCCATGAAAAAACCGCCTGCCACGCATTGGCTGCCTGACGACGGACTCACCGGAACCCTGGTCGGCCGCGCCTGGGTTCCCGGCCCGGTGCCGGGGCCATCGGTCATCGTCTTGCGTCCGGACGGCGTGTACGACCTGTCGGCGCATTTCGCCACCATGAGCGACCTGCTCGATGCGGCCGATCCGGTGGCGCAGGTGCGCGCCGCCCCCGGGCGCCGGGTTGGCAGCATCGACCAGCTGATGCCCGACTCAGGGGTGCAGTCTGACGACCCGCAAGTGCTGCGCCTGCTTGCGCCCTGCGACCTGCAAGTCATCAAGGCCGCCGGCGTGACCTTTGCCGCCAGCCTGATCGAGCGGGTGATCGAGGAGCAGGCCCGGGGCGACGCCGCGCAGGCGGACGCCGTGCGCCGGCAGGTTGTGGAACTGCTGGGCGGCGACCTGGCCGCCATCCGCCCCGGTTCGCCGCAGGCCATGCAGCTCAAGGCACTGCTGATCGACAAAGGCCTGTGGTCGCAGTACCTCGAAGTCGGCATCGGCCCCGATGCCGAGGTGTTCACCAAGGCGCCGGTGCTGTCCAGCGTCGGCAGCGGCGCGCAGATCGGCATCCATCCCGGCTCGGCCTGGAACAACCCCGAGCCCGAGATCGTCCTGGCCGTGAACAGCCGGGGCGACACCGTGGGCGCCAGCCTGGGCAACGACGTGAACCTGCGCGACTTCGAGGGCCGCAGCGCGCTGCTGCTGGGCAAGGCCAAGGACAACAACGCCTCGTGCGCCATCGGGCCCTTCATCCGGCTGTTCGATGCCAGTTACTCCCTTGACGATGTGCGCCGCTGCACCGTCAGCCTGCAGGTCGAAGGGCTTGACGGTTTCGCGCTGCAGGGCAGCAGCTCGATGGCGCAGATCAGCCGCGACCCGCTGGACCTGGTGGCGCAGACGCTGGGCGCGCACCACCAGTATCCCGATGGCGTGATGCTGTTCCTCGGCACCCTGTTTGCGCCGACGCAGGACCGGGGCCAGCCCGGCAGCGGCTTCACCCATCAGCTCGGCGACGTGGTGCACATTTCCAGCCCGCAGCTCGGCCGGCTGGTGAATGACGTGAACCACTGCGACCGGGTGGCGCCCTGGACCTTCGGGCTGCGCGCGTTCTATGCCAACCTGTTGGCCCGCGGGCTGCGGGTGCAAACCGGAGACAGCACGGCGCCGTGACAGGGTAACCACTGGCCGTTTCAACCAGGTGTTTTTCTCCCGACATTTTCATTTGCGCGACATAAATCCAGGCACCGCCACTTTCGAAACATGCGCTTTCAGCCTTCCCGGGCGAAAGCACAGTTTTGCAATGGGAAGCTAATTTATAAACGTTGCAAACGTTGCAACGTATTGTTGTGCGGTCTTCGAGGCCTGCATTGCCGGGCTATCGTCGGTCGATGAGCATCCCCAAGGGTTTAGCAGCGTTTTTCGCGAAGCGTACGGTGTCCGGAACAGCGCCTCAGGCAGAAACAGGGAACAAACCGCGCTCGCACCCCACCGGTGAACTGCCCAAGCGTGAGGCTGCGCCGCAGCAAACCATGTCCGAGCGGGTGACAGCCGATCGTCCATTTCCAGCGTCAGGGTCTGGCCCTGTCCCGCCCGATGTTGCGCCGCCAGCACTCGGTGCATCGGCACTTCTGGATGCCTGGCAGGCGCGAGGGTCTGCATCAAGCGAGCCGCCTGACCGACCAAAGCCTGATGGCTTTTCGTTTCCGCAAGGGCTTGGTCCGCAGCAGCCAGCAGCCCCCGGGCTCGGGCCCATCATGGCGCAGCCGAGGCACCTTGCGGCCTTTGCCCCGTGGTTCATCGCCATTGGCGGGGCCATGGGACTGGGTGGATGGCTGCTGTTGAACACAGGCCCTTCAGACCTGCCTGGCGGGGAAAGACCGAATGCTGCACGGTCCGGGTTGGCCGGACCGGAATCGGCGCAACTCGTCATGTGTCCCTCGGAGCCTGTGGTGCCAGCGGCAGGCGACAAGGACGGAAAGTTCCCCATGCAGGCGGACGTGACCGGCCTGGCAGCGGTGGACATTGCCTCTTTCGTTGTCCTGAGCAATGAAGCCTCGGCCTCGGGTCGCGAGCGCGACGCCGAGGTGGGCTTGTTGATGTCGTGCAGGATCGCAGACAAGCTCAAGGGCGCGGCTTCCGTCGAGTCCGCCGACGCGAAATACCGGCTTGGACAGCACTATGCAGACCTGAGCCTTCGAGAGAATCCTGCGGCCGCGTTTCACCGCGCCGAATGGCTGGCGCGCGCGCAAATCCTGTTGGCGGACAGCCTGCTGACGTATTCAACCCGGTTTGGCGACAACGATGACAGGTCGCGGCTTGCGGCCAGCGGGCTGGCGTCAGTCCGGCAGAGACTGGCGCAAAAAATGCCGCCGGAACCCGCAACTGCTGGATCGCCTGGTAGAAATGGCGCTGCCGGGGCAGCAAAATTGCCAGCCCCTTCGCAGCCTGGCATGGCCGCCCAAACGCCTGCCAGCCCTTCGCCGGCCATTGAAGCCAGGGGAAAAACCCGCCCGATCCCACCCGCCATCAAAGAATGTCTTCCGGCCGTTGCAACGCTGGGGCTATGCGACTCGCCTTCATGAACCGAAAGAGAAACACCATGGAAAAACCCGTCTTGAGCGCACTGCTGACAGCAGCAATGCTTTGCCACGCTTCGACGGCAGTGGCTGAGGTGAATTACAAGATCGTGACCGCGTCCGAACGCGGCACCTACATCAAGATAGGACGCGATCTGGCGCAGTTCGTGGCGCCGGCGGCGGACATCAAGCTTGACGTGCTGCCCTCAGCCGGATCGGCCGAGAACGTCAAGCTGCTGCGCTACGAACCCGGTGTCAAGCTGGCCCTGGTGCAGTCAGACGTCTACCAGTCGTTTCTTGACGTTGCAGCCGGGGGCAATTCTGCCGCCCGCGCCTTGATACGGCCGCTGCGCGTGATCATGCCGCTCTACAACGAGGAAATCTACTTCATCGCGCGGGCAGATTCGGAGCGAAACTTCATTCACGACATCAAAAACGCAAAACTCAACGCCGGCGAGTCCGGCAGCGGCACGGCGCTGACATCGACCACGCTCTACCGCCAGATGTTCAACGAAGCCATGCCCGACAGCACGAGCTACCTTTCCAACGAGGAAGCCCTGGCCAAACTGGTCACCGACAAGACCCTTGACGTGGTCGCCGTCGTGGCAGGCCAGCCTGCCAAGTTGCTCGTGGACATGAAGCCCGAGTCGCGAAAGCTGATCAAGCTGCTCAAGTTCGACCCCAGCCATGCCTCCAGCGAAGCCGTTCTCAAGACCTACTTTCCCGCTACCGTGCGCGCCAGCAATTACCCCAGCCTGCTGGCAGCCGACATCCCGGGACTGGCGGTCAAGGCTTTTCTGGTGACCTACGATTTTCAGCTCAGGGACACCGAAAGCCACCTGCGGGGCATGGCGCGCTCCTTGTGCCAGAATTTCTCGCAGCTCAAGGAAAAAGGACACCCGAAGTGGGGCGAGGTTGAACTGGCCCTGCCGGAACTCGGTCGGGGATGGATCTACTACGCCCCGACAGCGCGCGAGCTTCGGTCCTGCGTGGCCGAAACCGCCAGGCCGGCTGCCACGGTGAAATCAAGGCAACCGGCAAGAATGTGCTCGCAGCAGGAACGGATTCTTGGCCTGTGCCCCTAGCGCCATGAACGCCAGGCCATCCGTTCCATGGAATCAGATGCTGGCGCCGACCTTGCCGGCGGCCAGGATGATTTCCTGCCAGGTCTGAAGGTCCACCTCGATGCCGTCCTGCTCGCGCTGCAGGCGCATCGCCCGCTCGGGCTCGCCGGCCACCTGCACCGTGCCAAAACCGCCTGCGGGCGGACTCTGGCGCAGCCAGTCCACGAAAGCCCGGGCTTCGGTGTCAAACGCCGCCTGCGTGCCGAGCTTCACCGGATCGATCAGCACCGTCAGCATGCTGTTGAGGATGGCCCGGCTGTGGACGTTGGTGGAATGCCAGGTGCCGCCGCCGGTCAGCGCGCCGCCCAGCAGTTCGCAGGCCACCGCCAACCCATAGCCCTTGTGTTCACCGAAGGGCATCAGCGCGCCAAAAAATCCGTTCGGCTGCGGCACGACGACCACGCCGGGGTCGGTGGTCGGCCGGCCGTGCTCGTCGATCAGCAGGCCGGGTGCTACCGCCTGGCCCTGGTTGTAGGCGACGCGCATCTTGCCCTGGGCCACGCGGCTGGTCGCAAAATCAAGAATGAAGGGCGGCTGTTCTTTCAGCGGAATGCCGATGCAGCACGGATTCGTGCCAAAGCGCCCGTCGCTGCCGCCCCACGGCGCGACCACCGCTCGCGACTTGACATTGACGAAATGCAGCGACACCAGCCCCTCGGCCACGGCCATCTCGGCAAAGTGGCCGATGCGCCCCAGGTGGTGCGACTCGGCCAGCGCCAGGATGCAGCTGCCGTGCAGTTTGGCTTTGGCCATGCCCAGCGCCATCGCCTGCTCGCCGATGACCTGGCCGTAGCCGCGCTGGCCGTTCAAGCTGAGCAACGATCCCGCATCGAGCACGGTCTGCACGCTGGCGTTGGGCGTCAAGCCGCCTTCGAGCACTGCATCGACATAGCGCGGCAGCATGCCCACGCCGTGCGAGTCGTGGCCGCTCAGGTTGGCCATGACCAGGTTGGCGGCGACTTTTTCGGCTTCTGCCGACGAACTGCCCGCCGCTATTAAAACGCTAGCGCACTGTGCCCGCAGGGTGTGCGCAGGAATCACTTTTTGCATAAAATCCTTGGGTTTACATCACCGCGCCAACTTGCCACGGCACAAACTCGTTCTGCCCGTAGCCGTGCTGCTCGCTCTTGCTCTGCCGGCCCGAGGCCGTGGCCAGCACCTGCTCGAAAATGCGTTGACCCATGGCCTGCACCGACACGCCGCCGTCGATGATCTCGCCACAGTTGATGTCCATGTCTTCTTCCTGGCGCTGCCACAGCGCGGTGTTGGTGGCGAGTTTCAGCGACGGCGAGGGCGCGCAGCCATACGCCGAGCCGCGTCCGGTGGTGAAGCAGATCACGTTGGCGCCGCCCGCCACCTGGCCGGTGGCGCTGACCGGGTCGTAGCCCGGCGTGTCCATGTAGACAAATCCGTGGGCGCTGACCGGCTCGGCATATTCATAGACGGCTTCGAGGTTGCTGGTGCCGCCCTTGGCCACCGCGCCCAGCGACTTTTCCAGAATCGTCGTCAGCCCGCCGGCCTTGTTGCCGGGCGACGGGTTGTTGTTCATCTCGCCTTCGTTGATCGCGGTGTAGTGCTCCCACCACTTGATGCGGGCAATCAGTTTTTCGGCAATGTCGGGCCGCACGGCGCGGCGCGTCAGCAGGTGTTCGGCGCCGTAGATTTCGGGTGTTTCGCTCAGGATGGCGGTGCCGCCGTGGGCCACCAGCAGGTCCACCGCCGCGCCGAGTGCCGGGTTGGCGCTGATGCCCGAATAGCCGTCGGAGCCGCCGCACTGCAGGCCGATGGTGATGTGCGCGGCGCTGCACGGTTCGCGCTGCACGTCGTTGGCGCGCGGCAGCATGTCCTGGATCAGCGCAATGCCTTTTTCCACCGTCTTTCGCGTGCCGCCAGTGTCCTGGATGTTGAAGACGCGAAAGTTGTCGCCTTCCTTCAGCGCGCTGTGCGCCAGCCAGGCATTGATCTGGTTGGCCTCGCAGCCCAGGCCGACGACCAGCACGCCGGCAAAGTTGGCATGGGTGGCATAGCCGGCCAGGGTGCGCTGCAGGATCTGCATGCCCATGCCTTCGGTGTCCATGCCGCAGCCGGTGCCGTGGGTCAGCGCCACCACGCCATCGACGTTCGGAAAATCCTGCAGCGCCGACGGGTGGGTCTGGCGCGAGAAATGGTCGGCAATCGCGCGCGCTGCCGTGGCCGAGCAGTTGACGCTGGACAAAATGCCGATGTAGTTGCGCGTCGCCACCCGGCCGTCGGCCCGCTTGATGCCCATGAACGTCGCTTCGCGCAGCGGGGCGGGCGGCTTCACGTCGGCGCCAATGGCGTAGTCGCGCGCAAAGTCGCCCTTGCTAGGTCCCATGTCCAGGTTGTGGGTGTGCACATGCTCGCCCGGCGCAATCGGCTTGCTGGCAAAGCCGATGATCTGGTTGTAGCGCCGCACCGGCTCGCCGGCGGCCAGCGCGCGCGTGGCGACCTTGTGGCCGGGCGGGATCAGGCCCTTGACGGTGATGTGTTCGACCTGGGTGCCACCGACCAGTTGGGCCCGGGCAATCAGCACGTCGTCGGCGGGATGTAGGCGGATAAAGGGGGTCATGGCGTGGCCTCTCAACAATCAATCAGTAAAACATCTTTGGCAGCCAGAGCACCGCCTTGGGGAAGTAGGTGATGATCCCGAGGCTGACCAGCAGGGGAAACAGCCACGGCAAAATAGCCATGGTGGTGCGCTCGACCGACAGCTTGGCCACCCGCGCCAGCACGAACAGCACCATGCCCATCGGCGGGTGCAGCAGGCCGATCATCAAATTGAGCACCATCACCAGCCCGAAATGCACCGGGTCGATGCCCAGCTTTTGCGTGATCGGCAGCAAGATAGGTACCAGGATGGTGATGGCGGCGGTCGGCTCCAGAAAGCAGCCGACAAACAGCATCAAGAGGTTGGCCAGCAGCAAAAACACCCACGCTTCCTGCGTGAAACCCAGCACCCATTCGGCAATGCCGGCCGTCACGCCGGTGGCCGTCAGCATCCAGCCAAAAATCGAGGCGGCGGCGACGATGAACAGCACGGTGGCGGTGGTTTCCACCGTGTCCAGGCAGACCTTGACGAACATCCTGAACTTCAGCGTGCGGTACCAGGCAAAGCCCAGCACCATGGCCCAGACGCAGGCGGCAATCGCGCCTTCGGTGGGGGTGAAGAGGCCGGTGGTCATGCCGCCAATCAAAAGCACCGGCGTCATGATGGGCAGCACGGCTTCAAAGCTGAACAGCTTGTCGAGCACGAACAGCGCCACCAGGCCCAGCAAAACGGTGAGTTGCGGCGGCGCGCCCACGCTGATCAGGCCCCACAGCGCCAGCGGCCAGCCGGCCACCACGGCGAGCTCGACCAGCGCCTTGCCGAAACGGCTGCCTGAAAAGCGGATGTCGCCGCCCCATTGGTTCTTGTGGGCAAAGTACGCCACCGTCAGCATCATCAGGAATGCCAGCAGCAGCCCCGGCAGCAGCCCGGCCAAAAACAGCGCCCCGATGGACACATTGGCCATCATCCCGTAGATCACGAAGGGCAGGCTGGGCGGAATGATGGGGCCCAGCGTGGCCGATGCCGCCGTCACGCCCACCGCAAATTCGGACGAATAGCCGTGCTCTTTCATCGCCTTGATCTCGATGGTGCCCAGCCCGGCCGCGTCGGCAATCGCCGTGCCGCTCATGCCGGCAAAGATCACCGAGCCGACGACGTTGACATGGCCCAGGCCGCCCTTGAGCCAGCCGACCAGCGCCAGGGCAAAGTTGTAGATGCGCGTGGTGATGCCGGCGTTGTTCATCAGGTTGCCGGCGAGGATGAAAAAGGGCACGGCCAGCAGCGGAAAGCTGTCAATGCCCGACACCATGCGGTGAATGACCACAAACGGCGGCAAGCTGCCGCTGAACAGGATGTAGACCAGCGACGCGCCGGCCATGGCGATGGCCACCGGAATGCCGGCGCCCATGAAGAGCAGGAAGAAAATTTTCAGCATGTGGGGGCCTGTTGGATGGCGGGGGGTTTACCGGTCCTGCATGGTGGCGTCGGGCCGTTCCAGCACGCTGTAGCCGCGCCGGTAATGGACCACGGCGACCTGCACCGAGCGCAGCAGCATCACCGCAAAGCCCAGCAGACACAGCGCATAGACGATGTTCATCGGCAGGTCCACCACTGTCATGCGCGTCTGGTTGCCGATCTTGAGCATCATTTGCACCGTCATGACCACGGCGGCGGCAAAAAAGGCGATGCGCACCCCGTCCACCAGGCCCGACATCAGCCGGCCCATGCGCGCCGGCATGTGGCGGTAAAAGAAATCGACCTGGATGTGGTTGTTCTTGACGACGCCGATGGCCGCGCCAATGAACACCACCGCAATCAGCTGATAGCGGGCGATTTCCTCGGTCCAGGCGGCCGAATCGTTGAACACATAGCGGGTGATGAACTGGTAGAACACCGTCAGGCCCAGCAGCCAGAAAAAGGCCAGTGCCAGCCAGGCCTCGGGTGTGGTGGTGGACAGATCGAATTCCTCATCCTCGGTGTGGAACTCGCCGTCGTCGCTGATGATTTTGTCGCTCATGGGCACTCCGCAAACAGTCAATCGGGTCACAAGACGGGCCGCCAGGCCCTAAGGCAAGGCGGCCAGCGGGCGTCATCTACTTCAGCGCCGTGATGCGGTCGTAGTCCTGCTGGCGGTAGCCGTGGTCGGTCGGCTTGGTGTTCTTCAGCACCGCCTCGCGAAAGGCGGCCTTGTCCACCGTGATGACGTTGTTGCCCTTTTTCTTGAACTCCTCGGCCAGGCGGATTTCGGAGGCAATGATCTCGCGTCCGGTCTTCTCGGCGGCTTCCTGCATCACCTCCGAGAAAATCTTTTTCTCGTCGGCCGACAGCTTGCCCCAGAGCTGGCCGGAGGTGATGGTCAGCAGCGAGTCGATGATGTGGCCGGTCAGCGAGATGTTCTTTTGCACTTCGAAGAACTTCTTGGCCTCGATGGTCGGCAGCGGATTTTCCTGCGCATCGACGGTGCCGTTCTGCAGTGCCAGGTAGACCTCGGCAAAGGCAATCGGCGTGGCATTGGCGCCGAGCGCCTTGGGAAACGCCAGGTAGGCCGGTGCATCGGGCACACGGATCTTCAGGCCCTTCATGTCCTCGGGCTTGGCGACCGGCTTGGCCGCGCTGGAGGTGACATGGCGCGCGCCGTAGTAGTTGAGCGCGGTGATGTGGTTGCCGCTCTTGTCGTCGTAGCCCTTGGCCAGTTCCTTGAACACATCGCTCTTGGCGTAACTCAGCAAGTGCTCGGCGTCGCGAAAGATGAAGGGAAAGTAGGTGACGGCCAACGGCCGGTAGGTGTTGCCGGCAAAGCTGGCGCCGCTCAGGATGATGTCCACCGAGCCCAGCGTCAGGCCCTGGTTGATGTCGGCTTCCTTGCCCAGCGTGGAGGCCGGGAACACCTGCACCTCGTACTTGCCGTTGGTGCGCTTCTTGATTTCGTCGCCGGCCCAGACCGACCATTTGTGAAACGGCTCGGAGGTTTCATAGACATGCGCCCATTTCAGCTTGGTTTGCGCCGATGCCATGCCCGAAATGCCAGTGGCGCCCGCCAATAATGCGCAGCATGCTATGGTTTTCAGCATTGATCGTTTTGTTTTCAAGTCGTTCATGGTGTCTCCTCTTGGTGGTGAATGGGCTGGCTTTGGGGGGCCGGTGCATGTGCCAGTCATGCACCGCGCGGTTCATGTCTCTAACTGGGTTCCCTGGGCTTTTGCGCCTGCCGCCAGCTCACGCTGAAGCGGGTGTGCGAGTTGTCCATGTGCTGGTGCATGGTTAGCCGGGCGGCGGCCGGGTCGTGGCGGCGGATGGCCTGCAGGATGGCTTCATGCTCGGCGATGGCGGCGCGCCAGGAATCCAGGGTTTCAAAATAGCCGGTCAACCGCTCGAACAGCGGCCCGCGCCGCGAGTCCCAGAAGCGCTGCACGGTTTCAATCAGCACGGCATTGCCGCAGGATTCGACGATGGCGGTGTGAAAGTCTCGGTCGCCTTCAAGCGGCAGCACGTCCTGGTCGGCGTCAAGTTGCATCCGGGCCAGCGCCTGGGCCATGGCTGCGATGTGCCCGGGCCTGGCCTCGGTGGCGGCGATGGCGGCGGTTTCGCCTTCCACCACCCGGCGCGCGCGGATCAGCTCCAGCGGCCCCCATTCGTCGGCCGGAATTTGCGGGCTGCGGGCGGCCACGCGGCTGGCCTGGCTGCTGCGGTCCAGCACATAAACGCCCGAGCCGGTGCGCACCTCGACCCAGCCTTCGACTTCCAGCGCAATCAGCGCCTCGCGCACCGATGGCCGGCTCACGCCCAGTTGTTTCGCCAGGTCGCGCTCGGCCGGCAGGCGGCTGCCGACGCTGAGTTCGCCCTGGCTGATCAGCGCGCGCAACTGCGTGGCAATCTGCCGGTACAGGCGCTGGGGTTCGACAGGTTGCAGAGGCTTCATGCGGAAAAGGTAAAACCAAAAATTAAGGGTTAGCCAGAATTGGCCAAGTGGTAAGGCCAATTAATAATCCCATGAAACCGGTTTCTCACCCATCAGGCAAAACCCTGAGCCTGAGCTTTTAATCGTTCAGGTGCGGGGCCTGCTGGTGAAAAAACGGGGCATGGCCGGTCTGTTGTTGGAAAAACCCAAGGAATCGAACATGAGACTTGAAGGAAAAACTGCCCTCGTCACGGCCGCCGGACAGGGCATCGGCAAGGCCAGCGCACTGGCCATGGCGGCCGAAGGCGCGCAGGTCTGGGCGACCGATGTCAATCCGGCGCTGCTGGCCAGTTATGACGGCGTGGCCCATGTCCGCACGGCGGTGCTCGACGTGCTCGACAAGCAGGCTATTCAAACGCTGATGAACGACTTGCCGGCGCTCGATGTGCTGTTCAACTGCGCCGGTTTCGTGCATGCCGGCTCGGTGCTGCAGGCCACCGATGCCGAATGGGACTTTGCCTTTCAGTTCAATGTGCGCGCGCAGTTCTGGATGATCCAGGCGGCGCTGCCGAAGATGCTGGCCAACCAGGGCGGCAGCATCGTCAACATGGCCAGCGTCTGCGGCTTCAAGGGCCTGCCCAACCGCTTCCTGTACGGCGCGTCCAAGGCCGCCGTCATCGGCCTGACCAAGAGCGTCGCCGCCGATTATGTGGGTCAGGGCGTGCGCTGCAATGCGGTCTGCCCCGGCACGGTGGATACGCCGTCGCTGCAGGAGCGTATCAATGTGTTTGACGACCCGGTGGAAGCGCGAAAAGGCTTTGTCGCGCGCCAGCCCATCGGCCGGCTGGCGCAGGCGCATGAAATTGCGCCGCTGGTGGTGTTTCTGGCCAGCGACGAATCGGCGTTTGTCACCGGCCAGGCCTACCACATCGACGGCGGCATCACGATCTGACGCCATTGACTGAAGATGCATTGATTCAACCCCCCAAGGAAAAAAAGGAAACCCCATTCATGAAACTTGTTCGCTACGGCCACCCCGGCCAGGAAAAACCCGGCCTCATCGATGCGGCAGGCCAGCTGCGCGACCTGAGCGGCCTCGTCAGCGACATCGGCCCCGACCAGCTGGGCGATGCGGCGCTGGAGTCACTGCGCCAGCACGACGCCAGCGCCCTGCCGGCGGTCGAAGGCGCGCCGCGCCTGGGCAGCCCGCTGACCGGCACCCGCAAGTTCATCGCCATTGGCCTGAATTACGCCGACCATGCCGCCGAATCCGGCTTGCCGATTCCTGCCGAACCGATCGTCTTCATGAAAGCCACCAGCTGCATCCAGGGCCCTGCCGACGCCGTCATGCTGCCCCGGGACTCGGTCAAGACCGACTGGGAGGTCGAGCTCGGCGTGGTCATCGGCACCCGCGCGCGCTATGTGGACGAGGACGAGGCGCTCAATCACGTCGCCGGCTACTGCACCATCAACGACATCAGCGAGCGCGAATTCCAGATCGAGCGCGGCGGCACCTGGGACAAGGGCAAGGGCTGCGACACCTTCGGCCCGCTTGGGCCCTGGCTGGTCACGCGCGACGAGGTGAGTGATCCGCAGAACCTGGGCATGTGGCTGGACGTCAACGGCCGGCGCATGCAGACCGGATCGACCCGGACGATGATTTTCAGCGTCGCCAAAATCGTCAGCTATGTCAGCCAGTTCATGACGCTGGAGCCCGGCGATGTGCTGACCACCGGCACGCCGCCTGGCGTCGGCATGGGCATGAAGCCGCCGGTCTACCTAAAGGCAGGCGACGAAATGGCACTGGGGATTGAAGGGCTGGGCGAGCAGCGGCAGGTGGTGGTCGCCTTCCAGCGCTAGGCGCCTGCCCGAAAAAGTGGCCAAAACCTTGTCTTGCGCACTGTTTACCGGCAGTTTTAGCTATATTTTTAATAGCATTCAACCGAGGTTTTGCTGGCCCTAAATCCGGACCGGGGCCAGCGGTGTCGCGCGGGAAACACCGGCCCGGGCGGCAGGCGTTGTAGCCTCTCGGACCCCACCACGCATATTCCAGAAAGCACCCCATGAACATTCCTTCCCTGCACGGCGCGGTCAGCGCCGAAGAATGGCAGCTGCGCTGCGACCTGGCGGCCTGCTACCGGCTGGTCGCACTGTACGGCTGGAGCGACCTGGTGTTCACCCACATCAGCGCCAAACTGCCCGAGTCGGTCTCGGGCGCCGGCGCGCACCATTTCCTGATCAACCCCTACGGCCTGATGTTCGACGAGATCACCGCGTCCAGCCTGGTCAAGGTGAACGAGCAGTGCCACAAGGTCATCGACTCGCCGTTTCCGGTCAACCCCGCCGGCTTTGTCATCCACAGCGCGGTGCATGAAGCCCGGCCAGACGCCGCCTGCGTGCTGCACACCCACACCCGGGCCGGCGTGGGCGTCAGCGCGCAGGCCGGCGGCATCCTGCCGATCAGCCAGCAGTCGACCTTTGTGCTGGCGTCGCTGGCCTACCACGGCTACGAAGGCGTGGCCTTCCGGGACGACGAGAAGCCGCGCCTGCAGGCCGACCTGGGCCGCGCCAATTTCCTGGTGCTGCGCAACCACGGCCTGCTGGTCGTCGGCAAGTCGATTGCCGATGCGTTTTTGAGCATGTACACCTTTGAGGCCACCTGCCGCATCCAGGTGGACGCGCAGGCCGGCGGCGGCGCGCTGACACCGGTCAACCCGCTGATCGTCCAGGGCGTGTCCGAAGCCATGCGTGTACAGACCGGCGGCCTGGGCGGCGCCTTTGTATGGCCTTCGCTGATCCGCAAGCTGGAGCGCCTCGACACCAGCTATCGAACCTGAACGGAGCGACCGGGTCGGCGCCATTGCGTTGCGGCCGGTCGTGCGCAGCATGGCCAGGCTTGGGCACTGGAGCCGCGAACCGGGACCGCCAGCTGAAAGCCGCCCGGCCGGGTATCAAGGGGTCTTGAATTCCTCGGCGCTGAGCCGGAACCGGCGCAGCTTGTCGTACAGCGTCTGTTTGGGCAGGCCCAGCGCCCGGGCGGCGACCCCGACCTCGCCATGGTGGCGCCGCATGCTTTCAATGACCATGCCGCGCTCAAAATGCTCCACCTGTTCGGGCAGGGTATGGGGCATGTCGCCCTGCTGCGCGCCCAGGTTGAAGTGGTCTATGGTCAATCCCAGCACAAAGCGGTCGGCCACGTTGCGCAGTTCGCGCACGTTGCCGGGCCAGTCATGGGCCATCAACTCGGCCAGTTGCCCGCTGGTGAGCGCAGGCGCGGCCTGCTGGTAGCGGCTGGCGGCCAGCAGCGCGAAATGCTCGAACAGCAGCGGAATGTCTTCGCGGCGATCGCGCAGCGGGGGCAGCTCGACAAAGGCCACGCCCAGGCGGTAATACAGGTCCGCCCGGAACTTCTGCTGGTCGCTGAGCAGCTTCAGGTCTTCCTTGCTGGCCGCAATCACCCGGCAATCAATCGCCACCGGCTTGTTCGATCCCACCCGCTCCACGCTGCGCTCCTGCAGGGCACGCAGGAATTTGATCTGCACCGACATCGGCATGCTCTCGATCTCGTCAAGAAACAGCGTGCCGCCCTGCGCGTATTCAAATTTGCCAACGCGCATCTTGGTGGCGCCGGTGAACGAACCCACCTCGTGGCCAAACAATTCGCTGTCGGCCAGCGCCTCGGGCAGGCCGCCGCAATTCAGCGGCACAAAGTGGGCGCGCCGCCGGTGGCTGTGGTCATGCAGGCAGCGCGCTACCAGTTCCTTGCCGGTGCCGGTTTCACCATAAATCACCACGTCGGCCGGTGTGGACGCCAGCGACAGGACGGTGCGGCGCACCCGTGTCATCTGCGGCGAACGGCCGATCAGGACCGCTTCAATGCCGTGCCAGTTCTCCAGCTGGTGGCGCAGCTGCTGCACCTGCAGGGTCAGGGCGCGCTTGTCGGCGGCGCGCCGGACCACCGCCACCAGGCGCTCGGAGGAACAGGGTTTCTCGACAAAGTCATAGGCGCCCTCGCGCATGGCCTGCACCGCCATGGAAATGTCGCCGTGGCCGGTCACCAGGATCACCGGCAGTTCCGGGTCCATGGCGTGAAGGCTGCGCAACCACTCGGTGCCCTGCATGCCGGGCAGCTTGACATCGCAGAGCACCACGCAAGGCTCGCCGACACCCAGTGCAGGGCTGACCTGCTCGACGCTGGCATACGGCTTGACGCCAAACCCCGCCAGCTCCAGGGCCTGGGAACAACCGACGCGTACGTCCTCGTCATCCTCGACAACGATGACCTTGATGGCGGGCGCCTGGCTCATGATTTGATTTCCTTTGACATTTCGGCGAGCGGCAGCTCAAGGGTGAAACAGGCGCCGCCCTGTGACAGATTACAGGCCTGCAGCGTCCCGCCCAGCTCGCGCAGGAGGTGGTCCGAGATCATCAGCCCCAGGCCGAGCCCCTGGCCCATGGGCTTGGTGGTGGTGAACGGCTCGAACAGGCGCGGGAAAATGTCCGCTCGCACCCCCGGACCGGTGTCGGTCACGGTGAGGCGGCAACGCCCCTGGGCGGCGCAGGCCTCGACCCGCAAACAACGCACGGTGGCCTGCGCCATGGCGTCAATCGCGTTGCCGAAGAGGTTGACCAGCACCTGCTCCAGCCGGGCCGCCTCGGCCTGGGCCGCCAGGTCGGGCGGCGTTATCGACACCTCCAGCGTGGCGCCGCATTCCCGCAGCCGCTGCACCACCATCAGGTGGGCGCTGGCCACCGCCTGTTCGATGCCGACCGGCGCGAGCGCAATCGCTGACTTGTAGGAAAACGACTTGAGCTGCAGGGTCAGGCGGGCCATGCGGTCCACCAGCAGGGCGATGCGCCGCAGGTTGCCCCGCACGTCGTCCAGCCGCTGCTGCTCCAGCAGCACGCCGGCGTTGTCCGACAGCGTTCGCAGGGCCGCCAGGGGCTGGTTGAGTTCATGCACCATGCCGGCGGACATCTGGCCCAGCACCGCCATCTTGCCGGCATGGACCAGCTCGTTCTGGGCGGCGCGCAGTTCCCGGGTACGGTCGGCCACCTTAGACTCCAGGCTGTCGTGGGCCGCCTGCAGCGCCGACTGGCTGGCCAGCGTCAGGCGTGTCGTGCGCCGCCGCTGCAAGACCAGCATGGTCGCCAGCAGCAGCAAGGCCGCCGCCAGCCCGGCGGTCAGCGCCCCGTCAAGCCCGGTTTCCTGCAGCTGCGCTGCGTCGTCGAGGACAAACACCTGCCAGTGCATCGGGCCATAAGTCCGGCTGCTGGCGACAAAGCGTTCGCCCTGCACGTCAAGCCGGCTCAGCCCGGACACCATCGTTTCCACCGACTGCCAGCGCAACAGGTGCATCCCGGACCTGCCATAGGGCTTCGACTGCGCAACGCTGGCCAGCGCGCTGGCGGACAAGGGCGCCAGCGGCCGGTACTTCCAGTCGCCACGGGTCGAGAGAATGACCACGCCCAGCGCGTCCGCCACCACCATCTCTCCGGGCAGGCGGCGCCAGGCGGCCTCGGTCTGCGCCAGGCTGACCTTGGCGACGGCAATGCCGCGCAGGCGCTGATCCTGTCGCAGCGCATATGACAGGTAGTAGCCAGCCTTGCCACTGGTGGTGCCCACGCCGAAAAAACGTCCCCGTCCGTGCGTCAGCGCATCGCGCACGTAGGGTCGGAACGAAAGGTTGGCGCCCAGCGGGCTGCCTGGGTCGGCGGCATCGGAGGCCGCCAGGGTCAGGCCCTGGTCATCAATGACGTAAAGGGTGCTGGCACCCGCGGCGTCGTTGATGCGGCGCAGGTACTGGTTCGCCTCTTCACGCAAACCGCTGTCTCCGGGACGGTCCAGCAGCTTGAGCACGGTGGGGCTCGTCTCCAGCAGCGAGGGCAGGTATTCAAAACGGGCCAGCTCGCCGTCAAGCGATGCCGACACCACATCAAGCCGGTGACGCTGTTCTTCGCGCAGCTGCACCATCCCGGCGCGCGTGGCCAGCAGGTAGCCGACGGCCGCGACCAGCGCCACCGTGAGTCCTGCCCCCAGCCAGGCGCCCAGCCGCCGGCCCGCGCCACTGCGGTTGATTGTGCTCAAACCTTCCCCCGTTCCTGTTGTATCCGTTGCCTCGGCGCACCGTGGCCATGGCTGCCGATTGTGCATCGGCCCGGCGCACGCAGCGGTATCGGGGCAGGCCGCCGCTGGCCGGCGCATCAGGCCTTTGGACAAGGCCAGACCCGGGACGGGGTCCCATCATGGCGCACGGAGACGAAGGGAAAAAAAGGGGAGCGGACAGCGGGACAGCGGGACAGCGGCCAGCGCAACGCCGCTGGACGTGCTGCGGGGCGATGCGCCGCATGCTCAGACGCGCCAGCGCGCGCAGCGCGCCACGGACAAAGCCGTGCTCAGCCCGCCACGACGGGCAGGTGCGTCTCGGTGACGTCGAGCACGGCTTCCGGCTCGTCGGCTTCAGCGGCCGTTTCCTGGTTGAGCTGACGGTGAAGGCGGTCGGTGTCAAGGTCGCCGGTCCATTTGGCCACCACCAGCGTGGCCACGCCGTTGCCGATCAGGTTGGTCAGCGCGCGCGCTTCGGACATGAAGCGGTCAATGCCCAGGATCAGCGCCAGTCCGGCCACCGGTACCGTGCCGACGGCCGACAGCGTGGCCGCCAGCACGATGAAGCCGCTGCCGGTCACGCCCGCCGCACCCTTCGAGGTCAGCAGCAGCACCAGCAGCAGCGTGATCTGTTGCATCAGCGTCATCGGCGTGTTGGTGGCCTGCGCGATGAACACCGCCGCCATCGTCAGGTAGATCGAGGTACCGTCGAGGTTGAACGAGTAGCCGGTGGGAATGACCAGGCCGACGACGGACTTCTTGGCGCCCAGGTTTTCCATCTTGGCCATCATGCGCGGCAGCACGGTCTCGCTCGACGAGGTGCCCAGCACGATCAGCAGCTCTTCCTTGATGTACTTGATGAACTTCCAGATCGAGAAGCCGTGAAAGCGCGCGATCAATCCGAGCACAATAAAAACGAAGAACAGGCAGGTGGCGTAGAAGGTCGCCATCAGCGCGCCGAGCGACACCAGTGAGCTGACGCCGTACTTGCCGATGGTGAACGCCATCGCACCGAACGCACCGACAGGCGCCACCTTCATGATGATGCCGACGATGGAAAACAGCACATGCGAGGTCTTCTCGATGAAGTCGAACACCAGCGTGCCGCGGCCGCCAAACTTGTGCAGCGCGAAGCCAAACATCACCGCAATCAGCAGCACCTGCAGGATCTCGCCCTTGGCAAACGCATCCACCACCGTGTTCGGGATGATGTTGAGCAGGAAGTCGGTGGTGCTGACCATCTTGCCCGGGCCGGTGTACGCGGCGATGCTCTTGGTGTCCAGCGTGCTCGCATCAATGTTCATGCCGGTGCCGGGATGCACCAGGTTGATGATCACCAGGCCGACCACCAGCGCGATGCTGCTGACCACCTCGAAGTACAAAAGCGCCAGGCCACCGGTCTTGCCCACCTTCTTCATGTCTTCCATGCCGGCGATGCCGACCACCACGGTGCAGAAGATGATGGGCGCGATGATCATCTTGATCAGCTTGATGAAGCCGTCGCCCAGCGGCTTCATGGCCGCGCCGGTTTCGGGATAGAAGTGCCCCACCAGCACACCGATGACGATGGCGCTGATGACCTGCAAGTAGAGCGAGCGATAAAAGGGCTTGGGGGTGGAATTTTGTTCCATCAATGTCTCCTGGTTAGACGGTAAAGGGGGGTTCGATGCTGGCCGTCACAGCGCTGGCGGCGCAGGCATGAAAGGCGCGCACTGGCTCAGCCATCGCCCTGGCTTTCATGGCTTGTGTTGTCATGGGTTTGTGCTTTTTAGGTCTTGTGGCCCGGTTGCCCGGCTGGTTTTTGACTAGGGAATAGATAGCAAGCCTGATGCCAGCGTTCTGACGCCCCAAAAACGAATGCAAGTGCTTGATTTGTATAGACTTATCATCATTGGATGTCGAATGCAAGGCTGGGACTCCGTGATTGCGGCAAGCCTGCGTACCCGGGCTGCCATACACAGAAGTTAGTGAAAACCCTTGGTTCATTTCGGGATTCATCGTCAACATGAAGGGCAAGCCCGGTCCGTGCAGACGCGCGGCCAGCAAAGCCGGCGCACAACACGGTGAGGTGGAATGCAATCAAGCTTGTGCGGGGCGGTGAAATCAAATTAACCGAATGCAGCCGCGATGGCGCAAGCGCATCGGCATCCGGGCGCCTCAGGCCTCGGGCCTGTCCGGGGAATCGGCAAAAACCGCTGACAAGCCTGTGCAGTGAAGCCTGGCACGGCGGGCAGGGGCCAAAGGCGTTATTTTTGAATAAAATCGGCCTGTGGTGCAATCAGAGTGGGGGCATGAAGCTATTTTTTTTATAGCAAACCACCGCTTCTTCAAACCCCTGTCGAGCCGGGGTTTGGCGCTAAAGCTCAGGCCGCGCTGACCGGCGTTGCCGGCGGCGCGTCGGTGGCCGTGCCGTCAGCCGGCACATCGCCCTCATCAACCGTAATGGCCATGCAGCGCATGGTCACATCGCCAAAAATCGTGGCAAAGGCCACGTCCTTGGCATCGCGGCCGGTGCCGATGCGGACCAGCCGGTCGATGGGCGCCCTGCGCGTGGCATCGAACAGCACCCAGCGGCCGTCAAGCCAGGCTTCGAACACGGCGTGAAAGTCCTGCGGCGGTTCGGCAAATCTCACATAGCCCACCACCAGCCGCGCCGGAATGTTCAGCGCCCGGCACAGCGTGATGGCCAGGTGCGCAAAGTCGCGGCACACGCCGACGCGCTCGACGAACACGTCCTGCGCCGTGGTGGTCGGCTGGGTGCTGTGCGGCGGGGTGGTGCCCGGCTGGTAGTCGACCGATTCGTGAATCCAGCTTTCCACCGCGCGCACCCGGCCCATGCCCGGCGGCAGGTGGCCGAACAGCTGCTGCGCCACGCGGCGCAGCGAATCCGATTCGCAATAACGGCTGGGCATCAGGTAGTGCAGCACGTCGTCGGGCAGGGCGCTGACAGGCGTTTCGTCCATGGGCAGCGGCTGCAGGGCCGGATGCAGGTGCACCCTGGCGTGGTAATTGACCGTCAGGACACCCTTGGGCGCGTCCAGGCGAATGAAGCGGTTGCCACTGCGCTCGTCCGAAAAATGGCGCACCTTCATGCTGGGCGTGATGGTCAGCCGCTCCTCGACGACTTCGTGGCCGGGATGGAACGCAGCGCCAATGTTGAGCAGAAAATGCGCCGGGCTGCTCACTTCGTATTCGAGCAGGCAGTCAACCAAAGAGGTATGCATGGAATGGGTGGCTCCTGTGGGGCAAACAAAAAAGGCCGGGGGCGTGAGCCGCCGGCCGGCTAATCATGCCTGCGTGGCGGGGGAGTGGGCGAATCGGTGCCGGTAAACCAGTTTTTGCAGGTCACGAACACGACGCGAACGGCGCGCTCCAGGATGTCCGCAGACAGCGTGGAACGGCGGCGCGCCCTGAGCCGGAACACCAGCAAAAACTCGGCGATCCGGGAGGGAAACCCGACCGGGCGCTGGGGTGCGATAGCCGGCACGGGGTGGCTCGCAGGCTCATCGGACTCTTCCCGGGACGACCAGCCCTGGAAAATACGGTCCTTCAACCGTGACACGGCCGAGATGGGCGGCTTGCTGTCGGCGGGCTCCATCACTTCATCATTTTCTTGGCAGCGCCCACGCCCAGGGCCGCCAGCACGATGAAAATCAGCGCCAGGATCAGAAACAGTCCAAACAAGACCTTTGCAATGCCTGCGGCCCCGGCGGCGACGCCGCTGAACCCCAAGGCGCCGGTGATCAGTGAAATTAGCGCAAAAATAATGGCGTACTTGACCATTTTTAGTTCCCTTCAATGACTTGGACACAAGCCCGGGCACACATAAATCAGTGACAAGCATCCGTAGGATGACGACTTGTATCTTAAAAAAGCATGCCGGCTTTCAGAATAAGCGCGACCCCTCTCGCTTTGTAGGACATCGCTTTGCCCAAAGCGATGTCGCCGCCCGCACGACGGTCGGGCGGTCCTATCGTCACATGATTGAATGACCGCGGAATGACGAAATTTTCTATGCCATTATGGCCCGATGGTCAAATCGTAAACCTCGGGCAAAAGCTGTTTTCCTTGCCCAGAATCAACAAGCTCAGGGTGCGCTGCGCCGCATGCCCGGGTTCACAATCGGTACCTAGTTTTCTCAAGGCTTGCCGTGTGCCAGACAGCCCAGGCAAGCCGATCCTGTGCAGCACGCCTGTGATTCAGTTCTGGCCGGCGGCCTGCCTTTTCACACCAGAACCAGGAAATCCAATGCCCTCTTTATTCGACACTGTCCAGACCGGCGATCTTCTGCTGGCGAACCGCATCGTGATGGCGCCGCTGACGCGCAACCGCGCGCCCGATGCCATTCCCACGCCGCTGATGGCCGAGTACTACACCCAGCGCGCCACGGCAGGCCTGCTCATCACCGAAGCCACGGCCATCAGCCACCAGGCCCAGGGTTATGCCGATGTGCCCGGCCTCTACGGCACCGAGCAGCTCGACGGCTGGAAACACGTGACCCAGGCGGTGCATGACGAGGGCGGCAAGATCGTGGTGCAGCTCTGGCACGTCGGCCGCGTCTCGCATTGCGACCTGCAGCCGGACGGCGGCCGGCCGGTGGCGCCTTCGGCCATCACCGCCAAGACCAAGACGGTGCTGATCCGGGACGGCGTGCCGACCTTCGTGGCCACGTCCGAGCCGCGCGCGCTCGACGCCGGGGAACTGCCCGAGATCGTGCACACCTACCGGGCGGCGGCGCTCAATGCGGTGGACACGGCCGGTTTCGACGGCGTGGAAATCCATGCTGCCAACGGCTACCTGCTCGACCAGTTCCTGAAGAACGGTTCCAACCAGCGCACCGACGACTACGGCGGCCCTGTCAGAAACCGCGCGCGCCTGATGCTGGAGGCGACCCGCGCCATCGTGGACGCGATTGGCGGCGGCCGCACCGGCATCCGGCTGTCGCCCGTGACGCCGGCCAACGATGCCTTTGACAGCGACCCGCAGCCACTGTTCGAGTACGTCGTGAGGCAGCTGGCCAAGCTCGGCCTGGCCTATGTGCACATCATCGTCGGCGCCACCGGCGGCGCGCGCGAACTGCCCGAGCGCCCGTTCGACTACGCAGCGCTGAAGGCCGCCTACCGCGCGGCAGGTGGCAAGGGCGCCTGGATGGTCAACAACGGCTACGACAAGACAACGGCCGAGCAGGCCCTGAAGGACGGCGCCGACCTGGTCGCCTTCGGCAAGCCCTTCATTGCCAATCCGGACCTGGTCACGCGGCTGCGCCTGGACGCGCCGCTGAACGAGCCCGACAAGGCGACGTTCTACGGCGGCGGCGCCGAAGGCTACACCGACTATCCTGTGCTATCGAATGAATAGCTGAGAGCGCCCGCCAGTATCTGGAATTTTTCAATCCAAAGGCTGGCGCCTTTTTTTCTCCAGGCATCACGCCGCCAGCGCTGCTTGATGAACGTGCAAGGATCAAAGCGGGTCCGGATCTTTCCCTGCACCACGACAAGGCGCAGCGCTACCGGGACAAGGGCAAAACGCACCTGGTTTGTCTAAGTTGGTGCGAAATGCAGGCGCTGGCGAGGACACATGCCTGCCATAAAGATGGCACGCGTATTGCGTGCGCTGATTGCGCAAGAAAGGCGATTTGTGCAGAAGAAGCGCAAATCCTACTCGCGTAGGGTCACTAGGGTTCCGGTCGCCGAAGGATGAATTCGGCTGATGTCTGGTCCGAGAGTGGCCCGGCCTCGCAAGAGGCTCCACGGAGGGATAAAAGCCCGGGAGAACGATGTACAAGTCGTATTTCCTGTGCCCGTCATTCACTTCAGGAGCCTCGTCATGAAATCATCTGGTTTTCCCCTTTCCCCTGCCGGCAAGGCGTCGCTGCTGGGTCGCCTGTTCAAGCCCGCCCTCGGTGTGGCGGTCGCTCTGGCGGCTGCATCGGCCGTTGCCGCTGCTCCGACGAGCATGAAAATCGGCACGGTGGTCTGGATCGGCTACGGGCCTTTTTATGTGGCGGACGCGCTCGACCTGTACAAGAAATACAACCTCAAGGTGTCTTTGCAGGTCTTCAATGACCCGGCCCTGATTCCTTCCGCAATGGCTTCGGGCGCCGTTGATGGCGCCATGCTCACCTATGACCAGGTGGTCGGCCAGGCCGCCAGCGGCAAGCGGCAGAAAGTGGTGATGCCGATCGACTACTCCAACGGTGGCGATGCCATCGTGGCGGACAGCAGCATCACCAAGGTGAGCGACTTCAAAGGCAAGAAGGTGGGCTTCAATCCCTTGTCTCCCTCGGACTTTCTGCTGTCTTACGCGCTCAAGACCAATGGCATGACCGACAAGGACATCACCGCCGTCAACATGACGCCCGAGGCGGTGCCGGCGGCCATGGCTTCGGGCCAGATGCCCATCGGCGTGACGTATGAGCCCAGCCTCTCGCAGATTCTCGGCCAGGGCGGCGGCAAGAAGTTCAAGGTGGTGTATTCCTCGAAAAACGCCCCCGGCCTGATTGCCGACGTGCTGGTGTTTGACGACCAGGCCATCAAGACCAGGCCGGCAGAGATCACCGGCATCATGAAAGCCTACCTCGATGGCCTGGCCTACATGAAGGCCAAGCCGGAAGAGTCGGCCAAGATCATCGGCAAATTCATGGGTGTCACGCCCAAGGAAGTCAAGGAGCAGCTCGCTGGCGTGTACAACATTCCGCTGGCCGAAATGCCCAAGGCTTTTGTGAAGGCCAAGGAAACGACTTCGTACTATGCCAGCGGCGACGTCATCGGCCAGTTGCTCAAGGCCAAGGGCCAGATCACCACGGTGCCGCCGATCGAAACCACGTTTGATGCGCAATTCGTCAGCGCCCTCGCCAAGAAGTAAGCCCGCCCGGAGCGCAGCGCTGTTGAGCGGCGCTGCGCTCCGGCGAACAAAGGAAAAGGTCTGGTCATGAAGCAATTTTTTCGCTATCCCGACGGCGTCTGGCCGAATGTGGCCGCATTGAGCATCACGCTGCTGGGCTACGGCGCCGGCGTGGCGCTGCTGGGCGCGTCGAACTGGGCGCTGAATGCGCTGGGGTTTTTGCTGGTGGCGCAGACCCTGATCTGGTCCGCCTATTTCATCCATGAATTTGCCCATCAGGCCATCTTCAAGACGGCGGCGGCCAACCAGCGCTGGGGCACGCTGATGAGCTGGATCAACGGCAGTTGCTACGCCACGTTCTCCGACATGCGTCGCAAACACATGCGCCACCATGTGGAGCGGGCCGATGTGATCACCTTTGACGTGCACGGTTTCCTGCTGCGCGCCCCGGCCTGGTCGCGCCACACCGTGCTGGCGCTGGAGTGGGCTTATTTTCCCGCCGTTGAGTTCCTGATGCGGGCATTTGTCCTGGTGCTGCCTTTTCGCGACGCGCGCAAGCGGGCGGCAAGAGGCCGGGTGCTGGCCATTGCCGCAGTTCGCCTGACACTGCTGGCGGCGCTGGGCTGGTGGTCAGTCAAGGCATTGCTGCTGTACTTTGCCGCCTACCTGGTGTTTGTCACCGTGCTGCGCTTTGCCGACTGTTTTCAGCACACCTACGATGCCTATCCCATCCTGGACGAGACGCCCATACCCGCAGACAAGGTGCGTGACCGCGCCTATGAGCAGGCCAATACCTACAGCGACATCGTCAGCCTGGACAGCACATGGCTCAATCTGGTCTGGCTGAACTTTGGGTTCCACAACGCGCACCATGAGCGGCCCACGGCGCCGTGGCACCGCCTGCCGGCCTTTCACCGCGAGCTGTACCCTGTGCAGCACGCGCAGGTCATCACGGTGCGGGAGTTGCTGCGCAGCTTTCACACCAACCGCGTCAAGCGCGTGCTGTCGAGCGACTACGGCGCGGTTCAGCCCCTGGGCGTGAACGGGCGCGCCGACGGTTTTGTCGGCGCCGTGGGGGTGTCATTCCTGACGGCGGTGTGAGTTGAAATCCAGTTACGCCTTGCAAGGCAAGACCGTGGTGATCACCGGCGCAGGGGGCGGCATTGGCAGCGCGCTGGCGCAGGCGTTTGCACAGCAGGGCGCACGCCTGATGCTGCTGGACCGGGATGGCGCAGCGCTGCAGTGCCTGGCCAATGCACTGGCAGCGCACACGGATGTGGGAACGGCGGTGTGTGATCTGGGCGACGACGCGCAGGTGGCTGCCCTGGCGGTCCGTTTGCAGAGGCAATGGGACGGGGTGGATGTGCTGGTCAACAACGCAGGCGTCGAGTACCCCACGCCGCTGGACAGCAGCGCGTCTGATGCCATGGCGCGCTGGGCCGGCCTGCTCGACAACAATGTGGTCAGCATGGTGCGACTGACCCGTGCCTTGCTTCCGTTGATGCGCTCCGGCGCCAGCATCATCAACCAGTCCTCGATCTGGGGCAAGACCGGCGTGGCCGACTTTTCAGCCTACGCGGCCAGCAAGCACGCGGTGATCGGGCTCACGCGGTCGCTGGCATTCGAGCTGGCTGCGCGCGGTGTTCGCGTCAATGCGGTTTGCCCCGGCTGGATTCGCACCGACGCGGCCATGCGCTCGCTGGCCAGCATGGCCCGGCAGCAAGGGCGCAGTGAAGCCGAGATTGAGCACGAGCTGCTGTCGCAACAGGCTTTGCCCAACATGCTGGCGCCCGCAGACATTGCGGGCATTTACCTGTTTTTGGCCAGTGCAGACGCCGCTCCCCTGACCGGTCAGGCCATTGTGGTGAGCAACGGCGAGGTGATGAGCTGATGTCGGCCGCCTTCACGCTGTCTCTGTCGGGGCGCATGGCGCTGGTCACCGGGGCTGGCACCGGTATCGGCCGCGCCATTGCGCTGGCATTCGCACAGGCGGGCGCCTCGGTCGTGGTCAACCATTGGGGCCGCGCCGCGCTGGCCGGCGAACTGGCGCGTGAGATCGAGGATACGGGGGCGCGGGCATGGGTGGTTGAGGCCGATGTAAGCCAGGCCGGCGATGTCGTCCGCATGGCCGAGCAGGTTCAGCGCACGTGCGGACCGGTGGATGTGCTGGTGAACAACGCCGGCATCATCCAGGAAAAGCCTTTTCTGCAAACCACCGAAGAAGACTGGGACCGGATGTTGTCTACCGATCTGAAATCGGTGTTCCTGATGTCGCGCGCATTCCTGCCCGCCATGGTGGCGCGCCAGCGCGGGGTCATTATCAACATGGCATCCGACCTGGCGGTACTGGGGCGCGCCCACTATGCGCCTTACTGTGCCGCCAAGGCGGGCGTCATTGGAATCACGCGGTCTCTGGCGCGCGAGTTTGCGCCGGCCATCCGCATCAACGCCATCGCACCGGGACCCGTGAACACGGCCATGGTCTCACCGGAATCCATGAGCCCCGAATGGATGGCCAGGGAGCTGGACATTCCGCAACACCGCATTGCCGAGCCGCAGGAGATCGCCGCCACGGCGCTGTTTCTGGCTTCCGATTCATCACGCTTTTATTGCGGACAGGTGCTGGGCCCCAACGGCGGCTCGGTGATGGCCTGACGCCGAACCCACTTCAGTTTCCATGTCTGTTTCATCCCTGCCCGTTCGATCGCCTTCGCTGCCTCTGCTGGTGCTGCTGTTTTCCTCGTCCTTGTGGGGGCTGTCGTGGTGGCCCTTGAAACAGTTTGTGGGCGTCGGGCTGGCAGGCCCGGTTCTGTCCATGCTGGTGTACGGCCCGGTAGGCGTGGTTCTTTCCGTACTGCTCTGGCGGGAACGGGCCGCCTGGCGGCCTCAGGCGGGACTGCTGCTGGCGCTGGCGCTGGTGGGCGGCTGGGCCAACACCTCGTTTGTGAACGCGCTGATGCTCGGCGATGTGGTGCGGGTAATGTTTCTGTTTTACCTGTCGCCGGTGTGGTCTGTGCTGGGTGGCTGGCTGTTTCTGGGCGAAAAGGTGGGCACGCGGCGCAAGGCGGCCGTGGCCGTGGCCCTTGCCGGGCTCTGGCTGGTGCTGGGCGGCACCCAGGCCTTGGCCACCGCGCTGAGCGTCGCCGACCTGTTGGCGCTCTCCGCAGGCCTGGCGTTTGCAGGCAACAACGTGATCGCACGGGCCGGGCAGGCGATTCCCGTCCGTTCCAAGACAGCGGCTGTTTTTCTCGGCTGTGGCGTGCTGTCGGGCGCCTGGGTGCTGGGCCAGGGTGCAGCTGTTCCTGCCGTTTCTCTGTTCGTCTCAATGGCGGTATTGGCCTACGGGTTTGGCTGGATGCTGCTGGCCACGGCCACCTGGCAATTTGGCGTCACCCACATGGAAAGCGGCCGCGCCGGTGTCGTGATGCTGGCCGAATTGCTGGTGGCCGTGCTGACCGCCACCTGGTGGGGTGGCGGGCAACTCTCTGCCATGGAATGGGTGGGGGGCGCCCTGATTGCCTGCGCCGCACTGATCGAGGCCACGGACACGGGCGCGCCGCCGTCTTTAACTACTGTTGTGAAGGAAGCACCATGAGCACCGTCTGGATGAACGAGCTGTCCTGGCTGGATTACCAGGCCCGCATGGCGACTGACAAGCCGCCCATTTTGCTGCCGGTGGGGGCGCTGGAGCAGCATGGCCCGCACCTGCCGCTGGGCACTGACGGCTTGCTGTCGGCGGCCGTGGCGGCCGACGCGGCGGCCCGCGTCGGCGGGCTGGTGGCACCCACGCTGTCCTATGGCTACAAGTCACAACCCAAGTGCGGCGGTGGCCAGCATTTTTGCGGCACCACCAGCGTGGACGCCGCCACGCTGATTGGCTCGGTGCGCGACGCGGTGCGCGAGTTTGCCCGCCATGGCGTCACCCAGCTGGTGATCGTGAATGGGCACTATGAAAACCAGTGGTTTTTGATTGAAGGCATCGACCTGGGCTTGCGCGATGCCGGCCCCGGCACGCAACTGGAAGTCATGCGCCTGGAATACTGGGACTTCATGACGCCCGAAACGCTGGCGGACGTCTTTCCACAGGGCTTTCCCGGGTTCGCGCTGGAGCACGCAGCCGTGCTGGAAACGTCGATGATGCTGCATTACCACCCCTCGCTGGTGCGCCTGGACCTGATTCCCGACGACGGCCCGGCCGACTTCCCGCCTTACGACATGTACCCCCCGCGCACCGACTGGGTTCCGCCGTCAGGCGTGCTGTCTTCGGCCAGGGGTTCGGACGCCATCAAGGGTCGCCTGCTGGCGCAGGAAGTGTCTGTGCGCATCGCCCAGGCGATCAAAAACGGTTTTCGTTAAGGACAGGCGTTCGTGGAGCACCCTGACGGTCCGATGGACCTGGCAACAACGGCGTTATTGGTCATCGACATGCAGCGTGATTTTTGCAGCCCGCAGGGCTATGCAGCACGCGCCGGTCTGGACGTGGCGCGACTGGCGCAGCCCATCGCTCGCATACGCCGGCTGCAGGATGCGGCGCGCGCAGCGGGCATGCTGGTGGTGCACACGCGTGAGGGCCATCGGCCCGATCTTTCCGATTGCCCGCCCGAAAAGATGCGGCGCAGCCTGAGGGCGGGCGCGGCCATTGGCAGTACCGGGCCGATGGGTCGCCTGCTGGTGCGCGGTGAATATGGCCACGACTTCATTGATGAGTTGCAGCCCGTCGCAGGCGAAGTGGTCATTGACAAGCCGGGCTATGGCGCCTTTCACCAGACCGATCTTGCCCAGGTGCTGCAGAGCCGCACCATCCGCCAGCTCATCCTGTGCGGTGTGACCACCGAAGTGTGCGTGCATTCCACGTTGCGCGAAGCGGTGGACCGTGGCTATGCTTGCGTGACGGTGGGCGACGCCACCGCTGCGAGTGATCCGGCGTTGCAGGCACCCGCACTGGCCATGCTGGGTGTCGAGGGCGGAATTTTCGGCGCTGTGGTCGCAACCGATCAACTGCTCGCCGCCCTGCGGGCGGCATCCACCCACCAAGGCATTGCATGACACAAGTGAAAAAACTATGGCCGCTGCTGACAGGGACCTACCGCTACGACAAATCCATCTCGACGTTCAACCGGGGGCGAGGGCAGCAGATCGAGGCGCCCATCCTGGCCTACCTGCTTGAAACCACGAACGGCCGCATTCTCTACGACGTCGGCTGTGACCACGGCAAGATCAGCGACCCGGTGGCCCGGGACCGTTACTACAATCCCGCCGTGTTCAAGTTCGGTGCGCCCGAGATGCGCGACGAGCAGCGCATTCCCCACCACCTGGCGCGCCTGGGACTCACGGCCGCCGATGTGGATGTGGTCTTTATCGGCCACCTGCATTTCGACCATGCGGGCGGCCTCAAGGAATTGCGCCGCTGTGGCTGCGGGGCGGAGATCCATGTGCAGCACGAGGAAATGGACGTCGCCCGCAGCGGTGCCGACAAGGCAATCTTTTCCGACGACCTGGTTGACGATGCGGGCGCACCCCTGCAGTTCCGTCTGCAGCGCGGGGAATATACCCTGTTGCCCGGCGTGCAGGCGATCGCGACCCCGGGGCACACGGTGGGCCACATGTCCATGCTGATCGAGTTGCCCCAGGGACCACCGGTTTTGCTGGCCGGTGACGCCGCAGACCTGCAGGAAAACCTGGACGACGAAGTGGCACCGGGCACCTTGTGGCAGGGGCGCGAGCAACAGGCAATCGACAGCATCCGCAAACTCAAGGCATTGGCCCGGGAGACCGGTGCGCACATCTGGCCGAACCACGACATGGCGTTTTACCGTACATTGCCCACTTTTCCGCTGGCCTGCGAATGAACGCGGTACCTGATCATTACCGTGGCGTCTGGATCCGCAAACTGCTGGAGACGCCCCAACTCCGGGATGTGACGACGTTTGTGTCCTGGATGCAGACCAGCGCCTGGCATGCAGATCTGCGCATTCCCGAGTCGGCACGGCAGGGCGGCGTGCCGACGGCGCACATGCGGGCATCCCAGCAGGGCTTCTGCGGCGTGACAGCGGTGACGCAGGAAGCGCCAGGCGAGGTGTGCACCTGGCATCGCCGCATGGACTTTCAGCCGCCCCAGGCAGCGGCGGATGCGGGGCTGATGGTGTTTGAAGCGCCCGACCGCGTCATCGAGACCGGCTTGCACGCAACGTATCTGGAGGTCTGGGAGCGACTGCCGGATTCGACGGGGCAAACGATCGTGCTGGGCGGACTGGACAGCGCGGGCGGCGATACCCAGGCGCGGGTACTGGTGGCGGGCCGCTATTTTGTCCAGGTTCGCCCGCGGCGCATGGCCTGGCCGAACGACAGGCCGCCCGGACAGTCGCTGGCCGATCTGGTCGCCCATCATCCTGCACTGGCGCGGGAGATGCTGGATTTTGAGATTTCCTTTGGCGTTCTGGAGGCCGGCCGGTGGACGATTGAGCGCTCCACCCTGCCCGCAATGGAAGGCCGCAGCCTGCCCTGCGTGCTGCGGCGCGAGTCTGAATCCCAGGCGAGCATCACGGGTGGTTTTTCAGCCGGTCCCTGGCAGATCCTCGAATGGAGTTGCGCGGAATCAAACGTTTAGAGCGCATTCGGTCTGCGTATAAAACGAATTTTTTAATAAAAAATGCCTTTTGCGCAGTCTACATATGTGTAAGCAGCTATTGATTCAGTAGCAACCATCAGATTTTCGCCCTAGGTCGGACAGGTGAAAACAAGGACCACCATCCCGCAAAAACGCCTCCTATTGGGGCGTTTTGTCCTTTATTGGTGCATCTCTGACAACTTGAACAAAGCGAATGCCCATGAGGACGACGGCCATGGCCCAAGACCGGGTTTCAGGCATCACGAAACATCTGGCATTGAAGTTGCTTGTTTGAATGCAAGAGAGGTGTCGTGCTGATTACAGCGCCGCTTTGCTTGCTAGACCGCTAGGGTTCCGGGCTCCATGACGAATGGCGCTGTCTGGTCCGAGAGCTGTCGGCCGCAGTCGCTGCGGCTCCACGGAGGGACAAAAGCCCGGGAGGAGATGGTGTGTATTGCCGTCCTCTCTTGCCTTGATCCTTCAACTTTTGGAGCCCGTATTGTCCGAAAAACCCTTGCCACCCGCTCGCCCAGGCATCTGGCGCGTCGCGGGCCATTTATCCCGCCGGCAATACTGGCTGTTTGCCGCGCTCGGATTGTTTCTTCCGTTTGCCGCCTGGGCCGCCCTTTCTGCATCGGGCTGGGTCGATCCGGTTTTCCTGCCCGGACCGGTCCAGGTCTTCACCCGTATGCTGTCATGGCTGCTGGAGGATGACCTGATGGGCGATGCCGCCATCAGTATCTACCGGGTCGCTGCCGGCTTTGCGCTGTCTGCCGCGCTGGCGCTGCCGCTGGGCCTGTTGATCGGTTCATTCCGCCCGGTGGAAGCATTGTTGGAGCCCCTGACCGATTTCATTCGCTACATGCCGGCCGTGGCCTTCATCCCGCTGGTGATGCTGTGGCTGGGCATTGGCGAAAGCGCCAAGATTTCCATCATTTTCATCGGCACTTTTTTCCAGATGGTGCTGATGGTGGCCGAAAACGTCCGGCTGGTGCCCATGGCGCAGATTGAAGCGGCCCTCACCATGGGTGCCACCCGCTTCGAGATGATCCGCCTGGTGCTGGCGCAGTCGGCCAGACCGGCGATTCTGGACACCTTGCGCATCACGATGGGCTGGGCCTGGACGTATCTGGTCGTGGCTGAACTGGTGGCGGCCAATTCGGGGTTGGGCTACGCCATCCTGAAGGCGCAGCGTTACCTCAAAACCGACACGATTTTTGGCGGAATCATCCTCATCGGGGTGATTGGCCTGTTGATGGATCAGGGCTTTCGCTGGCTGCACCGGCGTTTGTATCCCTGGGCACAAGCGAGAGGGTAAATCATGTCCAAGGTCAGTATCCAAAATGTCGGCAAGGTGTTTGAGCGCGCGGCCAGCCCCGTGCCTGCACTCGACAACGTCAACCTCAGCATTGAAGACAACGAGTTCATCACGCTGGTCGGCGCATCCGGTTGCGGCAAGTCCACACTCCTGCGCATCCTGGCGGGGCTGGAGTACCGTACCAGCGGCGAGGTGCTCTGCGATGGCAAGCGCATCAACAGCCCCGGTGCGGACCGGGCCATGGTGTTTCAGCATTACAGCCTGTACCCGTGGCTCAACGTGATCGACAACATCAAGTTCAGCCGGCAGCTTCAGGTCAACCGTGAGAACCTGACCTCGTCCGACGTTGAGGCCGCCTCGGGCCGTGCCGATGCCTTGTTGAACCTGATCGGCCTGGGCAAGGTGCGCAACGCCTACCCCAACCAGCTGTCGGGCGGCATGCAGCAGCGCGTGGCCATTGCCCGCGCGCTGATGGGCCGTCCGTCGGTGTTGCTGATGGACGAGCCGTTTGGCGCGCTGGACTCGCAGACGCGTGAGGTCATGCACGACCTGATCCTGCACATCCACCGGGTCGAAAAAACCACCATCGTGTTTGTGACCCACGACGTCGAGGAGGCGGTTTACCTGGGGCAGCGCGTGGTGCTCATGCAGCCGCGTCCCGGTCGCATCCACAGCATTTTCCCGGTGCCCCTTCCGGCCCAGCGCACCCAGGACATGAAGTACTCGGCACCATTTCGCGAATTGCGCGCCGAGATTCTGGCGCGCATTCGTGAAAGCACCGGCATCACCACCGACCTGGACCTGCTCGAAAAGCTCAATGTGCAGAGCGTATCGGCCTGAACCGCTTGCCACCTGCTTCATCAACTCATTTAAGCGATACCGCCATGCAAACGTCTTTCGCCAATTTGCCGCCACTGGCCCGCACGGCCGTGCCCGAGACTTCGTCCACCTTCGCGCCAGACCGTGTGCTGTGGGAAGAAGCCTTGCCCGGTGGCTGTCACTGGTCGGGCATCCTGCGCCGCGGCAACACGCTGCGGCTGACCGACCTGAGTGGCAGCGCCAATGTGGCGGCCCTGTTCTTCAACCAGGAAGAAAAGACCGAACGTTACAACATGCCGGACACGCTCAAGGCACAGCACACCGCCTTCCTGACGAAGGGCCATGTGTGCTACTCCGACATGGGTCGCGTGCTGTGTTCTATTCCGGAAGATGCCTGCGGCTGGCATGACACCTTTTGCGGCGTGCTCGATGCCGAAGGTGTCCGGAAAAAATATGGCGAAGCGCGCTACCAGGCGCACCGCAACGGCATGTTCCGCAGCGGTCAGGATGGTTTGCTGGTGGAGCTCAACAAGTGGGGCCTGGGCCGCCGCGATGTCGGTGCCAACGTCAATTTTTTCAGCAAGGTCACGGCCGATGCGCAAGGCAAACTGCAGTTCGACACCCGCCACCGCCAGCCCGGCCAGCAGGTGGACCTGCGTTTCGAGATGAATGTGCTGGTGGTGCTGTCTGCCGCGCCGCATCCGCTGGACCCGGCGCCCAACTACGCCCCGGGCGCGGTCAAGCTCACGGCCTGGCGCTCGGGCACGGCCGGCGTCAGTGATGTGTGCCGCCTGTCGTGTCCCGAAAACGGCCGGGGCTTCATCAACACCGAGCGCTGGTTCCTGTAACCCAGAGCGCCGTTCATCGCATCCTTTCTTCCAGCCCCCCCTTCCAAGGAAACCCACCATGTCAGTCACGACTCAGGCCAGCGCACTCGACCCTGCGCAGGCCACCCTGGACGAAATTATTCCCGCTGGCGAGCCGTGGATGAAGCGGCTCGCCAAGGGTCAGATTTTCCGGATTGTCGATCTTGAAGGCAATCAGGCCGTCGACACGCTGTTCTTCAACGCCGAGGACCCGGAAGAACACTACAGCCTGACGCACACCATCCAGGCGCAGGCGAGCTTGTACCTGGGACTGGGCAGCCGGCTCATGTCAAGCGAAGGCAAGCCGATGCTCACCATCGTCGCCGACACCTGCGGCCGCCACGACACCCTCGGCGGCGCCTGCTCGTGTGAAAGCAATACGGTGCGCTACGCGCTGGAAAAACGCTTCATGCACAGCTGCCGCGACAACTTCATGGCGGCCATCGCGACCAACCCGTATGGCCTGCAAAAGCGCGACATTGCCAGCAACATCAACTTCTTCATGAACGTGCCGGTCACGCCGCAGGGCGGCCTGACCTTCGAGGACGGCATTTCCGCGCCCGGCAAGTATGTCGAGATGCGCGCCGAGATGGACCTGGTCGTGCTGGTGTCGAACTGTCCGCAGCTCAACAACCCGTGCAACGCCTACAACCCGACCCCCGTGCGCTGCCTGGTCTGGGACCCGGCCTGAAACCCGCCAGGGCGCCGGACGACCGGCGCCTGTTCTTGCCCGGCAGGACGACCTGCTGCCAGCCTTGAAGTCGATCATGTTCAAAAAAGTTCTTGTGGCCAACCGGGGGGCGATTGCCTGCCGCATCATCCGTACCCTGCGCCTGATGGGGGTGGGCGCCGTGGCGATTTATTCCGAAGCCGACGCCGACTCCGCCCATGTCGCCATGGCCGACGAAGCGGTCTGCGTGGGTCCGGCGGCCGTGGCCGGCAGCTACCTGGCGATGCAGCGCATCATCGAGGTCGCGCTGGCCAGCGGCGCACAGGCCATCCATCCGGGTTACGGTTTCCTGTCTGAAAACGCCCAGTTCGTCGAGGCCTGCGAGGCCGCCGGTCTGGCCTTCATCGGCCCCACGCCGCAGCAGATGCGCGTCTTTGGCCTCAAGCACACGGCGCGGGCGCTGGCGTCTCAAGCCGGCGTTCCCTTGCTGCCCGGCACCGGCTTGCTGGCCGGTCTGGACGACGCGCTGGCGCAGGCCGAATCCATCGGCTACCCGGTGATGCTCAAGAGCAGCGCGGGCGGTGGCGGCATCGGCATGCAGATGTGCCGCCATGCCGGCGAGCTGCGCGCCGCTTTCGATTCGGTCAAGCGCCTGGCGCAGTCCAACTTCTCCGACGCCGGCGTGTTTCTGGAGCGCTACATCCTAGACGCCCGCCACATCGAGGTGCAGATTTTCGGCGATGGCACCGGCGGGGTGATTGCACTGGGCGAGCGCGACTGCTCGCTGCAGCGGCGCAACCAGAAGGTGGTCGAGGAAACCCCGGCCCCCAACCTGCGCGAGGAGGTGCGCCAGGCCCTGCTGGAGACCGCGCGCACGCTGGCCCGCTCGGCCTGCTACCGCTCGGCCGGCACGGTCGAGTTTGTGGTGGACGCGAGCACGCAGGAGTTCTTTTTTCTCGAAGTCAATGCGCGCCTGCAGGTCGAGCACGGCGTGACAGAGGCCGTCACCGGCGTGGACCTGGTGGCGTGGATGGTCCGTCTGGCGGCCGGGGAGATGCCGCCATTGGACTCGCTGCAGGTGACGCCGCGCGGCCATGCCGTGCAGGCGCGGCTGTATGCCGAAGACCCGGCAAAAGACTTCCAGCCCTCGACCGGCCTGCTGACCGAGGTGCGTTTTCCGCACGATCTGCGTGTCGATACCTGGATTGAGCGCGGCACCGAGGTCAGCGCCCATTACGACCCGATGCTGGCCAAGCTGATCGCGCATGGCGACAGCCGCGAGCAGGCACTGGCCAAGCTGGCGCAGGCCCTGGGCGAGACCCGTATTGCGGGGCTGGAGTCCAACCTGGACTACCTGCGCGCCCTGATGCGCTTTACGCCCTTTGTTGAAGGGCAGCACACCACGCGCAGCCTGGCCACTTTCACGGCGCCCAGCCAGGCCATTGACGTGCTCAGCCCGGGCGTGCAAACCTCGGTGCAGGACTGGCCGGGCCGGCTTGGCTACTGGGACGTGGGCGTCCCCCCTTCGGGGCCGATGGACGGACTGGCGCTGCGCCTGGGCAACCGGCTGCTGGGCAACCCCGAGGGCGCTGCGGCGCTGGAGATCACGGTGGCCGGGCCGACCCTGCGCTTTCGCAGCGCGCGGCAGGTCGCGGTCACCGGCGCGCCCATCGACCTGACGCTCGATGGCAGGCCCGTGCCCATGGGCCAGGCGCTTTCGCTGGCCGCCGGCCAGACGCTGCGCATCGGCCGCGTGACAGGGGCGGGATGCCGCGCCTATCTGTCGGTCAGCGGCGGCCTTGACGTGCCGGCTTACCTGGGCAGCGGCTCGACCTTCACGCTGGGCCAGTTCGGCGGCCATGGCGGCCGGGTGCTGCGTGCCGGCGATGTGCTGCATGCCGGCGCGACTGCCGCCTTGCCGGCCATGGATGCCGCAACGGCGGCTACCTTGACGCCGGTGTACGGCACGCACTGGGACATCGGTGTGCTGGTCGGGCCGCATGCCGCGCCTGATTTCTTCACGCCCGAAGACATGGCCATGTTTTTTGCCACCGATTGGCAGGTGCACTACAACTCCAGCCGCACCGGTGTTCGGCTGATCGGCCCCAAGCCGAGCTGGGCCCGGCGCGATGGCGGCGAGGCCGGTCTGCACCCCTCCAACATCCACGACAACGCGTACGCCATCGGCGCCATCGACTTCACCGGCGACATGCCCGTCATCCTCGGACCTGACGGCCCCAGCCTGGGCGGCTTTGTCTGCCCGGCCACCGTGGTGCAGGGCGAGTTGTGGAAGCTGGGCCAGTTGTCGCCGGGCAACACGGTGCGCTTCAAGCCCTTGCGGCAGGAAGAAGCGGCCGAACTGGCGCGCGCCCAATATGCCGCGCTGACCGGGCCTGCGCCAGCAGCGCCGCCTGTGCTGGCGCTGGCGCAGTGCCAGCCGCTGGACGCCGCTGTGCTGCACCGCTCGCCGGCAGACGGTCATGGCGCCCGGGTGGTGTATCGGCGTGCGGGTGATGCCTATGTGCTGATCGAGTTTGGCGAGCTCAAGCTGGACCTGACCTTGCGCTTTCTGGCCCATGCCCTGATGACACGCCTGCAGGAATGGCGCGATGCGGGCCGCTTGCCCGGCGTGATTGACCTGACCCCGGGCATCCGCTCGCTGCAGGTGCATTACGACCCGCTGCGTCTGCCGCTGCCGCAGCTGATGGACCAGCTGCTGACGGCCCAGGCGGGTCTGGCGGCTGCCGACGACATCGAGGTGCCCAGCCGCACGGTCTGGCTGCCGCTGTCGTGGGACGACCCGGCGACCAGGCTGGCCATCGAAAAATACATGCAGTCGGTCAACGCCGACGCGCCCTGGTGCCCGAGCAACATCGAGTTCATCCGCCGCATCAACGGCCTGCCCGATATCCAGGCGGTCTATGACATCTTGTTTGACGCCAGCTACATGGTGCTCGGACTGGGTGACGTGTACCTCGGTGCGCCGGTGGCCACGCCGCTGGACCCGCGGCACCGGCTGGTGACCACCAAGTACAACCCGGCCCGCACCTGGACCCCGGAAAACGCCGTTGGCATTGGCGGCGCCTACCTGTGCGTCTACGGCATGGAAGGCCCGGGCGGCTACCAGTTCGTCGGCCGCACGGTGCAGATGTGGAATCGCTGGCGGGTAACGCAAGCGTTCCCCGAGGGCAAACCCTGGCTGCTGCGCTTTTTCGACCAGATCCGCTTCTACCCCATGGGCGCCGAGGAGTTGCTGGACTACCGCAAGGAGTTCGTTGCCGGGCGTGTGGCGTTGCGCATGGAGGAGGGCGTTTTTCGCCTCTCGGATTACCAGCGTTTCCTGCGCGACAACGAGGCGTCGATCAAGGAGTTCAAGCAGGGCCAGCAAGCCGCTTTCGAGGCCGAGCGCGAACGCTGGCGCATTGCAGGCGTGTCCGAGACGCCCGATGCCGACGCCGGGGGCACTGGCGACGCGGACGCCCGCGCGGCGGCGGCCCAGGCTTTCGAGGGCGAAGTCGTGGCGTCCCAGGTTTCGGGCGGGGTCTGGTCGGTGCTGGTGGCGGTGGGCGCCGAGGTGACGGCCGGGCAGGCGCTGCTGGTGATCGAGTCCATGAAGATGGAAATCACTGTGCATGCCCATTGCGCTGGCCGTATCGAGCGGCTGCTGTGCGTGGAAGGCCAGGCCGTGACAGCCGGCCAGCCGCTGGTGTTGATGTGCTGAACAAGGAAATAATCATGCGACTTGATCTTTCAATCCCCGCCCTGCGGATCCGCTACCTCGACGGCAGCTTGACCCCCGCCCAGCTGGTGGAACTGCTGCATGAACGAATGCTGGCAGAAGAGGCCAGCGTGCAAAGGCATGTCTGGATCCGCCGGCTGACGCTCGATGAAATGCGCGCCCATGCCGCCGCGCTGGACGGGTGCGACCCCAAAACATTGCCTCTGTACGGCATTCCGTTTGCCATCAAGGACAACATTGACCTGGCCGGCATTCCCACCACCGCCGCCTGCCCGGAGTTCGCCTACACGCCGCAGGTCAGCGCCACCGTGGTGCAGCGGCTGATCGCGGCCGGTGCCATTCCCGTGGGCAAGACCAATCTCGACCAGTTCGCCACCGGCCTGGTGGGGGTGCGCTCACCCTACGGGGCCTGCCGCAACAGCATCAACCCGGACTACGTGTCAGGCGGTTCCTCTGCCGGCTCGGCGGTCTCGGTGGCGCTGGGTCTGGCGAGCTTTTCGCTGGGCACTGACACAGCGGGCTCTGGCCGGGTGCCGGCCATGTTCAACAACCTGGTGGGCCTGAAACCCAGCTGTGGCCGCCTTCCCGCCACCGGCGTGGTGCCGGCCTGCCGCACGCTGGACACGGTGTCGGTGTTCGCGCTCACTGCGGCCGATGCGGCCACGGTGCTGTGCGCAGCGCAGGGCGAGGATGCGCTGGATGCCTATTCGCGCGACCTGCCGCCGCACGGCGACAACTTCGGCGCCGCCAGCAGCTTTCGCTTTGGCATTCCGCGCGAAGCCGACCTTGAATTTCACGGCAACCCGGACGGCCCCGCGCAGTTTGCCCTGGCAGTGGCGCATTTGCAGGCGCTGGGCGGCACGCCGGTGGAGGTCGACCTGACGCCGTTTCGTGCGGTGGCTTGCCTGCTCTATGAAGGCCCCTGGGTGGCCGAGCGCTACCAGGCGATACGGCCGTTCATCGAGGCGCAGCCGCAGGCGCTGCACCCCGTCACGCGCGCCATCACTGAAAAAGGCGCGAATATTTCGGCGCCCGACACCTTTGCCGCGCTCTACCGCCTGCAGGAACTGAAGCGGCAGACCCGGCCGGTCTGGCAAGGCATCGACTGCCTGGTCACGCCCACCGCCAGCACCATCTACACCATCGAAGCGGTGCAGGCCGACCCGATCCGGCTCAATTCCAATCTGGGCCACTACACCAACCATGTGAACCTGCTGGACCTGGCGGCGGTCGCCGTGCCCACCGGTTTCATGACGCAAGCCATGGCGGGCATGCCCTGGGGCGTGACGCTGGTCGCGCCCGCCGGACAGGACCTGCCCCTGCTCACGCTCGCCTCGCGCCTGCATGCGCGCACGGTGCCCACCGTGGGCGCCACAGCGCATGCGCCGCACCGCCTGGCCAGCGCCGTCCCGGATGAGGCCGGTTTTCCCTCGGGCCAGGTCCGGGTGGCGGTGTGCGGTGCCCATTTGAGCGGCCTGCCCCTGAACGGACAATTGACAGAGCGCGGCGCCCGGCTGGTGCGCGTGGTGAAAAGTGCGCCCTGCTACAAGCTGTTCGCGCTGCCAGGCGGGATGATCAAGCGACCCGGCATGCTGCGGGTTGACGAGGGAGGTGCGGCCATCGAGATGGAGGTGTGGGAGCTGCCTGCTCGCGAGTTCGGCTCTTTGGTGGCGGGCATTCCGGCCCCGCTGGGCATTGGGACGGTGGCGCTGCAAGACGACAGCCAGGTGCAGGGTTTTGTCTGCGAGGCGCACGCTACGGTCCACGCGCAGGACATCAGCCATTTCGGCGGCTGGCGCAGTTACCTGCGCAGCCTGTCCTGAGGGGTCTGCCGGGATTCAACGCATCGTGCCGCCAACGTCAGCCCGCTCGCCACGGCCTGCTGCGGGTCCGCCGCCAGCGTCACCGCGCTGACCACCGCCACGCCCTCCACGCCGCAGGCCATGACGCCCGGCATGCGCTCAAGCGAAATGCCGCCAATCGCCACCACCGGACAGGGCGCTGCCTGCGGCACCCACAGCGCCAGACGCTCCAGGCCCACGGGCTCGTAAGGCATGACTTTGAGCGTCGTCGGGTAAATCGGGCCGATGGCCAGGTAGGACGGCTGCACCGCCCTGGCGCGCGCCAGTTCGGCCGGCGTGTGCGTGCTCAGGCCCAGCCGCAGGCCGGCGCGGCGCAGCGCGTCAATGTCGGCCGTGTCGAGGTCCTCCTGGCCCAGATGCACGCCGTAGGCGCCGGCCGCCAGCGCGAGTTGCCAGTGGTCGTTGATGAAGACCTGCGCGCCCGGCACTTGTTGGCCCGCTTCGATGGCGGCGTTCACTTCCCGCCCGATGTCGGCCGGCGTGTGGTCGGCGGCCTTGATGCGCAGCTGAATCGTTCGCACGCCCCAGCCCAGCAGGCGCTGCACCCAGGCGGCGTCGGGCACCACGGGGTAAAAGCCAAGGGGGCCGGTCAGGGGGGCGAAGTGGGCAGTCGGTGGGGTCATGGTTTTTCCAGCGCGTTGATGAAGGCTTCGACAGGCTCAGGCGCCATGCCAGAACGGCACACCGACGGTCGAAGTGGATGCCTGCGCCGCAGCGCGCTCGGGCATGGGGGTTGATTCATACGCGGCACGGCCCGCTGCCACGCCATCGGCAAACGCCCGCGCCATGCGCACCGGGTCGCCCGCCTGCGCGACGGCGGTGTTCAGCAGCACGGCGTCAAAGCCCAGTTCCATCACCTGCGCGGCATGCGACGGCCGGCCCAGTCCGGCATCGACGACCAGCACCGCATCGGGCAGGCGCCGGCGCATGGTTTCCAGTGCGTAAGGGTTGAGCGGCCCGCGCCCGGTGCCAATCGGCGCGGCCCACGGCATCACCGCCGCGCAGCCCGCCGCGTGCAGGCGCTGCGCCATCACCAGGTCGTCGGTGGTGTAGGCGAATACGGCAAAGCCGTCTTTCGCCAGCGCCGTGGCGGCTTCCAGCGTGGCCACCGTGTCCGGCTGCAGCGTGTAGTCGTCGCCGATGACTTCGAGCTTGATCCAGGTCGTGCCGAAAATCTCGCGCGCCATCTGCGCCAGCGTGATGGCCTCTTCGGCACTGTGGCAGCCCGCCGTGTTGGGCAGAATGTGGCAGCCCAGCGCCTGGATGCGCTGCCAGAAGCTGGTGCCGCCACCGGTTTCAGGCTGCAGCCGGCGCAGGCCGACGGTGAGCACTTCGGTGCCGCTGGCACGCACCGCATCGCCCAGCACCTGCGGCGACGGGTAATGCGAGGTGCCGAGAAAAAACCGGCTGTTCAAGGTCTTGCCACCCACCGTCCACGGGCTGCCGTGGGCGATGGGGGAATGGGTGGAGGGGGTCATGTCAGCAACTCCAAAACGCAAAAAATAAGCGAAAGGTATGAAAAAAGCACGGCAGCAAATCAGCAGACGCCCGGCAACCGGCTCTGCCGGGGCCCAGGCGTCGCCCCCTGCAAGGGGGGTTGGGCGCTGCACGAAGTGAGCGCCCGGCGGGGGTGTACAAACCTTCCCCTGCAAGGGGAGGTGGTGCTACACGCAGTGAGCATCCGGCAGGGGTGTTCTATTTCAGCCTCCGGTGATCGGTGTCACCACATCGATGCGGTCGCCGCCCTGCAGGCTGCGTTCCGGCCACTGCGGGCGCGGCACGAAGCCGCTGTTGACCGCGCAGGCAAAGGCGTTTTTCAGGTCGTAGCCGCGCTCCAGCAGCAGGCCTTGCAGCGTGGCGGCTTCGGTGGCGATGCGCTCGCCGTTCAGGGAAATTTCAAAATTGCTCATGTTTTCTCCATGCTCTGAGTGCCCAAGAGTTTATGGGCGAGTTCATCGACCACCGCCGGCGCGCACAAATAGCCATGCCGGTACAACCCGTTGATGTGCCACACGCCGCCCCGCAGCACCACGGCGGGCCGGTGGTCGTCCAGTGCCGGGCGCAATGCCGCCGACAGGCGCAGCACCCGCGCCTCGCCAAACGCCGGATGCAGGCTGTACAGCGCGCTGCCCAGCTCCAGCGTCGAGCGCAGCGTGACCGGGCCGTTGTCTTCCGATTCGAGTTCGGTCGCACCGACGACGAACTGGTGGTCCGGCCGGGGCGCCACGTACAGCGCGTAACGCGGATGCATCAGCCGCACCGGGCGCTGCAGGGTGACGCCAGGGCATTCGACCCGCAGCACCTCGCCGCGCACGCCGCGCACGGCTGACCATTGCGCCTTGCTGCCAACGCCGCGCGCATCGACCGCCACATCGACGGCATGCGTGGCATCGGCGCACACGATGCGGCCTTCTTCCAGCCTTTCCACCGCCTGGCTTTCATGCCACTGCCCGCCCAGCCGGTCGATTTCAAGCGCCAACGCGGCCATCCACTGGTCGTTGGCCAGCTGGCCTTCGCCGTCCAGGAACAGGCCGCCGCCAAAGCGTCCGGCCAGTGCCGGTTCCTGTGCGGCCAGCGCTGCCGCATCAAGTGTGTGGACCTGCGTGCGGCACGACTCGGGCAGCTTGTGCTGCAGCAGCCGGGTGAAGTGTTCCAGCGACGACTGGTCCGGCGCATGGGCCACGACCAGCGTGCCTTTCTGGCGGAAATACACCGGCTCGCTGCCGCCTTCCGCCAGCTCGGCAATCCAGCGCGGCCACAGCACCATCGAGCGCTGGCCCAGCGCGAACACGGCGTCGTCCGACACCGCCAGTTCGGCCAGCGGCGACAGCATGGCCGCCGCCGTCATGCTGGCCGTGTCCAGCGCGTCGCGCTGGCGCGAATCAAACAGGCTGACGCGGCAGCCGGCGCGCAGCAGCCGCCAGGCCAGCGTGCGGCCAGCCAGGCCGGCGCCGGCGATGCCGATGTGAAGTGTGGTCATGGTGAAAGATGTGAATGCGCAGCGCTTCCTTCTTCCTCCCTCTCCCTCTGGGAGAGGGCTGGGGTGAGGGCCAGCGGTGCGCACGAAGGTGGACAAGAAAGTCTGCCGATGAAAGTCACTGAATTTCAATAAAAAGTGAAGCTAGCGCAATATAGACGGGCGCGAGCAGCTATTTTTTCGATAGCAAATCTACCATTCCCGAATGGTGCGGGGAGCCCTCACCCTAACCCTCTCCCGGAGGGAGAGGGAACAAGGCGGAGAAAACTTCAGGAATAAATCTCGCTGCCGCCCTTGCGGAACTCCTCGGCTTTGGCTTCAAAGCTGCTTTCGACTTCGACCGCGATTTGCTTGATGGCAATCACACCCGAAGCCTTCGCCAGCGTCATCGTTTCCGGATTCAACCGCGCAAATTCGCGCACCTCCTGCGAGATTTTCATCGAGCAGAACTTCGGCCCGCACATCGAGCAGAAATGCGCCACCTTGGCATTTTCCTTCGGCAGCGTTTCGTCATGGTAGGCCATGGCCGTGTCCGGGTCGATGGCCAGGCGGAACTGGTCTTCCCAGCGGAACTCGAATCGCGCCTTGGAAACGGCGTTGTCCCACATCTGCGCGCCGGGGTAGCCCTTGGCCAGGTCGCCCGCGTGCGCGGCGATCTTGTAGGCAATCAGCCCCTGCTTCACGTCGTCGCGGTTCGGCAGGCCCAAATGTTCCTTAGGCGTCACATAGCACAGCATGGCCGTGCCGTACCAGCCAATGTTGGCCGCGCCCATCGCCGACGAAATGTGGTCGTAACCGGGCGAAATGTCGGTGATCAAGGGGCCGAGCGTGTAGAACGGCGCTTCAAAACAGGCCTCCAGCTGCTTCTCGACGTTTTCCTTCACCAGCTGCAGCGGCACATGGCCGGGGCCTTCGATCATCACCTGCACGTCGTGCTTCCAGGCGATCTGCGTGAGTTCGCCCAGCGTGTGCAGTTCGGCGAACTGCGCTTCGTCGTTCGCGTCGGCAATCGAGCCCGGGCGCAGGCCGTCGCCGAGCGAGAAGCACACGTCGTAGGCCTTCATGATTTCGCAGATGTCCTCGAAATGTTCGTACAAAAAGCTTTCCTTGTGGTGCGACAAACACCATTTCGCCATGATGGAGCCGCCGCGCGAGACGATGCCCGTCAGCCGGTTCGCCGTCAGCGGCACATAGGCCAGGCGCACGCCGGCGTGGATGGTGAAGTAATCGACGCCTTGCTCGGCCTGCTCGATCAGCGTGTCGCGAAAGATTTCCCAGGTCAGGTCCTCGGCCTTGCCGTTGACTTTCTCCAGCGCCTGGTAAAGCGGCACCGTGCCGATCGGCACCGGCGAATTGCGCAGGATCCATTCGCGCGTTTCGTGGATGTTCTCGCCGGTCGAGAGGTCCATCACGGTGTCGGCGCCCCAGCGGATCGACCACGCCAGCTTGTCCACTTCTTCCTCGATGCTCGACGTGACCGCCGAGTTGCCGATGTTGGCATTCACCTTGATCAGGAAGTTGCGGCCGATGATCATCGGCTCGGTTTCGGGGTGGTTGATGTTGTTCGGAATCACGGCGCGGCCGCGCGCCACTTCGTCGCGAACGAATTCGGCGGTGATGTCTTTTGGAATCGACGCGCCGAACGCGTGGCCGGTCTTGGGCACGCGCTCGGTCGCCAGGCGCTCGGCGAGCTGGGCGCGCACCAGGTTCTCGCGGATGGCGATGTATTCCATCTCGGGCGTGATGATGCCTTGGCGGGCGTAATGCATCTGCGACACGTTGGCGCCCGCCTTGGCGCGGCGCGGCACGGGCGCGTCGTTCATGCGCAAGGCCTTGAGGGTCGGGTCGTTCAGGCGTTCGCGGCCGTAGGCGCTGGTGATGCCGGGCAAGGCGTCGGTGTCGCCGCGCTCGGCAATCCAGGCGGCGCGCAGGGCGCCCAGGCCGCGCGTGATGTCGATGGCGACCAATGGATCGGTGTACACGCCCGACGAGTCAAACAGGCGCAGCGGCGGATTGGCTTCGCGGCGCGTTTCGCTGCCTTCGGCCACCAGCGTGTCGGTCAACGTGACCTCGCGAAACGGCACGCGGATGTCGGGCCGCGAGCCTTCGATGTAAATCTTGCGGGAACCGGGAAAAGGGGTGCGCGTGATGCGGCTGGTCAGGTCCGCTGCATCAACGGTCAAAGAAGTCTTGGCCATGGCTGTCTCCAGAAGGTGGTGGGTGCCTGCCTGGGGAGCCGGAGATGCCGCCGTAAGACCACCACGTGAAGCGGTGAAAAACGCAATACCGGAGCCAAAGTGCCTTGTTTCCTACGCGGGGATGATCCCGATCAGGTTCAGCGGGTCTCGCAAAATTGCGATCTCAGCCCCGGATGTGAACATCCTGGGCACCCCGACAAGCTGCGGCGATTGTAAGCACAGCAGCCGGCGGCAGGCAAGACCCGAGCGGTAAGCAGTTGCAGGCTTCAGCCAAAGCGGCTGGGCTGGCCCAGCAGTTTTTTCGCCAGCTCGTCGAGCAGCCTGGTGTTGACCTGCGCGGCCGGATAGGTGGTGGTGAGCACGCCGAACCCGCCCACATTGGTGATGCGAAAAGCGATGCAACCGGTGTCATGCTCGGGCGTCAGCGTGATGAAGGCGCGCGACTTGGTCTGGTAGTCGAACACATAGGCCAGCAGCTTGCCGCTGTCGGGGTGGCGCAGGTCCTTGCGTTCATGCGTGACCTGGCCGACCGACAGGCGCTGCATCACCCGTTCCAGATCGGGCGGAAAGTTGACGCTGACGGTGTGGGTCGCTACCTGCCCGGTGACCGGCAACAAGTCCCAGCCGACGCCGATGTAGTCGGACACCTCGGCATTGCGCAGCATCTTGCGGCGCGCATCACAGCGGAAATTGCGCTGCGCCAAGGCCGGAAACGGTGACTTGCCGTCCAGACTGTAGGCCCCTGGCGCAGGCGGCCGGATGACGTTGAGCTGGGCGCACAAATCCTGCAGATAGGCCAGCGCCGTCCGGCAGGCCTGCTCGCAGGCCTCGATGCCCGCCATGAGATCACGCTGCGCGCCGAGTTCCAGGCCTTGCAGCGCGTTGGCACGGCTTTTCAGCTCTGATAAAAAACTCATGGGCGACCCGCTTCCTGTTGCGTTTTGAGGCCAAAGCATAGCGCAAGCAGGGCAGCCCCGCAGCCGCACCAGATGCGCTTGCATGCGTGCCGATGAAAGTTTTTTTATGCTCGCATTGACATTCTGCTTGCTATATTTTTGATAGCTATACAGCCATCTAAATATTGCGCTATCGGGGTATTTGATGCTATTTTCATGCTGGACGGTAATTTTGCCAAGGGTGATGTAGGACAAAGTCCAGAAACAGCATTGAAATACCAATGCATGATTAAACTTGCCCGATGACTGAAGTTCGCAAAGGCCAGGCGCCAGCCACGTTGTCGCGCACCGTGTTTCATGAACGCTTCATGCAGTCCTTCATGGACCCGGCTTTCAGGGCCGAGGACCAAGCCATCTCGCGCGTCGAGGCCATCGCCTGGGACGCCTACCAGGAAGGCCGCAAGTCGCCGGTGACCCGCAAGGCCGGCCCGGGCTATGCCGATCCTGCCTATGACTTGTCAGTCGAATGGCTGGACACGAAGCAACAGATTGAAAAAGCACAGGCGGCCTGGAAAGAGCCTGCCACGCCATCGCGGGTATTGCTGGTTTGCGGATCGTCCCGCAACGATGGCACCTGTCCCGGTGAAATTTCCAAGTCCTTTCGCATGGTCGAATGGGCCAGGCAGACGCTGCAGGCCGAACCGCTGGCACTGGAGGTTGATGTACTCGACCTGAGCCTGCTGACCTCCAGCTACCACCTGAACATTCACCCCTGCAAGGGCTGCGTTTCAACTGCCATGCCGCTGTGCCACTGGCCGTGCAGCTGCTACCCCAACCATTCGCTGGGCCAGACCAGCGACTGGATGGCCGAGATCTACGAACGCTGGACCGCCGCGCATGCCGTCATCATCGTCACGCCGGTGTACTGGTACCAGTCGCCCAGCCCGCTCAAGCTCATGATCGACCGTCTGGTGTGCTCCGACGGCGGCAATCCGGACCCCACCACCACCCACGGCAAAAAGCCTGAGGAAGCCAAGGCGCTGGAACTCAAGGGCTGGGATTATCCCAAGCACCTGGCCGGCCGTGTGTACGGCCTGGTGGTGCATGGCGACGTGGCTGGCATTGAAGGCTCCCGGCGGGGCTTGTCGGACTGGCTGGACTGGATGGGCCTGATCGACGCCGGCACACAGGCGCGCCTGGACCGGTTCATCGGCTACTACGAGCCTTATGCCACCAGCCACGAAACGCTCGACGCTGACAAAGCAGTTCAGGCCGAGGTGCGCAACGTGGCAAGGGCGGTGGCCCAAGCCGTCAAGGAATTGCGTGCCGGGACGCTGTCACAGCCAGACAAAGGCCTGTCTCGGCCACGGCCCAAGTAGCGTATGGCCCCAGCGCTTTTTTCATCACACAGAAAAAAGCATACGCCGTGCAACACAGCCTGATGCCGCGCAGGCGCTCCAGACGAGTTTCATGCACGCATGAGACGGCTGCGTGCCAGCTGAAAAAACCCAGCGACGGCGACACACAGGCTCGCCACACTGGCGTCCAAGCTGTCGCCAATTTTTGGCACCAGACCTTGTTCATTCAAAAGAAGCTTCCATGAAATCTCCATTCAAATCCATGAACGGCCTGCGCCTTGCCGGCCTGCTGGCAACCGCTGGCGCAGCCATGGCGCAAGGCACCGACGCGGCGCCGGCAGCGCTGAAACCCGGCACGTCGGCACCCGCAGCACAGAACGCCATGCCGCAGCATGGAAGGCACATGATGGGCCAGCACGACCCTGCCAGGATGCAGGCCTGGATGGCCAAGCGTCAGGCGGAAATGAAGGCCAGGCTCAAGATCACGCCGGCCCAGGAAGGCGCCTGGACCACCTTCACCGCCTCGATGCAGCCGCCGGCCCGCATGATGGGCGGCGAGCGTCCCATGGCCGCGCAGCGCGCCGAACTCGACAAGCTGAGCACGCCCGAGCGCATCGACACGATGAAGGCGCTGCGCACCCAGCGCATGACTGAAATGAATGCAGCAATGGACAAGCGTGAAGAAGCCGCCAAGGCCTTTTACGCCGCCCTGAGTCCGCAGCAGCAAAAGACTTTTGACAGCGGGCATGTGAAGATGGGCGAGCGCCGTGGCGGCGGTCGCCACGACGATGGAGGCATGCATTCCAGAGGCTGAACCCTCAGGTTTTGATCCTCGATAAAACTTGCACCAGCTGCCTACACGTGACAGTGCGGGTTTTTCACCTGAAACCTGAATCGTTTTGCTCTATTTTCAATAGCTAAAGGCAGTGGCAGTTGCTCCGCGAGATACCTGTTTAAAGACTTTTCCCGTGTTGGCCTATGGTGGTGGATTGCACACGCCGTCGCCTTGTCGCACGTGGCCGGTCACCAGGCTTACCTTCAGTGGTGTTGGGATTGAGCGGCGCACCAAGGCGCGCACTTGGATAAAAACGGTCGCTGTAAGAGATGGAGGCCCGGAGCATTCCATACGGCCCATTTCGGCTCCGTGCAGTGCCTTGTGAAGCCAAAGCTTCCCGAAGCGCAGTGGATATTCGGGTCAGACGCAGCAGTCATGCCGCTGCGCCCGGTCCGAAAGCATCGGGCAAGCATTGAGCTCCAGAGCCGCTCACGGGCGAGCCGCCCACGTCGGTGGTGCCCTAGGGGGTCTTGCCCGCGCCTGAACCGGAAGCATCTGGCGAGCCCTGCACGCCGGAGCCAGTCATCGGCGAGCCAGTCCCAGGCTTGGTGCCCGACTGGGTCATGCCCTTGCCGGTCCCCGTTGCGCCCTTGTTGCGCGTCATGCCTGCTGCCGAGCCGGAAGCATCTGGCGAGCCCTGCACGCCGGAGCCAGTCATCGGCGAGCCAGTCCCAGGCTTGGTGCCCGAATGGGTCATGCCCTTGCCGGTCCCCGTTGCGCCCTTGTTGCGCGTCATGCCTGCTGCCGAGCCGGAAGCATCTGGCGAGCCCTGCACGCCGGAGCC
>NZ_JADOVE010000022.1:0-70482 GCF_015752225.1 Polaromonas sp. CG_9.11
TCGACATCATCGGCGTGATCGACGGGATTGCCTTTCAGACCAACATTCTGGCGCTCAACGCCGCAGTCGAGGCGGCCCGGGCGGGCGAGCAGGGCAGGGGCTTTGCGGTGGTTGCCGCCGAGGTGAGGAACCTGGCCCAGCGCAGCGCCGCGGCTGCCAAGGAGATCAAGGTGCTGATTGGCGACTCGGTGGACAAGGTTGAAGAAGGCAGCAAACAGGTGGCCGAGGCGGGCAAGACGATGGACGAGATCGTGGGCAGCGTGCGCAGGGTGACGGACATCATGGCCGAGATCCAGGCGGCCAGCCAGGAGCAGACGCAGGGGATCGAGCAGATCAACCAGGCGATCACGCAGATGGACCAGGTGACGCAGCAAAACGCGGCATTGGTCGAAGAGGCGGCAGCGGCCGCGCAGTCGCTGCAGGAGCAGGCCGGCGGGCTCAGCCAGGTGGTCAGCGTGTTCACGCTGGGCAGGGCTGCCCATCAGGACCGGCAACCCACCCACTTTGCAAGCGCCAGGCGAACACCGCTGACGGCGCTGTCTCCCAGCCACGCTTTGCCATCTTTGCAAGGCGGCTGAAATTCCTGGCCAATGCAGCGGACAAAGCTTTAAAAAAGAGCTGATTCACCTCAAGATTTTTCAAATCCGGCCGATAACCAGTGATGCGATCCGCAACAACTTTCCTGCGGCATACCCGCCAAGGCGGGTACCGAGAATCTTTCAATCGTTCAGGGCGTCTTTCCGGATTCACGCCTGTACGTGAAGGACGAAAAGTTATTGTTTGCCAGGTTCTGAGCTGGCACTTCCCGATTGGCGGGCATCTTCAATCTTATTGTTAACAGAGGAACGCACATGCACACGAAAACAGGCAGCTCAATGACGTCGTCTGCCTCCAAAGCACTGGAATTCCTGTCCTTTACCTTGGGGCAGGAAGAGTACGGCATCGACATCCAAAAGGTACAGGAGCTGCGCGGCTACGACACCGTAACGCGCATTGCCAATGCGCCCGAACACATCAAGGGCGTGGTGAACCTGCGCGGGATCATCGTGCCGATCATCGACATGCGCATCAAATTCAACCTGGGAACGCCCACGTACGACCAGTTCACGGTGGTGATCATTCTCAACATCGCCAGCCGGGTCATGGGCATGGTCGTGGACAGCGTCTCGGATGTGATCACGCTCAAGCCGGAACAAATCAAGCCCGCGCCGGCCATGGGCTCGGTGCTGGACACCGAGTACCTGATGGGCCTGGGCACGCTGGACGAGCGCATGCTGATCCTGATCGACCTGGACAGGCTCATGTCCAGCGACGAGATGGGCCTCATCGAAAAGCTGGCGGCCTGAGCGCGCGGCGCAGGAACAGACCAAAACGGACAACCTACTAAAAGCATGAATATGATAAACCGTCAAACAAGCCCCAAGAACTTCGATCCGCTGATGGCGTTTTTACTCGCACGGGGCTTCATCAGCGCAGCCGTGTTTTCATCGGGAGTCCGGCATGCGTGAGCATCATGCACCGCTTCGTTTTGTCTCGATGGCGCGGACCATGACGATCAAGGCAAGCGCCGCCATTTTTTTAGGCATGGCTCTCCTGCTCGTCTTGTTTTATGCCCTGGTGTCATCGCAACAACAGCGTAGCGCCTCGCAATACACCAATGCCAAAGCAGAAAGCATTGCCCGTTCCCTGGATGTATTCGACCAGACCATGAAACTGACGGCAGAAAATGCCTTCAGCGTTTTTCGGCGTCAGTTCGGAGCGGTGCTTGCGCTTGAGGATGCAGACAAAGGCTCTTTGTCGAATTACGGAACACTGATCAACGACAACACCACGGAAGTTGACAGTTTTGCCAGCACCTTTGCAGGAGGCAATGCCACCGTGTTCGTGGTGCATGGAGAAGACTTCAGGCGGATTGCGACCTCGGTGAAAAAGGAAAACGGCGAGCGAGCGGTGGGAACCTTGCTGGACCGCAAAAGTGCCGCTTATGCACTGCTGCGTACCGGAAAAAAGTTTGTCGGTCGGGTGGTGCTGTTCGGGCGACCTTTCATGACTGTCTACATGCCGGTGCGCGACGCGTCTGACAAGGTGGTCGCCGTTCTCTATATCGGTCTGGACATCTCGGGCCAGGAAGCCTCCATGGCGGATGCGGTGAACAAATACCAAATCTTCGACAGCGGTGGCCTTTATGTCATCAACCCAGGCAGTGCGCCTGCCGAGGCCTCCCTGGTCTTTCATCGGAAAGCGGCGGGCAAGAAACTGGCTGAAATTCTGCCTGTCGATTCTGCCAATTGGCTCGCACGCCTGCAGGGTGGCGATGGGCGATGGCTTGACAAGGCGCCGGCAGTTCTTGATCCCTTGCGGAGCGGGTCGTATTTTGCTTCTGTCTCCAAGAGCGAGGCAACAGGCTGGCTGGTGGTTGCTGAAGTTCCTGCTGACGAGGCGCTCGCCGCCCTGTACCGCGAGATGGGGTTTCTCGGTGGCGCCTTCGTGCTGGCCGTCGTGATGATGGCGATTGCGCTCGCCATCATGATTCGACGGGCGGTGAAGCCCCTGCAGCGTATCAGCGAGCGACTGGAAGCCATTGGCCAGGGGGACCTGTCCCAGCCTGTGCTGTCGGATCGGTCCGATGAAATTGGCGTGATCAGCCGGTCCGTGGAGTTCATGCGCAACAGTCTGGTGGACATTGTCGGCAATGTCCGCCAGGGCACCGACACGATCGCCACGGCTTCCAGCCAGATTGCCGCAGGCAACCAGGACCTGTCCTCGCGCACCGAGCAGCAAGCCAGCTCGCTGGAGGAAACCGCCGCCTCGATGGAAGAGCTGACCTCGACCGTCAAACAGAATGCCGACAACGCCAGGCAAGCCAACCAGCTGGCCGTGTCGGCGTCGAGCGTGGCCGTGCGCGGCGGCGCGGTGGTGTCGCAGGTGGTGGACACCATGAGCGCCATCAACGCCTCGTCCAAGAAGATCGTCGACATCATCGGCGTGATCGACGGGATTGCCTTTCAGACCAACATTCTGGCGCTCAACGCCGCAGTCGAGGCGGCCCGGGCGGGCGAGCAGGGCCGGGGCTTTGCGGTGGTCGCCGCCGAGGTGAGGAACCTGGCCCAGCGCAGCGCCGCGGCTGCCAAGGAGATCAAGGTGCTGATTGGCGACTCGGTGGACAAGGTTGAAGAAGGCAGCAAACAGGTGGCCGAGGCGGGCAAGACGATGGACGAGATCGTGGGCAGCGTGCGCCGGGTGACGGACATCATGGCCGAGATCCAGGCGGCCAGCCAGGAGCAGACGCAGGGGATCGAGCAGGTCAACCAGGCGATCACGCAGATGGACCAGGTGACGCAGCAAAACGCCGCGCTGGTGGAGGAAGCTGCGGCGGCCGCGCAGTCGCTGCAGGAGCAGGCCGGCGGGCTCAGCCAGGTGGTCAGCGTGTTCCAGTTGGAGAGCGGGCACGCCACAGCACCCGCCCGGCAAGCTGCCGCCATGCAGGATGCAGCAAGCGCCAGGCCACCCACGCACAGGCAGCCGCCGCGCGACACGCTCGGCATTGTGGGCCCATAGGGGCAGAAACTGGCTGGAGCGGAGGCCTGAATAGCTGCTGACCAGCCACAGCGCCAGGACGGTTAAAAAATTCAGGCACACCGCAGGAAAAGGCCTGACTGAAAAATTGCTTTCACAAAGCAAAGATTCCGAATCTGTATCGCCGTTATTTTTCGAAAGTTATTCTCATGATCCTCAACAACATCAAGGTGGGCAGCCGACTCGCGCTGGCCTTTGGCCTGATTCTGCTCATCACGGCAGTGATTGCCAGCATCGGTGTCTGGCGCCTGCAGGAGCTTGCCAGCACCACCCGCCAGCTTGGCGTTGAGGACAACGAAAAACTCAAGATGGCCATGCGATTGCGCCAGACCATTGACTTGAACTGGATTCGCACCCAGGCTTCCGTGCTGGATGCCGACACCAGCCGCATAGCGATGTGGCAGGCCGAGATGGACAAAACCTCTGAAATCTCGGTCTCGTCCCGCAAGTATTTAATCGAGAACATTCGTTCGGACGAAGGCAAGAAGTTGGTGGCCAACATCGATGCAGCGCGTGAAGCCTACCATACGCCACGGGCGGCGCTGCTGAAAAGAAAGCTCGCTGGCGAAGATGTGAATGCCGCCTTCGAGCGCGACCTCAAACCGCTGGCGATGGCCTACAGCGAGTCGGTCCACCAGCTGGAAAAGCGCCAGCAGCTGCGGTACGACGTTTCGCTGACAGAGGCAGAACACAATGCCGCGCAAGGCCGGACGATACTTCTGGCAGGCGCCGCGCTGGCTTTGCTGCTGGGCGCTGCGCTGTCGTTTTTTCTGAGCCGCTCCATCATTTTTCCGCTACAGCAGGCTGGCCGCAGCGCGCGCAGCATCGCCGACGGGAACCTGACCGAGCCTATCGTCAGTGTGGGCCGCGACGAAGCTGCTCAACTGCTGGACGACCTGAAACACATGCAGTCCCGGCTGGCGACGATCGTCGGCAACGTCCGCCAGGGGGCGGACACCATTGCCACGGCGTCCAGCCAGATTGCTGCGGGCAACCAGGACCTGTCCAGCCGCACCGAGCAACAAGCCTCTTCACTCGAAGAAACCGCCGCCTCGATGGAAGAGCTGACCTCGACCGTCAAGCAAAACGCCGACAACGCGCGCCAGGCCAACCAGCTCGCCGTCTCGGCGTCTAGCGTTGCCGTTAAGGGCGGCAACGTTGTCGCGCAGGTGGTGGATACCATGGGCGCTATCAACACCTCGTCGCGCAAGATCGTCGACATCATCGGCGTGATCGACGGCATTGCGTTTCAGACGAACATCCTGGCGCTGAATGCCGCAGTGGAAGCGGCAAGAGCGGGCGAGCAGGGGCGGGGCTTTGCCGTCGTGGCCGCTGAAGTCAGAAGCCTGGCGCAGCGCAGCGCGACAGCGGCCAAGGAGATCAAGGTGCTCATCGATGATTCGGTGGAAAAGGTTGGCGAGGGCAGCCGCCAGGTAGCCGACGCGGGCAAAACGATGGAAGAAATCGTGGACAGCGTGCGCCGCGTGACCGACATCATGGCCGAGATCACCGCAGCCAGCCAGGAGCAGACGCAGGGTATCGAGCAGATCAACCAGGCGATCACGCAGATGGACCAGGTGACGCAGCAAAACGCTGCCCTGGTCGAGCAAGCAGCGGCTGCGGCCGCGTCGCTGCAGGAACAGGCCAGTGGCCTCTTGCAAGTCGTGAGCGTCTTCAAGCTGGGGAGCAGCGAGCAGCAGCTCAGGCACGCAGCGCCGCCCAGGCCAACGGCAGTGCGTCCCAACCGTGCACAGGCCAAGCAGCCGCCAGCAATCAAGCACGCCATTGCCGCGCCCCAGGCAGCGCGCACGCGCAGCAGCGATGCTTTGCCCGCCACTCGTTTGGCCGCAGCGACCAGCACGACAGGCGCTGGCGAGTGGGAAGAGTTCTAACAGGACAAGCCATGCACGCAACAACCAGCACTGCCTCTTCCACCGCTGCAGCTCCCAAGGCGCTGGAGTTTTTGTCCTTCAACTTGGGCCAGGAAGAGTACGGCATCGATATCCAGAAAGTGCATGAGTTGCGCGGCTATGACGCGGTCACGCGCATTGCCAACGTGCCCGAGCACATCAAAGGCGTGGTGAACCTGCGCGGCATCATCGTTCCCATCGTGGACATGCGCATCAAGTTCCAGCTCGGCGAGCCGACGTACGACCAGTTCACGGTGGTGATTATTTTGAACTTGGCCAGCCGCGTGATGGGCATGGTGGTCGACGGCGTCTCGGACGTGATCGCCTGGAGCCCGGAGCGGGTCAGGCCCGCACCCGAGATCGGTTCGGTACTGGATACCAACTACCTCATCGGCCTGGGCACGTTCGATGAACGCATGCTGATTCTGGTGGATATCGAGAAGCTGATGTCGAGTGCGGAGATGGGCCGGGTCGCGCAGACCTTGCAATAAGTTCGTCATTTAACACACCAACCACTAGAAAGCCTTATGAAACTCAGTCTTGCCAAGCGTTTGTACGCCTCATTCGGATTCGTGATCCTCATGCTGGTCGTCAGCGGTGCCTTGGTCTGGCAGTTGGGCCGCCTGGCCGATCAGACGCTGGAGGCGGGGCGTAACAGTACCGTGCAGACGGCGGCGCTGGCCGATGCCCAGAGCGCCTTGTGGGAGCTGCGCTGGGGTGTGGCCCAGATGATTGCCCTGACCGACGACGCAGCGCGCGCCAAGGTGCTCGCCAACAGCCCCAGGCTGCGCGAGGAAGCCGAGAAAGCCCTGGCCAAGTTCGAGAGCTTGGCCAGCCATGCAGAGGAACGCAAAAGCCTGAAGACGCTGCGCGAGACTTTTACCACTTATGTTGAAGGGCGCGCCAGATGGGGCACGGCTTTCTCAGAGGGCAAGATCGAGGAAGCGGCAAAAATTCGCGCCGAGGTCACCACGCCGGTGGGGGCGGCTACGGTTAAGGGTTTCGCTGAACTGATCGAGATGCAACGCAAGAACAGCGCGGAGTCTTTTGAGGCCGCCAACCAATCCATCGACAAGCTGCGTACGATCATTGTTGTCTTCATGCTGCTGGCCGCCGTCATATCACTGGCGATCGTGATTTGGGTCGTCAAGGCCATCACTCGCCAGCTGGGGGGTGAGCCAGATTACGCATCTACCGTGGCCCGCGAAATTGCTGCCGGCAACCTTGCCATTGATGTGCAAGTGCGCGCTGGCGACAACACCAGTCTGTTGTTTGCGATGAAGGGCATGCGTGACAGCCTGGCTCAAGTCGTCGGTGAAGTCCGCCAAAGCACCGACACCATTGCCACGGCGTCGAGCCAGATTGCCGCAGGCAACCAGGACCTGTCCAGCCGCACCGAGCAGCAGGCTTCCTCGCTGGAAGAAACCGCTGCATCGATGGAGGAACTCACATCCACCGTCAAGCAAAACGCTGAAAACGCCCGCCAAGTCAACCAGCTGGCGCTAACCAACTCGGGTTTGGCGGCGCGCGGCGGAGCGGTCGTCGCCCAGGTGGTGCACACCATGAGCGCCATCAACACCTCGTCCAAGAAGATTGTCGACATCATCGGCGTGATCGACAGCATTGCCTTTCAAACCAACATCCTGGCGCTCAATGCTGCCGTTGAAGCGGCCCGCGCTGGCGAGCAAGGCAGAGGCTTTGCCGTGGTGGCATCAGAAGTCAGAAGCCTGGCCCAGCGCAGCGCCGCAGCGGCCAAAGAGATCAAGACACTGATCGGCGACTCGGTCGACAAGGTCGCAGAAGGCAGCCAACAAGCTATAGAAGCCGGCAAGACCATGACCGAGATCGTCGGCAGCGCCCAACGCGTGGCCGACATCATGGCCAAGATCACCGCGGCCAGCCAGGAGCAGACCCAGGGCATCGAGCAGGTCAACCAGGCGATCGCGCAAATGGACCAGGTGACGCAGCAAAACGCCGCGCTGGTCGAGGAAGCGGCAGCGGCAGCTGCTTCGCTGCAGGAGCAGGCCGGCGGCCTCTTGCAAGTCGTGAGCGTCTTCAAGCTGGGGAGCAGCGAGCAGCAGCTCAGGCACGCAGCGCCGCCCAGGCCAACGGCAGTGCGTCCCAACCGTGCACAGGCCAAGCAGCCGCCAGCAATCAAGCACGCCATTGCCGCGCCCCAGGCAGCGCGCACGCGCAGCAGCGATGCTTTGCCCGCCACTCGTTTGGCCGCAGCGACCAGCACGACAGGCGCTGGCGAGTGGGAAGAGTTCTAACAGGACAAGCCATGCACGCAACAACCAGCACTGCTTCTTCCACCGCTGCAGCTCCCAAGGCGCTGGAGTTTTTGTCCTTCAACTTGGGCCAGGAAGAGTACGGCATCGATATCCAGAAAGTGCAGGAGTTGCGCGGCTATGACGCGGTCACGCGCATTGCCAACGTGCCCGAGCACATCAAAGGCGTGGTGAACCTGCGCGGCATCATCGTTCCCATCGTGGACATGCGCATCAAGTTTCAGCTCGGCGAGCCGACGTACGACCAGTTCACGGTGGTGATTATTTTGAACCTGGCCAGCCGCGTGATGGGCATGGTGGTCGACGGCGTCTCGGACGTGATCACCTTGACGCCCGAGCAGATCAAGCCGGCGCCGGAGATGGGCTCGGTGCTGGAGACGGGCTACCTGATCGGGCTGGGAACGTTGGACGAACGCATGCTGATTCTGGTGGATATCGACAAGCTGATGTCGAGCAGCGAGATGGGGTTGATTACCGAAGCCGCTTATTAAAGAAACAAAAAAATTATGAACAATCTCAAAATATCCACCCGTCTGATGATTCTGATCAGCATTTTGTCGATCTTGCTGATTGGTATTGGCAGCATTGGCCTGTTCGGCATCAGCCAGTCCAACGAAGCGCTGAAAACGGTGTATGCAGACCGCACCGTGCCGATCAGTCAGCTTGGTGAGATCGACAGCCTTTCTCTGGCAAACCAGCTGTTTCTTGCGTCCAGCTATATCACGCCCATACCCGAGGACATTGCCAAAAAAACCGCCCAGATCGACGCCAATATCATGGCCATCGGCAAAATATGGGAGGCTTATATGGCAAGTTATTTGATACCAGAGGAGCGAGAAATCGCCAGAACATTTGCCGAGGCGCGCGCTAAATTTGTGCGGGAAGGACTCAAGCCTGCCGTGGAAGCCCTGCGTGCCAACGACCTGGAAGACGCCAAACTGATCATGAACGAAAAGGTCGGTCCGCTTTCTGTTCCCTTTCGGGCGGCTCTGAACGCGCTGGCCAAGCTGCAGCTTGAAGTCGCAAAAGCTGAATACGATGGCGCCATTTCGCAGTACCAAACTATTCGCAATGCGGCTATCAGCGCTATCGTGGCTGGGGTTTTGTTTGCCCTGGTTTTCGGCCTGTTCCTGATCCGGGGCATCACGCGTTCACTGGCCCAAGCCATGGCCGCTTCCAATGCGGTTGCGCAAGGTGACCTGACGCATCCCATCTTGGTCAAGGGAAAGGATGAAGTCGCCCAACTGCTGACTTCTCTCTCGGCCATGCAGTCCAGTCTGATCGGTATCGTCGGTCAGGTCCGCCAAGGCACCGACACCATCGCCACGGCGTCCAGCCAGATCGCTGCGGGCAACCAGGATCTGTCCAGCCGCACCGAGCAGCAGGCGTCCTCGCTCGAAGAAACAGCCGCCTCAATGGAAGAACTCACTTCCACCGTTAAGCAAAACGCCGACAACGCGCGCCAGGCCAACCAGCTCGCCGTTTCGGCATCTAGCGTGGCCGTGCGTGGCGGCGCGGTGGTGGCGCAGGTGGTGGGCACGATGGGCGCCATCAACACCTCGTCGAAAAAGATCGTCGACATCATCGGCGTGATCGACGGGATTGCCTTCCAGACCAACATCCTGGCACTCAATGCGGCGGTCGAAGCAGCGCGGGCTGGCGAGCAGGGCCGGGGCTTTGCGGTGGTCGCCGCCGAGGTGAGAAATCTGGCACAAAGAAGCGCGGCGGCGGCCAAAGAGATCAAGACCCTGATTGGCGACTCGGTGGACAAGGTCGAGGAGGGCGGCCGGCAGGTGCTTGAAGCGGGGAAAACAATGGACGAGATCGTTGACAGCGTACGCCGCGTGACGGACATCATGGCCGAGATCCAGGCGGCCAGCCAGGAGCAGACGCAGGGGATCGAGCAGATCAACCAGGCGATCACGCAGATGGACCAGGTGACGCAGCAAAACGCGGCATTGGTGGAAGAGGCGGCAGCGGCGGCGCAGTCGCTGCAGGAGCAGGCTGGCGGTTTGCTGCAGGTGGTCAGCGTGTTCAAGCTGGGCAGCGAAGACCCGCAACTTGCTTCGTCAAGCCGCCATTCCCCGGTGCGGCCTGCGTCAAACAAGCGAGACGCTCAGCACAAGCAGCCCCCTGCGGTCAAGCGCGCCATTGCCGCGCCAGCGCCAAAGGCACGCAAGACGCCGCTGCCCGCCCCACAACTGGCTGCAGCGAGTGCCGCCGGGCAGTGGGAGGAGTTTTGAACGCCACAGGCCTCAAGGGCGCAGGAAAAGCACAGGGTTACTACTGACCCAAGTAGCTATTTCTGCCGCAGGTCTGGGAAAATAATTTTCAGTTGCGTTCGGTCGCAAGCAACAGCACAAGAACGCAGCGCATTCATTGTCATCAAGGAAAACGCCATGTTGCTTCGCATTATTTATGTCAGTCGGGCCAGATATTCTCTTCCGCTTGAGCTTAAAGATATCTTGGCCTCGTCCCGCAAAAACAACCCTGCATTGGGTGTCACCGGGGCCATGGGCTTTCTTGATGGACTTTATCTGCAGTATCTCGAGGGCGAGGCCAGCGTCGTTACCACGCTGTACAAGCGAATCGAACAAGATTCCCGCCACGCGGCACCGAAGATCCTCGAAAGCAAGCCGATTTCAGAGCGTGCATTTCCTGGCTGGTCGATGGGTTTGCTCACCTGGAATGACGAAACCAAAAAGATTTTTCAACAATTCAACCCTTCGGGCTCGCTCGATCTTTATAACGCAGACACCGTAACGATTAATTCGCTGGTTCGAAGCTTGACCGCCAGCGCCAACTGGATGGCCTTGTGATGATGTGCTTCAGGGCGGCACCGCCTGGCTTGCGCACCCGGAAATCAATCATTACAAATTCTGTCCATTCCACGCTCAAGTTTTTCTGGCGGTTTGTCGTTAAACGCGGTGTAGGTCTTTAAAAGCTTTCGGGTACAGGTCGTTGCTTCAGGGAATCAGGTTTATGTCGAACAACATGTTTTATACCGGGCTTAGCGGCCTGAATGCCGCGCAGGCGGCACTGGTGACGACGGGTCACAACACTGCCAACATCAATACCCCCGGCTACAGCCGGCAGACTGCGCAGATTTCCGCGAGTGGCGGCTCGAACATCCCCGGTGTGGGTTTCTTCGGAAACGGCGTCAAAGTCACCGAGGTCAGCCGCAGTTACGACCAGTACCTCACGTCACAGCTCAACCAGGCCCAGTCGATGAACCAGTCGCTGACCACCTATGGGGCGCAGATCAACCAGATCGACAACCTGCTGGCCAACCAGACGGCCGGTCTGGCGCCGCAGATGCAGACGCTGTTTACCCATGTGCAAGCGGTGGCCAATACCCCGGCCGACACTTCGGCGCGCCAGCAGCTGATCAGTTCCAGCCAGGCGCTGGCCAACCAGTTCCGCTCGATGGACCAGTACCTGACCGGCCTGAACGCCAATGTGAATGGTCAGGTGTCGGGCATGGTCGACCAGATCAATACCTACGCAGGACAAATTGCCAGCCTGAACAAGCAGGTGGCCATGTTCGGCAATGCCTCGGGCTCTCAGGCCCCGAATGACCTTCTGGACCAGCGCGACCAGCTGGTCAGCGACCTGAGCAAGCTGGTCGGAACCAAGGTGGTGGTGCAGGATGGTGGCCAGTTCAACGTCTTCATTGGCAACGGGCAAACGCTGGTGCTGGGCGGCAAGGCGACCACGCTTGCCGCCGTCAGCTCCAGCATCGATCCGGGCCGCACCACCCTGGCGGCCGTGAACACTGCTGGCAAGGCCCTGGAGATTCAGGAGGACATGGTCACCGGTGGCACGCTGAGCGGCTTGCTGCGGTTCCGGGATGAAACGCTGTCCAATGCGCAGAACGCGCTGGGCCGCATGGCCATTTCGCTGTCGGACTCCTTCAATGCCCAGCAAAAACTCGGTGTCGATCTCAACGGCGACATGGGAAGCAATTTTTTCTCGCAGGCCAGCCCGGCTGTTGTTTCCAATGCAAACAACAGCCAGGCCGCGCCGGTCGGCGCCCTGACGGCAAGCTTTGCCGACATCGGCAAGCTGACCACCAGCGATTACCGGGTCGATGCCACCGGGCCCGGGGCCTTCAAGGTGACGCGGCTGTCAGACAACGCCACGGTGGCGGCTGATTCCACGGGTGCGTTTGACGGCTTGACACTGAACTTCACCGGCGGCGTTGCCACAGACTCCTTCCTGGTGCAGCCGACCCGCACCGGCGCGCGCGATCTGACAGTGAACCTGGTCGACCCCGCCAAGGTTGCGGCGGCTTCGCCCCTTGTTACCGGCAACGCTTTTAACAACAAGGGCAGCGCTGCCATCGGCACGCCCAAGGTTGACGCGGGCTACCTGGGCTCGGCCACGCAGCTTTCAACGATGGGCGTGAGCCTGACCTACGACAGCGCCACCAGCACCTTTTCCGGCATGCCGGCGAATGCGGTGGTGACCGCAACAACGGTGAATGGCGCACCCGTGACCACCCTGGCCTTTGACGGCATCACGGTCAGCATCAGCGGCACCCCGGCCGAGGGCGACTCCTTCACCATCGGGAAAAACACCGGCGGCGTGTCGGATGGCAGCAATGCCTTGCTGCTGGGCGCGCTGCAAAACAAGAAAACCATGGCCGGCGGCACCGCCAGCTTCAGCGATGCCTATGCGCAACTGGTCAGCACGGTGGGCAACAAGGCACGGCAGCTGCAGATATCGAACACTGCGCAAACCAGCCTGACACTGCAGATCCGCACCGCCCAGCAGTCGGTGTCGGGGGTCAACCAGGATGAAGAAACCGCCAATTTGCTGATGTTCCAGCAGATGTACCAAGCCAATGCCAAGGTGATCCAGACCGCATCGACCATGTTCGACGCCGTGCTGGGCATCCGCTAAACGCACCCCCAGGAGCCCACATGCGCATCAGCACACAGACCTTTTACGAGCAAAGCCGCACCAGCATGGGTTCGCAGCAGAGCAGCCTGCTGCGCGTGCAGCAGCAGCTTGGCGCCGGAACCAAGATCCTTGCGCCTTCGGACGATCCGCTGGGCGCCACCCGCGCGCTGGCCATTTCCCAGTCGATCTCGCTCACGGCGCAGTACTCGGCCAGCCGCGACCATGCCGTGCAGACCTTGTCGCTGGAAGAAAATGCCCTGCAAAGTGTCACCAGCTTGCTGCAGAACATCAAGAGCAGCCTGATTGAAGCTGGCAACGGCACGATGACCGATGCCGACCGCGCCACCATTGCCACCACGCTGCAAAGCAACCTGGACCAGTTGCAGGGACTGGCCAACACCGACGACGGCAACGGCCAGTTCTTGTTTGCCGGCTTCAGGAGCAGCAGCGCCCCCTTTGTACGCCAGGCAGGCGGCAGCATCGAATACAACGGCGACCAGGGCCAGCGCCAGGTGCAGGTCGATGTGTCGCGGCAGATGGCGGGAACGGACGACGGGCGCAGTATTTTTATGTCGGTGCAATCAGGCGCGGGTTACGTGGCGTCGGCGCCGAGCACCAACACCGGCAGCGGCGTTTTCAGCTCGACGTCGGTGGTCAACCCGAACGACGTGGATTACGGCAAGGATTTCGTCATCAGCTTTCCGGACGCCGGAAGCTATCAGGTCACGGTGCCGCCTTCGGCCACCCCGCTGGTGGCTGCCACGCCTTTCACACCGGGCAGCGCCATCACGTTTGGCGGGCTGCAGATCAGCATCAGCGGCACGCCCGCTGCAGGCGACCAGGTGAATGTTGCCACCGCGAGGAATGCTGGTTCGGACGTGTTTGCCGCCATTGGTGATGTGATCAATGCGCTCAGGACACCGGTGGATGGCCCGGAAAACCAGGCGCTGGTGCTCAATGCCCTGAGCACCGCGAACCGCAAGCTGACCAACGCCCACGACAACGTGCTGACGGTGCGCGCCTCGGTCGGCTCACGCCTGCAGGAGCTCGACGTGCTGGCGGTCGTCGCGGACAACCGCACCCTGTTTGACAAGAGCTATCTGTCGGACCTGCAGGACCTGGATTACAGCAGCGCCATTGCCGAGTTCTACCAGCGTCAGACCGGCTTGCAGGCCAGCCAGCAAACCTTCGTCAAGATCCAGCAGCTTTCCCTGTTCAACTATCTTTAAAAAGTACCGGTCTGCTCGTGCTATTAAAAGAATAGCTGCTAATGCAGGCCAGACTTGCGCTAAGGCCTTAAACCTTGCAAAACTTCCAGCATTGACGTGAAACCGGCGGCAATCCGGGGTTCCAGGAAGGGCGCGAAGTACTGCATCAGCAACTGCAGCATGGCAATGCCTGCGAGCAGCGTGATGGGAAAGCCCACGGCAAAAATGCTGAACTGGGGCGACACACGGTTCAGGATGCCCATGGCCAGGTTCAGCGTCAGCAGCGTGGCAATCAGCGGCAGCGCCAGAATGAGGCCGCCCAGAAATACCTGGCCGCCTGCCGACGCCAGCAGGAACCAGCCGGCGGCCGCCAGCGGCGCGTCGGCAATCGGCAGGATCTGAAAGCTTTCGGCCAGCGTGGCAATCAGCACCAGGTGGCCATCGACCGCCAGGAACACCAGCATGGCCATGACGTTCAGGAACCGCGCCAGCACCATCGTGTTGCCGCCGCTGGTCGGGTCAAAGAAGGACGCGAACGACAGGCCCATCTGCAGGCCGGTGTATTCGCCGGCGGCCTGCACCATGGCAAACACCAGCTTCATGGAAAAGCCCATGGCCGCGCCGATCAGGATTTGCTGCACCACGATCCACAGGCCGGCCGCCGACACCAGCGGCACCTGCGGAAGCGGGCCCAGCGTGGGCGCGATGGCCATCGCCATCAGGCCGGCCAGGGTGACCTTGACCGTTCGAGACACCGCCTTTTCGCTGAACAGGGGTGCCGTGCCGATCAGCGACAGCATTCGGACGAAAGGCCAGAAAAATGCCACCAGCCAGACATTCAGCTGGTCCGAAGTGACGGAAAAGACCGGCGGCAATCAGCCCACCAGTTGCGGAATCGACGAAAACAAGGTGCGCATGTAGTCCAGCACCAGCCCAAGCATCCAGGGGCCGGCGATGACGGCGGTGGCAAACACCGCCAGCAGCTTGGGAATGAAGGACAGCGTCGCTTCATTGATCTGCGTGGCGGCCTGAAACAGGCTGATGAGCAGGCCCGTCACCAGCGCCACCAGCAGCAGCGGCGCGGACAGCAGCAGGGCCAGCTTCATGGCCTCATAGCCCATGCTCATGACGAACTCGGAGGTCATTTCACTTTATTCCTGTGCTGTAAACGTGAACATGGAAAAAGACAAACAGCTCACAGGTAGAAGCTCTGCGCCAGCGCGCCGATCAGCAGCTGCCAGCCGTCCACCAGCACGAACAGCATCAGCTTGAAGGGCAGCGAAATGGTGGCCGGCGGAACCATCATCATGCCCATCGACATCAAGACGCTGGCCACCACCAGGTCAATAATCAGGAAGGGAATGAAAATCGTGAAGCCGATCTGGAACGCGGTCTTTAACTCGCTGATCACATAGGCCGGCAGCAGGATGCGCAGCGGAACCTGTTCAGGCCCCTGCATGTTGTCAATCTTGGCCAGTTTGGCGAACAGTGCCAGGTCGGCTTCCCGGGTCTGCTTGAGCATGAACTGCTTGAACGGCTCGACGCCGCGCTCCAGCGCCTTTTCGGCACTCAGGCTATTTTCCGAGAACGGCTTGTAGGCGTCGGTGTACACCTTGTCGAACACCGGCGACATCACAAAAAATGTCAGGAACAGCGACAGGCCGACCAGGACCTGGTTGGGTGGCGACGACTGCGTTCCTATGGCGGTGCGCAACAGGCCCAGGACAATCAGGATCCGGGTGAAGCTGGTCATCGACAGCAGCAGCGCCGGCAAAAACGACAGCGACGTGATCAGCACCAGCATTTGCACGCTGAGCGACCAGGTCTGCACGCCGCCCGGCCCGGTCGTGCTGGTGATGCCGGGCAGGCCCTGGGCGGATGCCAGACCCGGCAGCATCAAGCAGGCCGCCACGGCAAGCATGAAGCGCAGCAGGGCCGGGCGCACCACCGGCAGTCGCAGGCAGGCCAGCATCCTCAGCCTGCCCTGGACTTGGTCAGTTTGGCCATTGAATCGATCAGTTTTTGCGAGAACGCGCCCGTACCGGTGAACGCAGCCAAGGACGGCGCCGGCGCGTCAGGCAGCTGGCCGGCCGGCATGGTGTGCAGCGCGCGAACCTGGCCGCCGGCAACGCCGAGCACCAGCCATGCGTCGCCAATCTCCACCACCACCACACGTTCACGCTGGCCGACCATGGCGCTGGACACCACCTTGATCAGCTTGCCGTTGCCCGAAGGCTGCAGGCCAAAGCGCCTGGCCATCCAGGCAAACCCAAAGATCAGCCCGATGACCACGGCCAGGCCCAGGCCGGCCTGCAGCAGGCCGGCCGCCGCGAACGAGCGGACCGGCTCGGCAGCGGGGCTGGCGACGGTGGGCAGCACCGCATGGGCCGCATGCCAGGACAATGCCGGCAGCGCAGCCGCCGCCTGCACAAGCACCCGCGCTTTCATCGGCTCAGCTTCTGGATGCGCTCTGACGGCGTGATGATGTCCGTCAGGCGGATGCCAAACTTCTCGTTCACCACCACCACTTCGCCTTGGGCAATCAGGTAGCCATTGATCAAGATGTCCATCGGTTCGCCAGCCAGGCCGTCAAGCTCGACCACCGACCCCTGGGAGAGCTGGAGCAGGCTTTTGATGGTGATGCGCGCCCGGCCCAGTTCGGCCGTCAGCTGCACCGGCACATCGAGCACCCGGTCGATGTCGCCCTGGCCGGCGTCCGGTCCGGCATGGCCCTGTAGTGGCTGGAACACCCGCCCGGCGGCCGGCACGGCTGGCGCTGCGACTGTCGCCTGGGGCGCAGTCGCCGATGCCTGTTCGGCCATGGCGCTTCCCCAGTCATCCATCGCATCGTCCACCGGGTCGGGGTTTTCGAGGTCACTCATGTTCGCTTCCCTTGCTTGAATCTAGGTATTGGTGTTTGATCATTTTCTGGACCCTGAGGGCATAGCGGCCATTGGACATTCCATAGCTGCATTCCATGACGGGCACGCCATTGATTCGCGCCAGCACCGACTCCGGAATATCGACCGGCAGTACATCGCCCACTTTGAGCTTGAGCAACTGGCCAATGCTCGACTGCACGGTCAGGAACTGGGCCTCGAGCTCGACATCGGCGCTTTGCACCTGCTGCGCCAGCTGCTTCACCCAGCGCTTGTCAACCTCGATCTCGTCCTGCAGCGGATTCGACAGCATGCTTCTGATGGGCTCGATCATCGAATACGGAATGCAGACATTGAGCGAGCCGCCCACCGGGCCGAACTCGATGTGAAAGGTGGTGTTGACGACCAGCTCGTTGGGCGTGACGATATTGGCCAGCCGGGCATGCATTTCGGAGCGCACATAGTCGAAGTCGAGCGGATAGACCGGTTGCCAGGCGCTGCCGTAGCTTTCCAGGCTCAGGTTGAGCAGGCGCTTGATGATGCGCTGCTCGGTCGGCGTGAAGTCCCGGCCCTCGACGCGGACGTGGTAGCGGCCATCGCTGCCGAACAGGTTGTCCACCACCAGGAACACCAGCTTCGGGTCAAACACGAACAGCGCCGTGCCGCGCAGCGGCTTCATCTGGATCAGGTTGATGTTGGCGGGAACCGGCAGGTTGCGGATGAAGTCGCCGTACTTCTGGATCTGTATCGCACCGACTGAAATATCGGCATTGCGGCGCATGTAGGTCAGCAGTGCGCTGCGCAGGTGCCTGGCAAAACGCTCGTTGATGACTTCCAGCGTGTGCATCCGGCTGCGCACAATGCGCTCGTCGGTGCCGAAACGGTAAGCCGGCGGGCCCGAAACCACGCCCTCGGCTGCAGCGGATGCACCAGGTGTATCGGTATCGCCCGTGACACCCTGGAGCAAGGCATCGACCTCCTCCTGTGACAGCTGCTGTTCATAAGCCATGGAAAAATTTCATTCGGGCGGCTTTACTGCAGCATGAAGGTGGTGAACATCACGCTGGATATTTTCTGCTGCGGCGTGTTCGGGCCAAAAGGCTTGCCCAGCGACAGGATGATTTCGCCGCTCAGCCGGGCTTTGTCCTCGGGCGTCGCCAACGACTCGGCTTCGCGGTTGGACAGTGTGCTCAGCACCCGGCTGCGCACTTCAGGCAGGTACTGGGTCATTTGCACCTGCGATTTCGCATCGGCCATTTTCAGTGTCACGGCGACATGCAGAAAACGGTTTCTGCCGCCGGGCTGCAGATTGACCGTGAAGGGCTCCAGCGCAAAGAAGATCGGCGCTTCGACCTTGACTTGCGCAGGGGCCGGCGCGGCGTTGCCCTTCATGAACCAGTAGCCGCCGCCTCCCGCGCCTGCCAGTGCCAACGCCAGCAGACCGAAGACAAGGATTTTCCGTTTGCTTTTGCCGGGAGGTGCGGTTTCTTCTTTGCTGGTAGCCATGAGGGGTGTGCCTTGGGTGTAAAGGCCATTGTTGGCCAGAAGGGCTTGATTGCATGGCTTGATAAAAAGGGGTAAAGCGCTTCAACTCAGGCCTTTGCACGGTGCCGGCAATTCTTCCCTTCAGGCCGGCTCAGGCGTAGGTGTCAATGCGCAGCCCCTGACCGGGGCGGCGCTGCAACGCAGCCGGCTGGCCGGAAAAAAGCAGCGCGGCCTTGTCCGCTTCCCGGCCACGGGGGCTGGTGCGTGGCGAAGTGCCGCCGGAATCGCCCTGGCTGTTGGCAAACGCTGTCTGCGACTGGCTTTCGGCGCCGACCGAGGTCTGGCCCAGGCTGATGCCGCTTTCGGCCAGCAGCGCCCGCAGTTGCGGCAACGCCGCTTCCACGGCAGCCCGAACAGACCCATGCGCCGAGACGAAGGCCGCCTGCATCTGGTGGTCGCTCATGCTCAGCGTGACCTTCAACGGTCCAAGCCCGGGAGGATTGAGCTGGAGTTCTGCCACCTGGCGGTCGGCCGCGCTCAGGTGGATGACCTGCTGGCCCAGCGCCTTGCCCCATTCGCTGCTGCCCACCTCGGGCGTCAGCAGTGCCGATGCCACGGGCGCTGGCGTATTTGACGCCGCCAGGCTGCCCGGCTGCTGCAGCGCACCGACTCCAGGCGGCGCCAGGGAGGCCGTGCCAGCAAAAGACATGGTGTCCGCTGCTTCCAGCAAGGGTTCGGCCCGTCCATCAAGGGCTGCGGCCGTGCTGTTGGCGCCATCGTCGCCTGGTCCGGACGATGGGTCCGACAGGCCTGCGCTGGCTGCATTGGCCTGCGCCATCGCCGCGCGGGGGTCTGCGGCCATGGGCATGCCGATGCGGGCTGCTGTCGCCCGGACCTGGGCCGGCGCCAGGTCAGCGGATTTGGGGAGGATGGCGCCTAGGCCCAGGGATATCGCCGCCTGGGCGTTCGTGTCCCCCACGATACCGGATGCATCTGCAAGCCCGCCCGCCGCCGCTGGCGCTGCCGCCAGCAGGTTGTTCAGGCCGGCATCGGCAGGAATTTCAGGGTTTTCGATCGGGCCAGCAGCTGCGGCACCGCCTGGCACGGCCGTAGCGGCAGTAGCGTGCCTGCTTTCCAGCGGAACCGTCAGCAGCACTGCCATCGGGTTGACGCTGTCTTGCGCAGGCGCTTTTTCAGCATCGGCCAGACGGCGTGCGGTCTTGGCCGGAGCAGGCCTGACAACCGGTTCAGCAGGCTTTTCCTGACCGGCTTCGCGTGAGCGGGCCATGGCTTCGCCAAAGCTTCCGGGCTGGCTGGCGTCCTGGTCGCCGGAGCGTGCGGACGCCCGGGTGCCGGGACTGACTGTTGGCGGCGGCGCGGCCGCTGGGGATGAAAGGATGAAAGGCATGTCGGGCTCCGTAAACCAAGGGGTTTATTCAATTTCCAAATCAATCCGGTATGTCGTTGCTTCGACTTGCCGTGCTTCAGCACTGTCGGCGGCTTCGCGCCTGATCTCGGATTGATTTAAAAACGGAATCAGTCGGTCAATGCCGTGGAACGCAGGAAAAACTGTCGGGCAGAGCGCTCGTCGCTTTCGCGCTGTTCCTTTTTATTGGCCACCCCGAGCTCGAACTGGCGAACCCGGTCCGCCAGCGTGCCGAAGGAAATCAAGCGGCGCTTGCTGCTTTGCCAGTCGGTGCGACCCTGCCCCAGGCGGGTGTCAGCCTGCAGGGTCAGCGCCCGCTGCTGCTCGATGGCGCTGTCAAGCGTGCCGATGAAGTTCTGGAAGTTGCGCACCTGCGACGCAGGCAGGCCGCCTTGCATCTGCCCGTTAAACTGCGCCAGGTATTCCTGCCGGTACTGCACCAGCATCTCCAGCTTGGCACTGGCACTGGTCTGGGCGTTTTGCAACTGGCCCAGCCGGCGCGTGGCGTCGTCGGTCTTGGTCTGGGCCAGTTCGATGAGCGTGGCAAGCGGCAGTTTTTCAGACATGGTGTGCCTTGGGCAGGGGTTGAAAGGGGCTAGCGGGCATTGAAAATTCCATGCAGCTGGCTGACGGACGCGGCGTAGTCGGCGCGCTCGTCCATCGTCTGCTGCAAAAAGGCTTCGATCTTTGGGTACAGCGCAATCGCCTTGTCCAGTTGCGCGTCATGGCCGGGCGCATAGGCGCCCACGCTGATCAAATCGCGGTTGCGCTGGTAGCGCGACAGCATCTGCTTGACGCTGCGCACCGATTCAAACTGCGACGGCTCGATCAGCGCCGTCATGGCCCGGCTGATCGACGCCTCGATGTCGATCGCCGGGTAGTGGCCCGATTCGGCCAGGCTGCGCGACAGCACCACATGGCCGTCCAAAATGGCCCGGGCCGAGTCGGCAATCGGGTCCTGCTGGTCGTCGCCTTCGGTCAGCACGGTGTAGAAGGCGGTGATCGAGCCGCCCTGGCCTTCGGCATTGATCTCGCCGTTGCCGGCGCGCTCGACCAGCGCCGGCAGCTTGGCAAACACCGACGGCGGGTAGCCTTTGGTGGCCGGCGGCTCGCCGACCGCCAGCGCAATCTCGCGCTGGGCCATGGCATAGCGGGTGAGCGAATCCATGATCAGCAGCACGCTTTTGCCCCGGTCCCGGAAATACTCGGCCAGGCACGTAGCATAGGCCGCGCCCTGCAGTCGCAGCAGCGGCGAGGTGTCGGCCGGCGCCGCCACCAGCACGGCCCGGGCCATGCCTTCCTTGCCCAATGTGTTGTCGATGAAATCCTTCACCTCTCGGCCACGCTCGCCAATCAGGCCGACGACGATCACGTCGGCGCTGGTGTAGCGGGCCATCATGCCGAGCAGCACGCTCTTGCCCACGCCCGAGCCGGCAAACAGTCCCATGCGCTGGCCGCGCCCCACGGTCAGCATGGCGTTGATGGCGCGCACGCCGACGTCCAGCACGTCCTTGATCGGCGCGCGGGTCAGCGGATTGACCGGCGCCCGCGACAGCGGCACTTCCTGGTCCACATCGAGCGGCCCCAGGCCATCGAGTGGCCGGCCGGACGCATCGACCACGCGGCCCAGCATGCCGTCGCCCACCGGCAGTCGCTTGGTGCGCGGGCCAGCGCCGCCGGCCGGCGACTCCGGCGCATACACGCGGGCACCCGGCAGCAGGCCGTCGACCACGCTGAGCGGCATCAGCAAAATGCGGTCGCCGGCAAAGCCGACCACCTCGGCTTCGGCGGTTTTGTCTGGGTAGCCGGGCGGCAGCTCGATCAGGCAGTCGCTGCCCACCGGCAGGCGCAAGCCCACCGCTTCAAGCACCAGGCCCACCGCGCGCGTCAGCCGTCCGTAGGTGCGAACCGGCACCGTCAGGCCAACCGCCACCCGCGCCTCGCCCAGCGCCGACTGCCAGGCAGACAGGTGCGGATTGGCGTCGGCGCTCACGGGTTGTTCCGTCATGCCGGTTCGGCGCTTTCGGGCGCCGCCAGGTTTTCAGGGGCAGGGTGGCGCACCAGCGCGGCGCTGACCCGCTCCCAGCGCGCTTGAACGGTTGCGTCGCGCTCGCCGCTGTGGGCCATGACCCGGCAGCCGCCGCGTGCGATCTGCGCATCGGTCCGAACGCGCCAGCCGGCGGCTTTCAGGTCGTCGGCCAGCAATTCCTTCACCATCACCGCATCGTCGGGGTGCAGCAGCAGTTGCGGTGCGCCGGACAGGCTGGGTTCGGCCTGCAGCAGCTCATGCACCACGGCCAGGATGGCCTGCGGCTCGGCGGCCAGCGCCTGGCCCAGCACCTGCCGGGCAATGTCGAGCGCCAGCGCCAGCAGGTCATCGGCGACGCTGTTCTGGGCCAGCTGCAGGGCGGCGGGCAAGGCCTGCGCCAGGGCCAGCAATTGCGCGGCCTGTGCCTGGACGGCTGCCAGTCCGGCGGCATGGCCTTCGGCCAGTCCGCGTGCATGGCCTTGCTCGCGGCCTTCGGCTTCGCCAGCCTTGTGGGCCTGAAGCCGCAACTCGGCCAGTTCGGCCTCGTCGATCTGCGTGACTGGCACGAGCGGCGCCGGCTCCGGCGGCGGTGTCGTCAGGTCGCCGGCGGAGGCATCGGAACTTTTCGCAAACGAGGCCATTTCCCAGCGTTCCCAGGCGGTTTGCGCTGCCTTGGTGGCGGGCGGCTGCAGTGCAGCCGATGCTTGTGGCAGGAATTTGCCGGCATTGAACCGGTGAAGACCGGGTTGGCTAGACATACGCGTCGTTGCCCTGGCCGCCCAGCACCAGCTCGCCCGAATCGGCCAGGCGGCGCACGACCTGCAGGATGCTCTTTTGTTCTGCCTCGACCTGCGAAACCCGCACCGGGCCGCGCATTTCGATGTCTTCGCGCAGCATGTCCGCCGCCCGGGTGGACATGTTTTTCAAGAACTTGTCGCGCATTTCCTGCGGCGAGCCCTTGAGCGCGATGATCAGCGACTCCGACTCGATTTCCTTGAGCAGCAACTGGATGCCGCGGTCCTCGATCAGCAGCAGCTTTTCGAACAGGAACATCTCGTCGATGATCTTCTGCGCCAGCAGCTCGTCCTGCGCGCGAAGGTGCTTGATCACGCTTTCTTCCTGCGTGCTGTTGATCAGGTTGACGATTTCCGCCGCCGCCCGCACGCCGCCCAGGCGGCTGCGCTTGGTGCCTTCCCCTGACAGCATGGTGTTCAGCACATCGGTCAGTTCCTTGAGCGCTGCCGGCTGCACGCCGCCAAAGGTGGCGATGCGCATGACCGCATCGTCGCGCACCCGCTCGGGCAGTTTTTCCAGCACCGCGGCGGCCTTGTCGCGGTCCATGTGAACCAGCAGCGTGGCAATGATCTGCGGATGCTCGTCATGGATCAGCTCGACCACCTCGCTGGCTTCCAGGTGGTTCAGCCGGTCGATGCCCGTGGCTGTCTCGCTCGGCTCGAAGATGCTGTCGAGCAGGGTCGCCGCGCGGTTGTTGCCCAGCGCCTTGTTCAGCACCGTTTTCAGGTAGTTGCCGGAGTTGATGTGAATCGCCGAGTACTGCTCGGTTTCGACCCGGAACTCTTCCAGGATGGCATTGGCTTCCTCGCGCTTGACCTGCGTCAGCTTGCCCATGGCCTCGCCCAGAAGATGGATTTCAGACGGCGACATGTGTTGCAGCACGCTGCCGGCGCCTTCCTCGCCCAGCGACATCAGCAAGATGGCGCTTTTTCTCAGGTGTTTAGTCATCTTTTTCCGCCATCCATTGCTTGATCAGCATGGCCACGACCTGCGGGTTCTTTGCCGAGGTCTCGTGCGCGTACTGAATGTTGTCGGCATTGCGCTGCTCGCGCCGTTCCCGGGCTTCGGCCTGGCGGCTTGCCGTAGTCTGCGCCTGCGACGGCGGCTGTTCCACGGTGCCGGGGGTTGGCAACGTTTCTTCGTCTTGTTCTGCCTGCAGCGGGGCCAGCGGGTGCAGGTGCTTGCGCAGCAAGGGCCGAAGCACGGCAAACCATGCAAACAGCGCCAGCAGCGCCACCAGCAGGTACTGTCCGCCGGCCTTGGCCAGCTCGATGTTCTCGGGCTGCTTCCACAGCGGCAGTTCAACCGCTTCGACGGTGTCGGAGGCAAACGCGCTGTTGACCACGTTCAGCGAGTCGCCCCGGTCGGCACTGAAGCCCATGGCTTCCTTGACCAGGTTGTTGACCTGCTCCAGTTCGCTGGCCGTCAAGGCCTTGGCCACGCGCTTGCCCTGCGCATCGGTGCTGCCCCGGTAGTTGACCACCACCGCCACCGACAGCCGCTTGATGCCGCCAGCGCCTTGCTGCACGTGGCGGATCGAGCGGTCCAGCTCGTAGTTGATCGTGCCGTCCTTGCGGGCAGTTCCCGGCGGGGGTGGGGCTGGTGCCATTGCCGCCGTCGTGGCTGTCTGGCCAGCCGCTGCCGGAGGAGCGATGGGCGCCACCGGATTGACCGGCGGCTGGTTGCTCAGCGCGCCCGGAACGCCGCCGGGCGGGTTGGCCCCGGTCTGGCTGGAATCGCTCGACTGCTGGCTGCGAATCGCCGCGCTGCCCGGCGTCTGGTTGGGGCGGTATTTCTCATCGGTGTTCTCGACCACCGAAAAATCGATCTCCGCCGCCACCTGCGCATGCACGTTGGCCGTGCCCATGAGCGGCTGCAAGATGGCCTCGATGCGCCGGATATAGCCCTGCTCGATTTCCTGGGCGTATTTCAATTGGCTCACGTCCAGGCCGCGCGTGCCCGAATTGGCCGCCGACAGCAGATTGCCCGCCTGGTCCACCACCGTGATGCTCTTGTCCGACAGCTCGGGCACGCTGCTGGAAATCAAATGGACGATGGCGCTGACCTGGCCCTCGTCGATGCTGCGCCCCCGGTGCAGCGACAGCACCACCGACGCGCTGGGTTTTTTCTGGTCGCGCACGAACAGCGACGGCTTGGGCAGCGCCAGGTGGACCCGGGCCGACTCGACCGCCGAGATCGAGTTGATCGAGCGCGCCAGCTCACCTTCGAGCGCCCGCTGGTAGTTGATCTGCTCGGCAAACTGGCTGGTGCCGAATTTCTGGTTGTCCATCAGCTCGAAGCCGACCGTGCCGCCCTTGGGCAGGCCTTCGGCAGCCAGGCGCAGGCGCGCTTCGGCCACCTTGCCCTTTTCCACCAGCAGGGCGCCGCCGCCTTCGGCGAACTTGTACGGAACGTTCATTTTCTGCAGCGAGGCGATGATGGCGCCGCCATCGCGGTCCGACAGGTTGCTGTACAGCACGCCGTAGTCGGGCTGGCGGCTCCACATCCACAATGCGGCCATGACTGCCACGGCAAATGACGCGCCAATGATCAGCGGCAGGCGCGGGTTGGCGCGCAGCTGCTGCAAAAAAGGCAGGGCGCCAGGCGCTGCCTGCGCGCCAGTTCCGGCGGCAAGGGTGCTCATGCGTTACCGGTCCAGCGCCGCGCGGCGCAGGTCAACAGCGCGCAGAACGGGCAGGCAGGACAGGCAGTGCGGCAGGGCGAGGGGTGGCATACAACGTGTGGTGAGGAGAGGTAAAGGGGCTGGCCCGTGCATTGCGGCCAGGGCACCCCGGCCTTGTTGAACAATTGTCAGAGTGCCGGCCCGCGCTTGATCGGCTGAATAGCCGGGGCTTTTGCCATCTTTTGGCACGATGCGGCCGCAGGGGGCGCTGGTACGCTTCAGGCCATCCTCAGCCATGGGCGCGTTTGCCGCCCGCCCCACACACCATGTCCATTTCGTCCATTGAATCCGTCCTGCAGCAAATGCGCGCCCTGGCCCCGTCGATGGGCGCCGCGCCGGCATCCGGCGGCGAAGCGGCGGCCGGCGGTTTTGCCGGCGAGCTGCAAAAATCGCTGGCGCGCATCAGCGGTGCGCAGCAAAGCGCCTACGGCCAGGCCGAGGCGTTTGAAATGGGCAAGCCCGGCGTGGCGCTGAACGACGTGATGGTCGACATGCAAAAAGCCAACATCGCGTTCCAGACCGGTTTGCAGGTGCGCAACAAGGTGGTTGCTGCTTACCAGGAAGTCATGAACATGTCGGCTTGAGGCGGGTTGCTCTGTTATTCATAGCTGCTTGCGCTTATTCTGCATGCGCTGTAGCCGTATTTAATATAAATTTTCAGCCGTCGGGCTGAAAAAACCACCAAGGCCGTGCGTGGAAGGCCACCAAGCGCCATGATCCTGCAATGCGCAAGGTCAAACTGAAGATGCTCTTATATTCATAGCTGTTCAGGCTGAACAGACCAGCGCTACAAGCCTTTTTGATCAAAAAAGCAGGAATTGCTTTGCCGCTGGCCCACTGAAAGAGGGCTGTTTCGGAAAAACATGAAAATTATTTGTCCCCAGCCCTAAAGGTTTTCCGGGCACTGGCCGATAACTTAAATAACGGTGGCTTGTTGACTGCTTCTAGCAGGCAAGTCCAACGTGACGGCGAGTCAGCCGGTGTCCATCAACTTTAGTACACAGGAGCCACACCATGGGCCAAGTCATCAATACCAATTCGCTCTCGTTGCTCACACAGAACAACCTGAACAAGTCGCAAGCTTCGCTGAATACCTCGATTCAGCGCCTGTCTTCCGGCATGCGCATCAACAGCGCCAAAGACGACGCTGCGGGTCAGGCCATTGCCAACCGCTTCACCGCCAACATCAAGGGCTTGACGCAAGCCCAGCGCAATGCCAATGACGGCATTTCACTGGCGCAAACCACTGAAGGCGCGTTGAACGAAATCAACACCAACCTGCAGCGCGTGCGCGAATTGACGGTGCAAGCTACCAACGGCAGCAACTCCAACGCTGACAAGGCTTCGATCCAGGCTGAAATTACCCAGCGTATGGCTGAAGTCGACCGCACGTCGACCCAGACCGACTTCAACGGCGTCAAGGTTTTGTCTGCATCGGCCAAGCCTTTGAATGTTCAAGTGGGCGCAAATGACGGTGAGACCATTGCAATTAATCTCACGGAAATCAGCTCCAAAACGCTGGGAATGCAAAACTTTAGCGTGAGTGGTCCTACTGCTACCAATCTCACTACCGGTAGTTTTGATGGCGTTCAGGCAACTGCTGCAGGCCAAGCACCTACAGCAGCTCAACTGCAAAGTTTCTATGGTGCGACAACAGCTGTCACTACGACTGTCGTTGCAGAAAAATCTACCGATACGTTGTCTACCGCTCTGGGTATGGCTGCTGGCGGTGCCACCTTAACCGGAAATGCTGTTACAGACAAAAATGGCAGTTTGTATGCTGAAGTCAAAATTACGCCGGCTTCCGCTGGCGAAGCGTCTTCGTTGGTAAACCAAGGTTTCACAGGTGCAACCAGTGGTACTGCCATGTACCGTTATGTGGCGCTTGACCCACAGTCTGCTGTCACGGCAACAACCACCGCTACCTTTACGATCGATACATCGAAGATTACTGCTGCCAGTATGAGCATAGGTGGTACCGCCAAGCCATTAGCAGCCATCGACGCAGCACTGAAAAAAGTGGACGATCTGCGCGGTTCACTGGGTGCGGTGCAAAACCGCTTTGACTCGATTATTTCCAACCTCGGCACCACCGTCACCAACCTGTCTTCTTCACGTTCGCGTATTGAAGATGCAGACTACGCAACCGAAGTGTCGAACATGACACGTGCGCAGATCCTGCAGCAAGCCGGTACCTCGGTGCTGGCCAAAGCCAACCAGTCGACCCAGGGCGTGATGTCTCTGCTGCAATAAGCAAGCGGATTTGTCAAGGGCTGGCCCTTGACGACAGTAAAGCGGCGGCCCAAGGGCTGCTGCTTGCAAATTGGTCAGGCAATCAGGTCTATCCACCTGATTGCGCTTCCCGGTCCCGCCTTGTGAATTTACTAGGCGTGAGCGGATAGCGCATTTGACGGGAGAAGCAAAATGTCGATTTCAACAGGTCCGGTTGGCGCAAGCAGCGGCTTGCAGCACAGCCAAAAAACAGCACAGCTCGCCGTGGCTGGCAAAGACGCGTCTGGCGCGGCATTCAAGCCAACAGCAGGAATTGCGAATGCTGACCTGTCCGGCGCGCCAGCCGTCAAGCGTGCTGCCGATGCAAAGGACGGCGACGTTGTCAAACCCAGCGCCCTGCATGTGCAGCAATCGCTGGACGATATCAACAAGGTGATGGCCACCTTGTCGATCAGCGTGCAATTCAAAATTGATCCCGACTACAAAGAGCTCATCATCAACGTGGTTGACGAGGACACCGGCAAGCTGATTCGCCAGATTCCGACCGAAGAAGTGGTGAAGATGTCCAAGGCGATGGACAACCTGAAGGGGCTGTTGTTTGCCCAGTCGGTGTGACAACGCCGGGCAGACAAACTTTTTCCCGGCCAATGGATAGAAAAACCAGGAATCAATATGGCAGCAGTTTCTTCTCTTGGCATTGGCTCCGGCCTTGATTTGAATGCCTTGCTGGCAGGCATCAAGGCGGGTGAGCAAGCGCCGCTGGCCGCGCTTCAAAAGCAGCAAACCAGTTACACCACCAAGCTGACGGCCTATGGCCAGCTCAGCGGCGCCTTGAGCGGCTTGCAATCTGCCGCTGCAGCCTTGGCAAAACCCGAATTGTTTCAGGGCGTCAAGGCCAGCTCGACGGCGAGCGATGTGCTGACGGCGACGGCCCTTTCCACGGCATCGAGCGGCACCTACAACTTGAATGTGACGCAGTTGTCGCAAGCGCAGTCGCTGGCAACCACCGGCCAAGCCACTTCCAGTGCCAATATTGGCGATGACTCGACAGCGACCCGGGTACAGTTTGAATTTGGCACAACGTCGGGCACGGCTTTTGCCGGAGATGCCACGCGCACCCAATCGCTCGACATCGACCCTGCGCACAGTTCGCTGGCCGACATTGCCAAGGCGATCAATGCAAAAACCACCCTTGGGGTGACGGCTTCGATCGTCAACGACGGCAGCGGCAGCCCATTTCGCCTGGTGTTGACCTCGACAAAAACCGGCGAAGCCTCCAGCATGCGCATCACGGTTTCCGGCGATCCGGTTGACCCTGCCCAGCCTGATGGTGCGCGTGGTCCGGGCGATGCTGCTTTGTCTGGCTTGCTGACGAATGACCCGGCGGCGTCAAAGACGCTGCAGCAAACCGTGGCCGCCCAAAATACCAAACTGACCGTGAACGGCATTGCGATCACCAGCGCCACCAACAGCGTGACGGGTGCCATTCAGGATGTCACCCTGTCGGTGTCCAAAATCGGCACCACCACCGTGTCGGTGCAGCAAGACAGCGCCAGCGTGCAAAGCGCGGTCACCAATTTCGTTTCGGCCTACAACAGTTTACAAAGCGTCGCCAACAGGTTGACGGCGTTCGACCCCGCCAGCAAATCGGGGGCGGTTTTGCTGGGAGACTCCACGCTGCGCAACATCCAGATGGGTATCCGTTCAGCGCTGACCACGGCCCAAACACCCGATGACAGCGGCCTGACGATGTTGTCCCAAATTGGCATTTCATTTCAGAAAGACGGCACGCTGGCCATTGATTCGAGCAAGCTCACGGCTGCGCTGGGCAGCAAAATGAGCGGCGTGGCCCATCTGTTTTCTGGCGGCGCTGGCGGCTTTGGAACCAAGATGTCTGCGTTGGTTGCCGGCTATACCGATACCACGGGCGGTGTGTTGACAGCGGCTACCAAAGGCATCAACAAGACGCTGGATTCGCTGGCAAAACAATACTCGGCGACGTCGGAACGAGTCGAGGCAACGGTTGCGCGCTACAAGGCGCAGTTCACACAGCTTGACACGATGATGAGCAGGATGAACCAGACCAGTTCCTACCTGACGCAGCAATTCGATTCATTGAACAACAGCAACAAAAAATAAGGCCAATTCCATGTACACACGCACAGCAGCGCCCGGCGCCGGCGCACGGAGTTATGCCCAGGTGGGCCTGCAGTCGGGGGTGATGAGCGCGTCGCCGCACCAGTTGATCACGCTGCTGTTTGATGGCGCCAAGACCGCCATCGCCATGGCCCGCCACCACATGGCGCAAAAGGAAATCGCCGCCAAGGGCCAAGCGATTTCCAAGGCCATCAACATCATCGACAACGGGCTGAAGGCCAGCCTGGATGCAGAAGCCGGCGGCCCGGCGGGGGCCGAACTGGTGGCCAACCTGTCAGCGCTGTACGACTACATCAACCAGCGCCTGATGCAGGCCAACCTGCGCAACGACCCGGCGCTGCTGGACGAGGCGGAACGGCTGCTGGAAAACATCGGCTCGGCCTGGCGCGAGATCGATCCGCAAAAATTGCAATCGATGCCTGAAGCGTCGAATGACCATGCCGCCCCACGTTTTTCTGCAGGAGCCTGATCCATGAGTTCTCAAAGTGAAGTGATGCATTGCTACGAGCAAATTGCCACATTGGCCGAACAGATGCTGTCGCTGGCGCGCACCTGCCAGTGGGGCGAGTTGCCAGCGCATGAAGCGATGTACAGCGGCATGGTGGACCGGCTGAGGCAAATCGAGCCGCTGGAGTCGCTGCATGAAGAGCAGATCGGGCGCAAATACCTGCTGCTCAGCCGCATTGCCACGCACCAGGACGAAATCTCCAGCCTGGTCATGCCGCAACTGCGCCATTTGGGTGAAATGATGCGGAATCTTGAGCAGCAGGAAAGCCTTCATAAAGTCTACGGCCAGCATTCCGACATACGCATGTGATTTCATTTTCACCCGGCGTGTCCTGGCCTGGATGTGGCCGTTGCCGTGTCCGGCAAGGTCCTGTCTGCGGTTTCGCGCCCGATCTTGTATTGAAATGGAAACCCGATGAGTGGCCTGACGCCTCTGGTTGACACGCTGCTGGCCACCCGGCTGGCCCAGCGGGTGGACCTGGTGCCGCTCAAGCCCGAAGTGCAGGTGGCCGGTCCGGGACCGGTCACCCAGGTCGAGGAAGTGATCAACGACGTCCGCCTGCCCTCGCGCGCGGCCGCGGAGCAGGAATTGGGCATGGGTCCGCTGAAAAGCGGCTTGCGTGGCCATGGCGACTTGGCCGCACGGCCCGACCAGGCGGTGACCTTGAGCGCGGCGGCACGTGCGGTCAGCGCCATCCTGGATGACCAGACGGGCGCATTGACCCGGGTCATCGGCAGCCGCCCGCTGCTGGCGTCGGCGCAACTGCCGCCATCTGCGGTGATTGCCGAAACGCTGGCCCGTACCGTCAGCCATTCCGGCCTGTTCTACGAGTCGCACCTGGCGCAGTTCGCTGCCGGCACGCGCTCGCTGGCCGAACTGGCGCAGGAACCGCAAGCCCGCCTTGAGGAAAGCCTCAAGGGGGCGCCGGTCCAGCCGGGCTTGCCAAAGGCTTCTGGACGGGATGGCGAACGGGCCATGGGCCTGGCAAACAGCCACGCCGCCCAGCCTGTCGTGCTGCAGGCAGACGAGGCGGAACAGCGCGGCAGCAGCAAGCCCGGTGTCGCAGCATTCCTGCCGGCTACTGACCCGGATTCAGGCCGGCATGCCCCAGGCCTTGACGCGGGCCAGGCACACAAGAATGCCTACGCGTCCATGCAAGAGGACGGTACACCCAAGGCTGCGGCGAAAAGTTACGAAGAAAATGCGACGCATGCGGCACGCAGCAACGCGCCTGCGCTGGCGGGCATTCATCAGGATGCGGTGGCCCTGGTGCGCCAGCAACTCGAACTGTTGGCGCAACCGGTATTTCGGTGGAGCGGCGAAGCCTGGCCCGCCGTGCCCATGGAGTGGGAAATCCATGAGGACGAACGCCAGGCCGCCACGGGGGACGAGGCCGTGCCGCAAAGCTGGAGCACGCGGCTGGCCTTGACGCTTCCGACGCTCAAAGACATTGAAGTGCGCATCAGCCTGACCGGCAATGCCTTGCAGGTTCGCCTGGCTGCCAGCGAAGACGGCACCCAGGGCCGGCTTCATGACGCCCGTGCTGAACTGCCCGCACGCCTGAGTGCGCTGGGACTTGAACTGACAAGCCTTCACATCGGCTCGCTTGCGGCTCTTGCCGACGCGAACACGCCGAGAGCCGACGATGGCACCTAGCCCTGCCGGTGACGATCCGGCTGGCCCCGGCATGGCCGACCGGCCCAGCGCCATCGCGCTTTCCTATGCCAACAAGAACCGGGCGCCGCTGGTGGTGGCCAAAGGCTATGGCGCCGTGGCCGATTCCATCGTCCAGCGCGCGCGCGACAGCGGCCTGTACGTGCATGAATCGCCGGAACTGGTCAAGTTGTTGATGCAGGTCAGCCTGGACGACGAAATTCCGCCGCAGCTGTACCTGGTCGTCGCCGAAGTGCTGGCCTGGCTGTACCGGCTCGAACCTGGCACTTCCATCTAATCCCGATTCATGGATTTTTCATGATTTTTCATGAATTGATGAAAACGATGCGGATTTGAAACAATATAAATTAAAATGTGACAGACATGTAAAAGTCTCTAGAATCTGACAAAAGCAAAGTTACGGATTTTCTTGCGATTAAAAATCGTACAGTTTGGAAATTCTGGACTGTTCTTCGATTTATTTGGTTGTGAATTGAATTGAATTGAATTGAATTGAATTGAATTGAATTGAACTTGTCGCTTAGTCAGAGAAAAGGAACATACACATGGCTGAAACTGCTAATACTAATGAAATTGGTGATTTGAACCTGACCTATTTGCTGCTGGCGCAACGCCTGGTGCGGGAAGACGTTGCCACCGCCATGTTTCGGCTGGGTCTGAGCCGGGAAGTGGCAGATTTGCTGGGCAATCTGTCGCTTTCGCAAATAGTGAAACTGGCGGCTTCGAGTCTGTTTTTATGCCGGCTGCGGTTTGACGACCAGCCAATTTTGTCGGCCCTGACACAGGACGGCAAAAGCCTGCCCTTGCAGCAGGCGCACGCGGCCATTGTGTTGTCCGGCCAGCGAATCGACGCCTTGCAGTGATGTTACAAATCGCGTCTTCCGGTTTCTCAAAAATGGTTAACCAATCTAAGGGGGAAAGTCTACATGGTTGCTAAAAGCGTCATCCGCGAAGCACGCGAGATCCATCTGGCGATTGACCTGATCAAGCTGGGCGCCCGCCTGCAGTTTCTGGAAGCGGAGACGACGCTGAGCCGGGACCGCCTGATCAAGCTGTACAAGGAAATCCGGGGGGTCTCGCCACCCAAGGGCCTGCTGCCGTTTTCCACCGACTGGTTCATGACCTGGCTGGCGAACATTCATTCTTCGATGTTCTACAACATTTACCGCTTCATGGTCACGCATGGCGACTGCGCGCGGATACCGGCGGTCATCAAGAGCTATCGGCTGTACCTGGAGCAGGTCGGACAGCAGGGCGCCGAGCCGATCCTCGATTTCACGCGGGCCTGGACGCTGGTGCGATTTTTCGACAGCGACATGTTGCAGCTGAGCACCTGCACGCGCTGCACCGGACTCTTTGTCGCCCATGCGCACGAACCGCAGAACCATTACGTCTGTGTGCTGTGCCGACCGCCATCGCGTGCTGGCAAAACCAGCAAGGCACCGCGTGCGGTGCTGGCGCAGGCTGCCACGTCCAGGCAAGCGACGCCTGCAACGTCGCCGTCGCAATGGCTGGCCGATGTGATGAACGGTGCCCGAGCCTGACCTGCCGCAAGGGGGGGGTGACGAATCGTGAAGTAAACACTGAATGGGGAGAGCGGCGTGCTGGTGATTATTGGTTATGCGGTGGTGCTGGGGTCGGTGTTTGGCGGTTATGCCCTGATGGGCGGGCATTTTGGCGTGCTTTACCAGCCCCTGGAACTGCTGATCATTGGCGGCGCTGCCGTCGGTGCCTTCATCGCGGGCAACGATGGCAAGACCATACGCGCCACGCTGAAGGAACTGCCCAAACTGGTCACGAGCTCGAAAAAGCACGACAAGGCTTTGTTCATGGAGTTACTTGCCCTGCTGTACGTGCTGCTGTCCAAGGGCCGCAAGGAAGGCATGATGGCGCTGGAGTCCGATGTCGAGGACCCGAAGAACAGCCCGATATTTGCGCAGTACCCGGTCATCCTGGCCGATGCCCACGTGCTGGAATTCATGACAGACTACCTGCGCCTGATCGTCAGCGGCAACACCGATCCGCATGAGATCGGGGAGCTGATGGAGCAGGAAATGGAGACCTTCAAACATGAAGGCCTGATTCCCGCTCACAGCCTGACACGTGTCGGCGATGCACTGCCGGCGCTGGGCATCGTGGCGGCGGTGCTGGGCGTGGTGCATGCGCTGGCGTCAGCCGACCTGCCGCCGGCCGAAATGGGCCAGCTGATTGCGCATGCGATGGTCGGAACCTTTTTGGGCATCTTGCTGGCCTATGGTTTCGTGTCCCCGCTGGGCACCTTGATCGAGCACAAGGTGGCCGAATCGCTCAAGATTTATGAATGCATCCGGGTCACCTTGATGGCCGGCCTGAACGGTTATGCGCCGCAGCTGGCAGTCGAGTTCGGCCGCAAGGTCCTGGTTTCTACCGAGCGGCCTTCCTTCAGCGAACTCGAAGGGCATGTACGCGATGTCAAGAGCCGCTGAAGCGAGCCGCCACGAGTTGCCATGAGCGCCGATAAACGTCCAATCATCATCATCAAGCGCAAAGTGATGGCGGCTGGCCACCATGGCGGGGCCTGGAAGATTGCCTTTGCCGACTTCATGACGGCCATGTTCGCTTTTTTTCTGGTCATGTGGCTGCTGTCGTCGTCGTCGCCCAAGCAGTTAAGAGGCATTGCTGAACATTTTCAGATGCCTCTGAGCACAGCGCTCAAAGGTGGGCCGGCGATCAACAACAGTCCCAGCGTGATTCCTGGCGGTGGAGACCCTCCATTGACCAAGGACGAGATCAAGAGGCCGAAAAGCGAGGAGGAACTCGACGCGATGGCCAATGCCGAGGATTTTGCCCGCCTGGACAACCTGAAAAAGCAGCTCGACGAGATGATCGAATCGAGCCCGCTGCTCAAGCAGTTTCGCCCTCAGTTGCTGATCGATATCACGCCAGAAGGCTTGCGCATCCAGATCGTCGACAGCAGCAACCGGCCGATGTTCGACCGGTCCAGCGCCGTGGTGGTTTCCTACATGCACACCATCCTGCGCGAGATCAGCCCGGTCATCAATGCACAGCCCAACAAGATCACCTTGTCCGGGCATACCGATGCCACCCAATACGCACAGGGTGACAAGTCCTACAGCAACTGGGAGCTGTCGGCCGACCGGGCCAATGCGTCGCGCCGCGAACTGGTGGCTGGTGGCCTTCAGGAGGTCAAGATCCTGCGGGTCATGGGTGTTGCATCGAGCATGCATCTGAACCAGGAAGACCCATTTGCACCCATCAACCGCCGCATCAGCATTGTTGTGCTCAACCAGCGTGCCCAGTCCGCCATCGAGAAAGCCAATGCAGCCAATGCCTCTGGTGGACTTGCCAGGCCGGTCGCTTCGCAGCCAGCCCCTGCCGGCCAGACAGCCGTGAAGCTGTCAACTGTCGCCCCCGGCCAGCCGAGCTGACGCCCCTGCCAATGCTTTGTCACCGGATAAACCTATCATGCGACATGCTTGTCTGGATCGACTGGCTAGCCCTCAGAACCCAACCCGAAAAGCCTAAAAGATGGACATCACACAGTTTTACCAGACCTTTTTTGAAGAAGCAGATGAACTGCTGGCGGAAATGGAGCAGCTGCTTTTGGGGCTTGACCTGCAGGCGCCCGACAGCGAAAACCTGAATGCCGTGTTTCGCGCAGCGCATTCGATCAAGGGCGGCGCTGCCACCTTTGGCTTTGTGGCGCTGACCGACACCACCCACCTGTTAGAGAACCTGCTGGACCGCGCGCGGCATGGCGAGCTGACGCTGAGCACCAAGATGATGGATGTTTTTCTGGAGACCAAAGACGTGTTGCAAAAAGAACTGAGCGCTTACCGCGAGGGCACGGAACCCGAGCCACAGATGGTCGCGCAGATTTGCGCCGTGTTGCGCGAGCTGGCCCTTGAGGCCAATGCCGCCGCCTCGCCCGTGGCCACGGCCCCGCCCGCAATAAAAACGATAGCACTTGCGCAGGCAACGGTACCGGTGCCAGTGCCAGTGCCAGTTCCGGCAGCCCCCGTGCAGGCCAACAGCGGCCCGCCAGCCGTTCCCACGCTGAAGGTCCGCTTCACCAAGGTCTCGGACCATGACCAGAAGCTGCTGGCCGAGGAAATGGCCAACCTCGGCACCGTGCTGGCGCAGACTGTCGAAGCCGACAGCCTGACGCTGTGGCTGCAAACGGCGTGCGATGCTGATGACCTGGTGGCGGTGAGTTGCTTCATCGTGGAAACCGAGCAGATTGAAATCAGCACTGGGACGCCAGAAGAGGCGCCGGCATTGCCGCCGCAGTCTGCGTCACAGCCGGAACACCCGGCTGCGCTGGAAAGTATGGCCCTTCTTCCTGATGCAGCCGCAACGGTACCCGTGCTGCTGTCAAACGCCGTTCCCAGTGCGGCTCCTGCCGCGCCAGCCGTCGCCAGCCAGGCCAAGGAGTCCAACTCCATTCGGGTGGATGTCGAAAAGGTGGACCAGATCATCAACCTGGTCGGCGAACTCGTGATCACCCAGTCGATGCTGACGCAAACCGCTTCTGCGCTTGACCCCGTGCTCCACGAGCGGCTGCTCAGCGGCTTGGGTCATCTGGAGCGCAATGCGCGCGACCTGCAGGAGTCGGTGATGTCGATCCGCATGATGCCGATGGACTATGTGTTCAGCCGCTTCCCGCGGCTGATCCGCGACCTGTCGGCCAAGCTGGGCAAGCAGGTGGAGCTGGTGACGGTGGGCAAGGAAACCGAACTGGACAAGAGCCTGATCGAGCGCATCATCGACCCGATTACCCACCTGGTCCGCAACAGCCTTGACCATGGCATCGAGCCGCCGTCGCAGCGCGCCGCAGCCGGCAAGGACCCGGTCGGCCGGCTCACGCTGTCGGCCCAGCACCAGGGCGGCAGCATCGTGATTGAGGTCAAGGACGACGGGGGTGGCCTGGCGAGGAACAAAATTCTGGCCAAGGCCCGTCAGCAGGGCATCGCCATTGCCGAGAACGCGCCCGACGAGGAGGTCTGGCTGCTGATCATGGCGCCGGGCTTTTCAACCGCCGAAGCTGTGACCGATGTGTCGGGCCGGGGCGTCGGCATGGATGTGGTCAAGCGCAACATCCAGGAAATGGGCGGCCATGTCGAGATTGCGTCGGTGCAGGGCAGGGGCACGACGATCCGCATCGTGCTGCCGCTGACGCTGGCGATCCTCAACGGCATGTCGGTCAGGATCGGCAGCGAGATCTATATCCTGCCCCTGAACTACGTCATTGAATCGCTGCAGCCCAAGTCCGAAGACCTGCATGCGATCACTGCCGACGAGCAGGTGCTGCACGTGCGCGGCGAGTATCTGGCACTGGTCGAGATGCACAAGCTGTTTGCCGTGGCCGATGCCGTGCACAACCCGACGCAGGCGATTGTCGTCATCGTGCAGGCCGAGGGAACGCGTTTTGCACTGCTGGTGGACCAGCTGGTCGGCCAGCACCAGGTGGTGGTCAAGAACCTGGAAACCAACTACCGCAAGGTGCCGGGCATTTCCGCTGCCACCATTTTGGGCGACGGCAACGTGGCGCTGATCATCGACGTGGCGGCCATCCAGCGCACCCATCGCGAGAAAAAAGTGCGTTGACCCATCACGCTCCTGCCAGGCAGAGATGCTGCGGGCTTTGCGGCAGAAAGACCCAGGCGCGCTAGGCGTGCTTGATGCCGGTTCCAAATCATTCCGACATGTCGTTGCTTCGGGTTGGCATGCTGCAGTACTGTCTGCAATGTCTGGGGCTTCGCCTGGTCAGGAAGGAACTGCTGGGTCGAACGGCCCTGATCAGCCAGAATCCGGAGAGCAGCTCAACCCAGGCAATTTGCCCGGCAAGTGGTTTTGCCACTTAGCTGCTGATTCGACAGGCGACAGGCGACAGGCTCTGCAGGGTTGGCACGAAGCTGGCCATTTCATGCCGCCACCAGCCGCCGTAACCAGTCGAGCAACACGCTTGGGAGCAGTTCAGGCCGGGGCAGCAGCGCGTAATGTTTCGAGCCGAACACGGCGGGCAAATAGTTGGCTGCCTGATGGTCGATGGTCAGGCAAAACGGTGAAATGCCCTGCAGCTTGGCTTCAACCACGGCCTGGCGCAGGTCTTCCACGCCGTAGCGGCCTTCGTAGTCGTCAATGTCATTGGGCTTGCCGTCCGACAGCAGCAGCAGCAGCAGCCGGTGCTCGGAGGCCTCCCTCATCAACAGCGTGCTGGCATGACGCAAGGCAGCACCGGCGCGGGTGTGGTGTTCTGGCTTCAGGACGGCGATGCGCTGTGCCGCTGCGTTGTTTTAGCGCTCGTCAAAACGCTTGATGCTGCGCACCACGACTGCTTGCGGGCCCTCATCTGAAAACGCCAGCACGCTGTAGGGCTCGACCATCCCGTCCAGGGCAATACACACCAGCAGCGGCGCTTCGCGCTCGACGTCGATGATGCGCTGGTCGGCGGCAATCCAGCCATCGGTCGCGCCGCTGACATCGACCAGCTGCATGATGGCGATGTCGCGCCGGCTGCGCCGTTCGGACTGGTAGAGGCGCTGCGCCATCGGCAGCCTGGCGCGAAAGTCGGCATGACTTTCTAAGGTCGGTGATGACGGTTTCGCTCAGGTCCTACGACTGGATAAACACCAATAACTCGGCTTTTTCCACACCATGCCATCATCGCGGTCACACACGAAATTGAGCACCATGTGGCGGTTTTTGTTTGGGCCAGCAAAATTTTTCACTCGAAAAATGTTCTGTAGCCCAGACTCCTGGCGCACGGTGCTTGCCATGGATCCATGGCGACGCCGGACACTTTTGCACGCCACGCTACCTCGCATGGCATGCGTCTTTTGGCCCTGTGGGAAAGTCTTGTCTTTGTTGTTGGTGGGCGTGGGCGGTGTAATCGCAGGGCGTGCGCGGCCGTGCCCGCTTTGAGCAATAAGCTGCCCTGGGTCAATATCTCGTTGACCGTCCCCAGGATTTGCTTTGTGAACTTGTATTTCTCCAGCTGCTGGCGAAAGCGCCGGATGGCTTGCTCGTCGGGAAGCCGGCCAAAAATAGCAAACTTGGCAAACACCCTGTAAAAGCGGTGTGTCTAAAAACGCCTTATTCGTGCCGCGTTTTAACAGCGTGAGCCACTGCGGCTGTGCAAGTGAACGCGCAGCATCGTCTCCATGGAAAAAAGCGACTTGCCGTGGCGACTTTCCGGGGAGTGAGGTGCTATTAAAGCCACCAGCGCAGCCCAAGGAACGACTTGCTCCAACTGTTCTGAAAAACTTACGTTTGGGGGGCTTCACGCTCAGCTTGAGATCCAGGGTTAGACATGTTTCCTGACTCTATTTTCTCGGGATGCATTTATAGCAAGCACACAAACGCAAAAATTACGCAGGGTTCCCACTGAAGTTCGCTCAACATCGAACAATCAATCTGTACATTTTTCAGTATTTATTTACAATTGTTAACGGAGTAAAAGTGCAAAGATTGTGATCTTGTGTTTTTTTGTTCTTCTGGTAGTGAGCAAAAACACACAAGGTGCGAGTAGGTTTGAAAAAATTTTTTCGACACAGTTAGTGCGCTGAACAGTTGTCAGACTTTTGATTGGGACGAGATGAATGCAGTAAAAAAATCAGTGGCAACGCGTATTCGTGATGCCATCCGTCGCGATGCGTTTCGGATAGAGCCTCTGGAGCCTCGCGTATTGCTTTCAGCTGATCCGATTTTTGCGCCAATGCTGATTGCGTTACCACCCGATAGAAACGATATTCAAAGCATCACCGAAGCGTATGCTGCCGCCCAGGCAGCAAGCAGCCCTTCAATTTCGGTGCCATTGATGGCTCGCCTGCTGTCAAGTCCAGCGGCAAACAGTGCTGCAGCAACCTTTGCCGTCGATGCCGTTTTATTCGACATGGGCCAAATGGCAACGTTGTCAGGCTTCATGGACACCTCCCTGCGCGTTGCTGCCAACGAAATACTGGGCGGCAGCGGCTCCATGAATGTTGACCTGTTTAATACGGGTGTGGTGAGTCCGGGATACTCACCTGGCGTTCAAACCGTCAATACTTACACACAGGATGCCAGCGGAACTCTGCAAATTGAAATTGGCGGAAATTCAGCAGGCACGGGCGCTGGACATTACGACCAACTCAACGTAACTGGTACTGCCGCGCTGGACGGTAAATTGTCGGTTTCACTCTACGATAACTTCAAGCCGAAGGATGGCGACGTTTTCACCGTCATGACCTATGGCTCTGCCACAGGCAAGTTTGCCAATGGCTTGGGCCTGCTGCAGGCGAATGACCATCTGTACTTTGAAGTCGCTCAGGAAACAGACAAGTTGCTCCTGACCGCCCGCACGGTGCAGCCGTCCATGGACTTTGTTCTGGGTGCTTTGATTGACGAGCCCGTAGACCAAATGGGCGAATTGCTGAATCGCAGCTATTTCCAGAATCTGCCGCCGGTCACTTTCGCTGGCAGTCTGGACCTGAGCAGTAGCCTGACGGCCCAAGGAAACTTCACACTGGGGTACACCCCTGGGCAAACGTTTACCCCCGTGGGTGGCACCAGCCTGAGTACTAATATTTGGTCGCTGACTGCCAATAACGCAAGCGCATTCATGGGCGTTTCTGGCAAGGGTCTGGCACTGTCCGGCCTCACGCTTGACATGGCGTTCGTTCAAGGAAATACGTGGGGCGCGAGTTACGGCTGGGTGTTGGGCAAGGGGCTCGTTAGCAATGCCGCCATCAGCGGCATTTCAGGACTGAGCCTGCAGGGCACCAGCCTCGACCTGGATATTAACTTCGGCTATGGGACTTTGGCCGGAGGCGCTGCCAATGATGCGCTTTTGAATTTAAGTGCCAAAGCCATCACGGTCGGCTCCACCACCTTCAATGCAGATGGCTCCACCGGCAAGTATTTCTTGGCCTCGGGCCAATTGGCCGGGTCGGTAGGCGACGTGACCCTCAGCGCCAGGGTGGGTGTAGCGGTTCTGGGTTCGGACTTTGTCATGGCCGGCAATAATGTCACGGCCAGCCTGAACGCTGGGGGCGTCTCGGCAGGTGTCAGCAACGGCACCTTTGGCCTGGTAAATGGCAGCTCTGGCATGGTCTTTGAGGCCGCCGGCAGCCTGGCGCTGTCGGGTGGCGGCTTTGCCAGCGTGAGTGCGCAGGCTGTCCGGGTTGTTCTTAATCGTACGGAGGCAGTCCAGACGGGGCGCGTGCTCAGTTTTGCCAGTAATTTCAGCTACACCTTTGGCGAAGTAGCGGCCTCCAGCAACCTGCAATCTGTCAGTGTCGTCGGTTTGGCGGCTTCATTGGGCTCGGGTCTCAGTGTGGGCGGGGATTTCTTCTTTGCGAAAAATGGCACGGTCATGCAGGTGGTGGCGGTGGGTGCCTCGGCGCAAGTGGCCGCCGGCAGTTTCAATGTCGGGCTTAAGCAGGCCAGCCTGGGCTTGTTCATCTCTTCCGCGGGGCGCGTGCTTGAGGCCAGTGGCGCTGTCAGTTCCAATCTGGGCGAGGCCCTGTCTCTGTCCGCCACGCAGGTGACATTGCGATTGAATGACACCAATGCAGATGCAAGTAACTCGGTAATTTCGGCCGCAGGTCAGTCGTACACCTTTGGTGCGGGCTTGAACGCAGGCACGCAGGAATTGTCTATTGTTGGGGCAGAACTGTCGGTTGCGGGTTTTATCCAGGCCTCTGGTTCGTTGGCTGTGCGATGGGCCGGGCAGCCCGCGACGCTCAATTTGGCAGACAACACGACACGCTTGGTGAATCAGATCTGGGTAGCCGGTAGCGGCATGTCCGCGGCGGTGGGTCTAAACCCTGGTGAGTCCGGATTTGTCGGGTTCCGGGCAACTGGCCTGGAGTTTGTTCTGGGTCTGTTTTCCGACACAGCCAATACGGCCAACAGGTGGACCAGTCTGTCTGGAACGCTAGGCAGCGCGAGCCTGTCTGGCATATCCGGGATCACCCTGGCTGCAAGCGGCCTTGCGCTGACCTACAACACGGCTTCAAATGGCCAAAAAGTGGCTGATTTCTCTGGCACCCGCGCAACGGGCATCACGGTTGCCGGAAAGGCCCTGAACCTGTCTGCAGATGGCGCCCGTGGAGAATTGTTGCAAGCGAGCGGCAACCTGACGCTGGATGTCAATGGGTTTTTTGGGGTGCAAGGCAACCTGGCAATACAAAAAAGCACCCAGCAAATCACGCTGGGTGATGCGGTGGTGGATGCCAACGATGTGGTGACCAAGCCGGCGACGCAGCTGTCGGTGGACGTGTTGACCATTGGCGGCAACAACCTGAGTGCCTATGCGGGGATAGGCGGTGGTTTCAATGCAGACGGGACGCTTAAAAACGAGATGACAGGGCTCAGTTTGTCGGGCGTGGCGTTTGGCTTGGCGATATTGAGCGAAAAGCCCGATGCCGACCCTGCCACCACGGCTCGCCAGTGGACATCGCTGCAGGCCACGGCGGGCAGTGTGGGCTTTGTAGGTTTGGGTCAAGACCTGACCATCAGCGGAACCAACATCAGTGTGGAAATCAACCAAGCGACGGAGCTCAACGGCGCAGTCGTGGACTACAGCCTCAAGACCGGCAGCGCCACCGAGCGCAAGACCGCGCTGAACGTGGCCACAGGCACGGGCACAGGCACGTTGTTGGAGCTCACACTCGATGGTGCCAAAGGCGAATTGTTGCAAGCCAGTGGAATGCTGAACATCAACGTGTACGGCTTCGTGTCGGTGCACGGCAACCTGGCGATTGAAAAGCGCAGTGACAGCGTCACCCTGGCCAAGAAAACCGGTTCATCCAGCGCGGAGCAGGTGGCGGTGGACGTGCTGACCATTGGTGGTGCTTCGGTCAACGTGTTTGCTGGGGTGGGCGGCGGCTTTGACGCCAACGGCCAACTCAACACCGATGCGGTCGGTCTGTCGCTTAAAAATATTGATTTCGGCCTGGCCCTGTTGACATCCAAAGCGGATGTCTCGCGCAAGTGGACCGCACTTTCTGCCGATTCAACCTCGATAAGTTTCGTGGGGCTGACCGACTTGCTGCCAACCGCGCGCAATGTCTCCGTCGATGTGAATCAGGCGGGCAAAGACGGCGACCAGGTCGTTGACTTTGCGGCCAGCAATCTGACCGTGACCACTGGAACTGGCACGTCGATCAAAATCGACCTGTCCGGGGCCGCCGGAGAACTGGTGCGCGCAGAAGGCGACTTCACGCTCAAAGTCCAGGATTTCGCTTATTTCAATGGCCGCATCGGTTTCGAAAAATACACGCCCACCTCGCCACTGACGCTCAAGAACACCACCGGTGTCTCGACACCAGTCACTGCAGCCTCCATGCTGGCGATCACCGGCAGCAGCATCACTGCTTTTGCTGGCTACGCCGACGGTGGTTTTGACAGCAGCAAGACGCTGGCGCAGCAGGCCGCCAATCTGTACGGGTTTGGCGTCACCGGCGTCAATTTCGGCATCGTGTTGACCAAGGCCGGTAGCCAGTCCTACACCGCGGTCAAGGCCAACATGACCAATGCAGCGGTCTATGGCTTCGACTCAAACGATTTCGAGCTTTCCGCGTCTGATTTGCGCTTTGATTACGCAACTGCCGACACCAGCGGCTCGGTCATTGACTATGCCGCTTCCTTCGCGGGCGGGCTGAAGTTGGGCTCCACTGGCAGTACCGTGATCGATTTCAGCAGTCGCGCGATGGGGGTGTACGCAGACCGCGCCACATTGTCGATATCGCAGTTTTTCTATGCTCAGGGTGCTATTGGGTTCCAGAAGATCGACTTTGGCAGCAGCCTCAAAGCAGGTGATCAGCCGGTACTCAATGCCAAGGGCTTTGCCATCGGCGGCGCGGACATTGATGTTTTTGTGGGTTATGCCAGCAGCGGCTTTGACCGTTCCAAGACCTTTGCCCAACAGGCGAGCGCCCTGTACGGTTTTGGTGCCGAAGGCATCGACTTCGGTGTCATGCAGGTCAAATCAGCCGCGGGTGTTCAGTACACCGCCGCCAAGGCGCATGCTGATACGGTGGCGTTGTATGGCTTTGATCCCAAGGATTTCCAACTCTCGCTGTCCGGGATCGATTTCAAGGTCAACACCGCCAGCACCGGCCCGGCCCTCAATTTCCTCACCAGTTTCCCGGTAAATGCTATTAATTTAATAGCAGGTTATTCAGTACAGACAGGCGCTACACCTGTTTTGTTGGACATGACGGGGGCCACCATTGGTGCCAGCCTGAACAAGGCCACGCTAAAGATTTCCGAGTTCATCTATGCCACCGGTTCCTTCGCGTTTGAAAAGGGGGCCACGCAAACCCTCAGTGCCAGGACGCTGGGCGGCATCCATGTGCCGGTGCTGGCCAATGCCTTCACCATCGGTGCCAGCCACGTGCAGGCCTTTGTCGGCGTAGGCGGGCCGTACCGCACCGACTCCAACCGGGACGGCAGCATCACGCTGGCCGATGCTTTGGCCAACCCCGATGCCATTGGCTTGGTGATTGATGATTTCAGCTTCGGTTTGGGCTTGTTTCAGGACAAGGTGACGAAGGTCAAATACACCGCGCTCAAAGCCGATGCCAACATGATCGGCTTCATGGGTATGGGTGACTTCATTGAGTTCGACCTGCAGGATGTTCAGGTCAACCTCAATACCTCCAGCAACCCGTTGTTTGTGCTGGACTTCACCAAGACTTATGACGGATCAACCCTCAAAGCTTCGACCGGCGTCAGCGTTGCCACAGGGAATCCGCTCAAGCCCATCGTGCTGGATTTCAGCGACCAGTTGATTGAAGCCACGGTAGGCTTGGCAACGGCCAGCGTTGCCGGAATTGTTAATTTGCAAGGTGGATTTACGTTCCAGAAACGCACGCTGGATCGCGTTGGCTTCAATCTGGCGGGAATGGAAGTGGTCGCTCCGGCTGACGCGCTGATCGTTGCCGGCATGGGCGTTCAAGCGTTTGCAGGCTTCAATGGTCCGTACAAGACCGTGACCAAAGACGCAAATGGTGTCTTGGTGGCCGGCGCGCCCAATCCCGATGCGGTTGGCTTTGCTATTGACAATCTGGACTTTGTCATGTCGATGCTGACGCCTTCAAAGGCGTCTGGCTTTGCTGTGCCGGGAGTCAATTTTTACAGCTTGTACGCAAGTGCGGACAAGGCAGGGCTGGTCGGTACCGACCCGTACCTGACGCTGGAAGGGACCGATGTCGTCTTGAAGCTCAATGGCGCCACTGCCAACGGCTACCCGATTCCAAGCCTGTTTGTTGACTACACAGAGTTGCCCGATAAAAAGTTGACCATTCCCGTCGGCACGCTGGGTCAGTCCATGAGCCTGGACTATGCATCCAACCTGCTGGGGCTGCAAATCAAGGCCAAGTTGGGTATTTTTGACTTGTTTGACATCAAACACGACTTCAACTTCGAGTTTGAAATGCCAAGCATCAACCTGGGAAGCATTGGCTTGCCCAGTGTGACGATGCCGGATTTTGACCTGCTGAAATTCAAACTGCCCACCTTGCAGTTCGTAGCGTTTGATTTTCCGGACGTGAGCTTGCCCGACCTCGACGGAATCAACATTCCAGAGTTTGATTTGCCAAGCCTGCATTTGCTATATGCGCAGTGGCCCGATCTGAAACTGCAATTTCCGAGGCTGCCTGAGTTGCCAGCGTTCCCGGATTTCAGCCTGTTCAATATTCCGGACTTCAGCTGGAGCGTTCCAAAAATTGATTTGTCTGCCCTGACTAACCTGGTGCTCAACTGGCCTGACCTCAAAGTTCAGTTCCCGGATATTATTTTTCCAGAACTCAACCTGCCCAATTTTTCTCTGAGCCTCCCTGGTTTTGATGTGCCGACAGGCTTCATGCCCACCATCAGCCTGAAAGGATTGACGGGTCTGATTCCGGATATGCCGGACATCGGGTTTTTGAAAGGTGCATTCGACTTCATCAGCAAGCTTGACCTGTCCATTGGCTTCGATCTCAACTTGGGTGCGATCGTCCTGGGCAAAATTTCACTGCCTGATGTCGATTTGAGTCTGGGTGATTTCGTTCACCTGCATGGCGACTTTGAACTGAATCTGGGCCAGACCTTCAATGGCACCATGTACACCGGTTTGCCGGCAGACTTGACAACGCTTCAATCTGCACTCGGTAGCACGGCCAGCACCATCATCAGCGGCATCAAGGCCTTGGGTGGCATATCCGCAGATTTCTCACGCGTGAGCAATGTTGACTTCAAGGGCCTGACACTGGGGGGCTCGAATATCTCTGCCTTCATCGGTTCTGGAACACCGGACTTCACAACAGCTTTTTCCACGCAATCGGGCCTCACTGGTTTTGGTCTTGATAATCTGGATATTGGTCTCGGTATCTTCAAAGCGGATTTGCCCGATTTCTTCAAGGCAAAAAACTTCTATTCCCTCACCGCGCACGCGGACCAGGTGGGTACCTATGGCTTTGGCGATGTGCTGAAGCTGACGGCTCAAGACGTCACACTGCAAGTCAATGCGGGCGGCGAACTGTTTGGTGGGGCGATGCGCTCCCGCGCCGACTTCAAAACCACCTTTCCTGCTGTCACCGGCAATTCAGATGCCAGCAAGAACAAACCTGTGGGTTACAAGGTGGCCACGGGCGGTGCGCCGGTGTATCTGGATTTTGGCGGAGAAGACATCATCGGTCTGGACATCGGGATGGCCGAAATCCAGGTTTCCGAGTTTCTGAGCCTGCGTGGTTCGCTGGCGTTCCGACAAGGCGAGCGATTTACCGTGGATGTCAATCCGGGCGGCCTGTCCACTCTGCTGTCCGAATTGGGAAGCGGACCAACCGTTCCGATGCAGGTTGAGGCGATGACCCTGGGCGGCGCCAACCTGAGCGGCTTTGCCGGAGTGGGCGGTCCCTACCGTTATGGCGTGGACCGCTTTGGCGCCGACGGGATGACTGGCGCACCGGATGGCCTGCTGGACAGCATCAACAATGGCGCGATGGGCTTGGTCCTAGACAACGTGAACTTTGGTCTGGCCATCATGACGCCCACCTTGCTCACGGCAAGTCCATCGCTCAAGAGCCTTGCTCCCAAATTCATCTCGGCCAAAGCCAGTGTGGGTGACGCATTCCTGACCGGCATTGACAAGAGCCTGCTGGACGTTCAGGCGCACGATATTGAAGTCAATATCAACACCTTCTTTGTTCCCGGCGGCCCAATTGCCAATGCCGCCATGCAGTTGATTGGCCCCCCGTCCATCAACTATAAAACCAGTTTTCAATCTGGCTTTGCCGTGCCAGCCGGGGGAAGCAGCACGGTCATCCTGGATTTTTCCGAAGAAATCATCCAGGCCAAAGTCGGTTACGCGCAGATCAACCTGGCCGGTTTCGCACAGCTGTCGGCCTCTATGGCGTTCACCAAGAAAGGCTCTGAGACCGTCACGCTGTCCACCGGAGAAGTGACCCAGGTCAGCACCCTGGCCATTGGTATCAACGATGCCTATGGGTTTGTGGGCGTAGGAGCCTATTGGCGCGATACCAGTTCAATAGGAACCACTGGCTACGGTCGCATCGAGGCAAGCGACACGCCCGACACCACTGCCGTCGGCCTGGCCATTGAAAACCTGGATCTGGGTGTCGTCGTCGCCCGAGAACTCAAGTTTGGTACCGGCGGACTCACGGTAGGCGTTTACCTCGCGGCCCAAGCCAACATCCAGAGCATCAAAATGGTGGGCATCGACGATGTCACCCTGCAAGCCACCGGTCTGAAGCTGAACTTGAACACCGGCGCACGCACCGTCATCAGCGCAGGTGGGTATGTCAAAGATTCAGCTACGGGTGCTGTTTCGTACAACGACGCCAGCGCCACCTTTGCACTCACCACCATCGACTTTTCCAAGAGCAACTGGAAGGACATGTCGCTGGCGGTCAACCAGGACGACATCACCAGCAACGATATCGTCAAGCCTGGTTACGCCATTCCCACCGGAAATTCGTCAGCACCCATCGTCCTTGACTACAAGGAACAGCTGATTCGTATCTTTGGGCAAGCCGAATTGGACCTGTATGGCCTGGTTCACATGACAGGTGTGCTGGACTTCCAAGCCAGTGCCAGTAACGGTCTTACCGTGTTTGCCGACGTTACCGCGCGCATCGGAAAGGGCGCCTTTGCTATAGAAAGAGAAGCAACCGGCCTTTTGGTGATTGGCAAACGCGGTGGCGTCGCCGGTGTGGCGTTGCGCATGGAGTTGTCTGCCGGCATCGATCTGGGCAGCGTGGCCCGACTGGATGCACACCTGGACTTGACGCTCAACACGTTTGGACAAACCATTGTCTATGACGTGCCAGCTGCATTCAAGCATGTTTTGGACGACGACACCAACCCCGCCACAGCTCCTGCGCAGTTCCCCAACTGGCAGTACAGCATCAGTGCCACGCCGAGTGGCAAACCCGAGTGGACCGGCATGTATGTGCAGTTGCTGGGGGACGGCAGCCTTGACCTGCTGGATGGCGCGTTGAAGCTGGATGGCGACTTTGGCATCATTGTTTCCGCGTCAGGCATGGAGATGAGTGTCACCGCTACATTGGATTTGCCCTTGCTCAAACCGCTGGATGTCACGGGCACATTGGGCATGGTGGCAGAAGGCCTATATGGAAGCTTGCAAGTAGGCGCACCTGGCCAAAAACTGCTTGAAGTTGCTGGTGCCTTTTCCATTGAAGCCAGCGTGCTGTTGCAGATCAACACCACCAACACGTTGCAGACTGTCAAAACGCTCAAGCTGGACGCCATCAAGGCGGTGATGCGGGACGGCAATGGCAAGGCCCTGACCGAGCTAAGCACCATCGAAGCAAGCACCTTGTTCCTCAAAGGTGCTGGCTCCATTGACCTGGTCGGCATCACGCTCGAAGGCGCCATGGCGCTGAAGCTGGACAAGCAGGGCATTCAGGCTGCGCTTGACATGAAGCTTGATCTGGGTGCTTTTGGCGCCTTGGGCTTCACCGGTGCTGCTGCCATCATGGACAAGGGCGATGGCGCGTTCTTCGCACTGCGGGCCAATACCACTGTGGACCTCGGCATTGCGGCCATTGGCATCAAGGCCGGCGCCTTGCTGGAGATAAACACTGGCTCGGCCGACTACACCACCTTGACAGGCGCTGTCATCAAGGGCAACACCATTTTCAATCTGGAATTGGATGGAAAGATCAAGATACTGGCATTCGACCTTGACTTCAAAGGCGGGATGAGCCTGGTCGACAGTGTGTTCGAAATACGTTTGGACAAGGCAACGCTGGACTTTTTTGGCGTTCTGAAGGTCGATATCAGCGGCTATTTGCAGTCGGACGGTGATTTTGAAATCAAGGGTTCGGTAGACGTTGAAGTGGATATGGAGATTCTGGTGCTCAAGGCTGGCATGTCCATGACCTTCAGCAACACGCTGTTTGCTGCCAGTGTGTACGGAAGTTTGGATGTTCACATTGACCTGGGCTTTTTTGAAATCAACGAGACTTTGGCGGGATTCAGCGGCGAAATTATTCTTACCGCAGCCAGCGCCACGCTCAACGCGAGTGTGACGGTTGCGGGGATGAGTGTGTCTGCAGGCTATGCCTGGAGCTGGGGCGCTCCACCGGTGATCAGCCATCAGGACGGCGACACGCTGTACCTGCACTCGGGTGATGCTGCTGGGCGCTACGGCGCCGGCATCTACGACGACGTTATCCACGAAACCTACAACATTGACGCCCTGCGCGACACCGACGGCAAGTTGACCGGCGGCATCAGCGTCAGTGCTTTGGGGGTGAAAAATACCTACACCGGTGTCAAACGCATTGTTGCCAATGGCGGCAAGGGCAATGACAGCTATTTTGTCAGTGAAGGTGTGGACGCGGTGCTGGAAATAAACGGCGGCGACGGCAACGACAATTTAATTATTCTGGGTGGAAAACAAGGCAGCGCCATCAGCGGCGGGGCGGGCAATGATGTCTTTATGGGTGGTGACGTCAGCGGCATTACCTACAGCGGCGGTGCGGGCAACGACAAGTTCACTGGAGGCATGGGCTCCAACGCCATTGACATGGGTGCGGGCAAAAATACCATCAATGCAGGCAGCGGCAACAACACCATCACGGTGCGCGGCTCCACCAACACCAGCCTGGCGCTTGGTGGTGGCAACAACACGGTTTATGCCGACAACGCCGGCGTGCTAACTGTCAAGGGTGGCACAGGGCAGGATACGGTCGTGCTGGATGCGCTGACGTCCGATGCGCCGATTTACCTGAATGCACACCAATACCTGTACAAAGACCGTGCCATCAATTTTGATGACGCGGTAGACACGATCGTCGTGACCGACAGCGCGGTCACGACCACGCTGAAAAATGTCGCCGGCAACTCGTGGGGGGCGACCGGCCTGAAGTTGACCGCAGCGGGCGTGCTCAATGTGAGCGAATCCCAGTTGGTAGCCCCCCTGGGCCACTTCAACCTGCAATCCAACGGCCTCATTGGCACACTGCGCACCACGCTTGGCGCGTTGACGATGGTCAATTTGGGCGCGGGCAATATCATCGTTCGTGAGTCAGACAGCCTCACCATCACCGAGGGTGCCCGCGGGTCCGCAGGCGGGGTGTACGCGAGCAGCGGCAGCATCGACATTGAACTCGCTGGTCGAGAGGCTTTGCTGAGCCTGGACAGTGGTGTTATCCAGACCGCGGCCAGTGCCAAGGACATCACCCTGACCAGTGACGACATTGACTTCATGTCGGGTGACGACAAGGTGCGTGGCACAGGGGTGTTGACCATCACGGCCAAAGCGGCCACGCAAAACTACCGCATTGGCGGCGCAGGGCAATCCGTCTATGGACGAGATTACTCGACAGGCGGAGCCACCGGCGCGATGGAATTGGGGATGCGCGACCTTTCCGCGTTACAAGACGGCTTTGCCCAGATCAACGTGGGACACCAGGCCTCAGGTGTCACGATGTACATTGGAGATGTCAAAGACTTCCCCATTGGCATCTTCAACTTCAGCGCCATGCTGCGTGACGCAGCCACCTTCAAGGCCGATCGCATCAACATCGTGGGCGATGTGCGCTCCACTGATGTATTGCGCTTTGAAGCGGCCCTGATGGAGGTGCAACGCACCAACGTGCGTGCGCCCATGGGCGCGGCCGATTCGGGTGTGCATGGTCGCGAAACCCGCATCAATTTGACCGAGCAACTGCTGGTAACCGGCTGGATCCGGGGTGATGACCGGGTCAATATCCAGGTGCACGGCTCAACGGGCGTTGACGCCATGGTGACCTTCGGCGCAGCACCCAACTCGGTGAAGGCAGACGAAGGCAGCAGCATCTATTCCTACAATGACGCGAGCAGCGTTGTTATTAAAACCTCCCACTCCATCATCAGTGGTACCACCATTCAGGCCCAGGGGGTGGGCTCCAGCGTCACCATGGATGCTGGCACGGGCATTCAGTTGCAGTTTGGCGCCGTGGTGGCTGCGCGTAATTCCAATGCTTTGGTTACCCTCAAATCAAGCGACTATCTGTACGTGGACAGCGGCGCTGCTGTAACGGTGGGCGCCCGATTTGAGACGGTCAACGGCGAACAATTGGCGGTAGCCACAGGCACCGGCACCCGTTTGATCATTGACACTGCCGGCCGCTTGCGTCTGGATGGTGCGGTAACGGCTGCCGGAGGCATGAGCCTGAACTATGGCGACAAGAATGACGATTACGCCAGCTACTTTGACACCATCAATGGCGTCGAAGTGAGCAGCGTTGGGTTTGACGCCGCGATCTTGACCGGGTTGCAGAACCGTACTTTGCCCACCGCATTGCGTGACGCGTTGGTCGCCAAGGGCATTATTTTGGGTACGACGCCCACAGTTACCTCGGTGACCAACTACACGCCTTTTGCGTCATTGCCACTGGAGGTGCGGCGCAGCATCGCCACGTCATTGGGTTACACCGTGTACGACAAAGGGGGCTTCTACAACGCTGCCACCAACACCTTCGTGGAAAACCTGGCCCCAGCCCAACTCACGTCGGGACAACAGGACGCACAGGCAGCCGCTGGAGGATATTCCAAGCTCTCCGGAACGTATTACTTCAACCCCACCACGGGGCAATACACCACTGGCTTGTTGCAGGGCAAGTCTGCCGATTACAGCAATAACCAGATCAACTGGGCCGCCCAGGGTGTGTCAGCTCCATCGGTCAACGCTGACTTTGGTAGCCTGAGCGATGCGCAGAAACTGGCGGTAGCACGCCAACTGGGCTACAACGTAGAACCGAAATACCAGTTCACGAAGAACCCATTGTCCGCAGGGTATGTGCCGGACGTACCAGACAACCAGCGCAGCACCTTTGGGGTTTATTATTTCAACGCTTCCGCCACTTGGGGCGTCAAGGATGGTGCCCCAGCGGCCAATGCAAATCTCAGCCAGCTGACCATCAACCAGAAAATAGATGCCGCCAAGTATCTGGGTTACTTTCCGGAATACGACGTTGCCTCAGTCAACTGGGGTGTGGTCGCTGCGCCAGATGCCGACACGACATTTGACAAGTTGACACCAGCCCAGAAAGAGGCCGTTGCCAACACCTTGAAATTCAGCACAACCGTCGCGGGTTACTACTTCAGCAACTTCAGTGCCGTGCCAGAAAAGCGCATTGTCACCAACTTCACGCAAGGGGTAGTCACCGACTACAAAAACGCGGACATTTATTGGGGTTCTGCGGGAGCACCAGGCGCAGAGACAGCATTTGCCTCACTGTCTGCCGCCCAGAAGAAGCAGGTCGCCTTCGCCCTGGGGTATGAGATTTTCGACGGCACCAGCTTCTACAAAGCCGACGCGGCCTCTGGCCAACAAATGGTCAAGGGCTTCCACATGGCCGGCCAAATCGACTACAGCCGCATTGACTGGGGTGGTCCGGGTGCGCCGATGCAAGCCAGTGGCACGGTCAGCGAATTTGCATCTTTCGAAGACCTGACCCTTGCCCAGCGTACTTTGGTGGCAGAAGGCTTGGGCTACAACTTGTACGGACAACAGGTTTTTTACAATCCGGCAGCGACCGTGGCGCAAGGTCAAATTCGCACGGCTTTCACCGAAGGAGCAACCGCAGACTACACCGTAGCGGGCGTGCAGTGGGCAGATGCTGGCAAGCCGGCGCCTGCCACAGCTTTTGCAGACCTGACGTTGGCACAACAAGACAAAGTGCTGTCCAAGCTCGGCTACAGCCGTTTTGATGGACAGGTCTGGTTTAAAAGCAGCTCCAACACCTTCAATCTGACATTCACCCAAGGTGAAAATTCGAAAGACGCAAGCACGGGTGAGTACACCCTGGCCACCCGCTACGACTATCGCAATAGCCAGATCGCCTGGAATACTGTCACCGCTCCTGAAGCAGATGCCCAGTTCAGCGGCGACTTGACGCCTGCGCAAATTGCAGCCCACAAAACCGTGCTCACACCCGCACAGCAGTTCCGGGTGTTGGAGCAAACCGGGTTTGCGTGGAACAAGAACGAGGTCTACTTCAAGGCCAACCCCGATACATTGCTTAAACAACAAGCGGTGATGAACGGCTTCACTGAAGGCCTGCACTACAGCAACGCGACGCTGCCGAACGGGAAAGAAAACCGCTGGGTCGTGAGCGATGGCAGCAAGACCTACGTGGTGTATGCCTACGACGCCGAGAAAGACGGAGTCATCGACAGTTTCAAGATCCAGGAAAAACACGAACTCCTTGGACAGCGTGGCTACGGTTTCTTGTTGACCGGCACCATTACCACCCTGGACGCCAACCAGGGTCTGACCGTGACCGGCGCCAAAGACGTCATCATTCGCGGCAACCTGAACCTCCTGGGGGACAACGCCAATTTGGTACTGCAGTCCGATCGTTGGATTTACATGGAGGGCACCGCCCGCGTCGCTGGCAACATCAGCTTGTACGGTGGTGTCAAGCTGGACGGAACCAATCCCGCGGGCATGCCTTCGGGTGGTGCCAATGCACAGGGCGTCAGTGTGTACACCCACGCAACTGCTTTCTTGAAGACACTCAATGCCGGAACCCAGATCAAGATCTGGGGTGGCCAAGACGTAGAACTCAACGGTGCCACGATAGCCGGCGGAAATTTTGCCGATGCAACGATCGATGTACGGGCCGGACAGCAGATTCTGGTGAATACAGGGCTGCAAGCCACCAAGTCAGTGACCCTGACCACCACCGCAACGCCGGGTTCAGACGACGATGGTGTGGCCGTTCGCCTCACCACTGCGTCCGGTTTGACCGCTACAGGCATCACTTCGAATAACAGCGGGGGTCTGGTAAAAATCGATGCCAAGGGGCATGTCGAGGCCATTGGCATGGTGCTTTCGGGCGGCAGTGTCACGCAGGTCTATGACGCAGGTCGCCTGGTGTCGGAAACCATCAACTACTCCAGCGAGTTGTCCAGCGTGGACATCAAGGCCACAGGCCAGTTGTACCTGGGTGGTCAAACCCTCACCCAATCGGGTGAGAGTGTGGAAATTGGCGGCACCATCCGTGCCAACCAGCTTGTCAAACTGCAGGGCGGCAGTGGCCGCAATGGCGACGGTATTGGCCTGAAGATGCCCGGAGGCGCGCGCGTTGCCACGAGCAATGCGGCGGGTGAAATCATCATTGATGCAGCGCAGGATGCTGAGTTGTATGGCGCGCTGGTGGCGGGCGGGCAAGTCCTGGATCACTTGGACAGCCGGGGCAATACCCTGGGCGCGACCACGGTGCATGGCACCGGTGCGTCCAAAATTTCCATCGCAGCCTCCAAGCAAATTCGCCTGGGACGCGACTTGTATGCAGGTAGCCTTATTGACCTGCGCGGCGGAACCACCTCCGCCAACAGCAACCGCGCTTACGCCGATCAGGGTGTTGTGCTGCTGAGCACCGTTCACCTGAAAACTGGTTTGGACAACAGTGCCATCAACCTGAGCTCAAGCGGCAACCTGACGGTTCTGGCGCCAGCCTGGAACAAGCAAATACTGGCCGATAGTTTTGCAGAGTTTGCGGCCGGTGACCTGAGCGCCGATGTGGCGCTGACCCTCGAAATCAGCCTGGGCACCTACACCCTGCGCGCGACCGTGCAAGTTCCCAAGAGTGTCACTATTGGCAATACGGGTCTGGGTAGTTTGCGCGATGACATGAACGCTGCTCTGTATGCAGCGCAGTTCACCGTGGTGCAAACCAGTGGTGCTTCGGGCGCACCGGCACTCAATACGCAACAAACCATCGATGTGGCCAAACTGGAGTTCAGTCTGGTCGATGGCCGTCTGCTGTTGACCAGCAATTACGATTTCAGCTTGTTGGCAACAGGCTCTGCAGGGGCGAGCCGCTTGGGCTTTACCCAGATCGCCAGCCCCGGCAGCCGGGCCGACGGTGTGCGCGAATATGCAGTGGACGCCAGCAAGCAAGGCTCTGTAGTCAACCTTGGAAAAGCGGGCGCAACGGGCGGAAAAATCAGCCTCAACAACTGGGTGGTGGGCCACTCGGCGGTTAACCTGAATGCGGGTATTGCCAGCGACGGCGGACAGGACCTCGATTTGGGTGTGCTGGGCGTGATCGAAACCCGCAGCGGGAACATCGTGCTCAACCCCGCAGGCACCAGTGCCTTGTATGGCCGCCTGATAGCCGCCGGTACCAATGCTGACGTCATCATCACAGCCCGCAATACGCTAGACATCTATGGCAAGATCACGGTAAGCCGGGACATCATTGTCCGTGCGGGAACCAACGTCGTGTCGGGTCAGGTCAGCCTGCAGACCCACGCCAGCAGCAGCTTCAGCTCGACGGGCGTCAGCGGCCGCATATTGCTGGCCGGCCTGAACGATGTGGTCATCAACAGCTTTGTCGGTGTGGGTAACGCCGGGCTTAGTCTGGTGGACATCACGGCAGAGCGCGGCACCCTCACGCTGGCCAAAGACGGCGGACAAGTCGAAACTGCCGGCCAGATCAATCTCAAAGGCAACAACGTGGTGCTCCAGGGCGTGGTCACGAGTACCCGCGCCACGGCATCCCTGTTGGACTACGAAGTCCAGGTCACAGCGGCCAACTACCTGTCCATGTCGGGCGAAATGGTCCTTGCCGGGTCACTGCAGATGAAGGCTGGCGGCAACCTGGACATGTTCAACACCACCATCAAGACCAACCAGCTTGGTCAGCGCATGTGGGTGCAGTCAGGCGGCTATTTGAACTTGGGCAACGTCAGCCCTGTGGCAGGCGACACCAGCGCGCGTGCGGTTCAGTTGCAAGCCGACACCGCGCTGGACATCAAGGCCGGCGGCCTGCTAAGCCTGGCCGGTGATGCCAGCCTGTACACCCAGGCCGCCAACAGTGCATTGCGCTTGACCGCAGGCAGCATGCAACTGGCGGGTTCAATACACGCCGGGTTCAACCCGGACGTCAGCGTCACGGTGGCGTCCGGCGCCAACGCCATTCTGGATATGCGTGCCGATCGCGGCATTCTCATCGGCGGCCAACGCGTGGACCTCACCGCCGGCCCAGGTTACGGCAACTTGATCGCAGCTTCTGCGGGCATAAGCGCCAGCGGGTCAGTCTTGATTCAAGCAGGCCAGGAAAGCAATGGCTTTGGTCTCAGCCTGTCAAATACCAGTTCAATTACTACCAACGCAAGCAACAGCCGCATCACCTTGGGTTCTGCTGGAACCATGACCTTGAACGGCGTGGTCAAGGCAGATGGCGCGGGCGCAGAGGCCACGGTGACTTCGGGCTCCCTGCTGGTTGTCAACAACCTGGTCTACGCTGCCAATCAACTGGTTGTCACTGGCGGAAGCCATAGCAGCCGTGTGGGTGTGGTCATCAGTGCCACCGATGCGGGCAACGCCATCGCGGGTGGCGTGCTGGACACGGCACAGGACGGCAGCATCACCTTGAAGGCCAATGACACCATCTTGCTCAACGGCAATGTGGGCACGTCCAGCAGCGGCACCACGCCTGTGAACAAGGTGGGCAACATCACCATTGCTTCTTCCGGCGGCAACGTGACCGCTTTGGGGCTGATTGACGCTTTGTACAGCATCAGCGTCACCGCAAACCAGGTGAACTTGCTGCCTGGCAGCCACGCCTTTGCCACAGGGGCAGATGCCCAGGTGTTCATGCACGCTCGCCAAGCCATGGTGCTCTCGGGAAAAATTGAGCCGCTGCAAAAAGCCATCATTCAGTCCGACACGCTCATTCACCTGCTGTCACCTTTGATCACGGTGGACGGTGTGCTCAAAGTCATTGCCAGTGATGGGCTGATCTTGCTCAACGCAGGCACCCAGATGCAGGTTAGCGGGGAAATAATCTCGGCCGGTGCCGTCCGCATGAGTGCGGGCATCAACGTGCTGTCAAGCCGCGCCACGCTGGAAGGTGTCATAGCCGCCACCAGCCTGAGCGGTGGACGCATCACCATTGTGGGCAAGGGCACGGTCAACGCAGCCGGGGACGTATTCATTCAGGCCGGTGGTGATGTCAATGTCCTGTCGGACGCAACGGTTGGCGCGGGGGACAGCACCCTGCAGAGCCGCTTTGTACGCGTGGGCACCGAAACCGTGGTCGAAGTTACCGGAACGAAAGAAGTAGCCGCCGGAACTTTCACCACATATGTGGATTCTTGGAGCAACTTCACCAAAATTCAGCAACTCGGAACCCAGCTGGTCCAGACTGGCAGCACTTCCACCAGCATGAAGGTCACGCTCACGCAAACCGGGTACTACAACCCCAATGCGCCTGTGGGCATGAAGGCCCGGGAGTTCTTTATCGAAGGGGTGGACTACTTCAACAGCGCAGTCGACTGGAGCAAGGCAGGCACCGATGCCAATCCTGACCAGGGTGCAGAATCGGTCACCGGGGACTACAAGTCCAGTGCGTACAAGGCCTTTACCCAGCTCAGCAGCGCCCAGCGCCAGGCGGTGTTGAATAAGTTGGGCTACATGCCTTTGTTCAAGTTGAGCTACAGCAGTGGTTCAGTGGATGCATCCGAGTCGCTGACTGGCGTTTACCAGGCCAGCCAGGCCGACATGATCAAGGTCACCCGTACCACCAACGGCACCACCAAGCAAAACGTGGAAGCGGCGAATTGGAAACAGAACACCAGCAATGTTTACCACGTCGATGTGGCAGGCTGGAAAGACAAATACGTAGAAATGCGCGAAGGGGCACAAAACGACATCTTGCGGCTGGTTTCGGAATTTGAAGCCCGGTACCTCACGGGTGACGCCAATATGTCGGGTTCCGACAACGCCGGTAATTGGGTGACGGCAGGTGAATTCACCCTTCCCGCGAAATTTGTCAAAGAGGGCTCGCCGGACAAACCCAGTTTTGTCCAGGGTGTGGGCCAGGACTATGTGAATGCAGCCATTCGCTGGACCGACTACAACACAACAGCGCCAGCCGACAATGCAACCTACGCCAGCCTGAGCGTGGTCCAAAAAATTGCAGTTGCCATGCAATTGGGCTACAGCGGCACCGGCATGGGTGAGTTTGTAGGCCAGTACAAAGACGTCAGCAATGTGTTCTACCAACAGCAGGGTTCACGCACCACGCAGGACGACGCGCGCGCTCAACTCACCAGCAAAGTTGGTGCAGGCACCGCATTTGCTAGCACACAGGACTACGGCGCCGCCGTTTGGGCTGCCAGCTACAAGCCTGAAACTGGCACACGCTACTTCAACATGGCGGACAAGACCACCGGGGACAACCTGGACTTTAGTCGCGACTTTGACCCCAGTTGGGCATGGGCTCCAGCACTTCCCTCGGTGACCGGCAATCCGGCCGTGAATGGAAGCTATACCAACAATGCCAAAGAAGGCGGGAGCTTTACTTCCAACGTCAAGGCAGACCCTCGGTACTTTGACGCCCTGCGGCTTGACACCCTTTCCTTGACCCAAACCGCGGTGAATGCCCGCAGCAACCAAAACGCGTTTGACTACAGTTTTTGGACGGCTTGGGTGGACAAAGGTATTTGGGCTGATATCAACAGCTACTCCTACGCGTCGTGGGGCTGGGATGACTATCGCAACCACACCCCCCGTTACGGCAACGATGTACCCCGCGCGTACGACTTTACGGACACGCACCAAAATCCAGTAACCGGCCAAACAATCGCTGGCCATACTGAGGTGCAGACCATGTCTAGAACTGATCCAGCGCCGGTTTTTGAGCGCGATGACAAAGAGTACTCTGTACGCTACCGCGACCAGTACTACGTCAACATGAAGGAGACCTTCTATGACTACACCCAAAACTGGATTTCGGCGTGGCATGACATTCGGGACCAGCGCGTTCAGGTCAGCTATGAGCTGACCACGCAAGCCCAAAAGAAATTTGACTACCGCCCGGTGTGGGGCGAGGTCACTACCCGCCAACTGACCCAGGTGCCCGAGGTGCATACCCTGTGGATCACTGAGCAAACAACCACCACCACCGTGCGCGAGGTCAGGACGGAGGGCACCCAAGCCATTGACATTCGTGGAGCCGACTTTGCGGGCGAGTCCATCAAAGGCCGCAACGTCAGTATTTCTGCGGGTGGCAACAGCCGCATCAGCGGGTGGGTGGTGTCTGACCTGACGCTGTCCGTGGCCAGCGGCGGCAACCTGGAAGTCAGCGGGCGCACGTTTACGCAAAGTGGGCAGGTCGGCCAGTCGCAATCGCTTTTGAAAGCTGGCAGCACCTTGACACTGGATGCCAAGGGTGGCGACTTGACGCTTGCGTCCTCTGCCTTGGCCACAGGGCAAAACCTGGATTTGCGTGCTGCACGCAACGCCAGCCTGTCAGGCCAAATCGGCGCCGTCACGCCCCTGAATTCCATCACATCGACCAATGCCACCGGCACCGCCTACAGCACCGACACCATCCGTGTCACGGCAGGCAGCAATGTCAGCCTGCACACGGACAGTGGCGCGGTGCTCAAGGCCACGATGGTGGCCTCCAGCTCGGTGTGGATCAGTGCGGGCGATGTGTCCAAATCTGCCAGCCAGGACGGCAGCTTCACGGCTACTGCGAACACCAGCATTGTGGTGAGCGGCAGCACCAGCGCAGCGGGCCGTGCCGAGATCGAAATTGGCACGGGCACGTATGGTGGGTCCATCAACCTGACCAGTGCCTTGCTGTCGGCCACCCATGCAAGCGGCGATATCAGGCTCACCGCGACCGAGGGGCGCGTCACGCAAAGCGGTGGTCTGATTCAGACCACCAGCTTGGCTGCGACTTCAGACAACGGCTTGGTGCTCAACACCCGGCTCGCCAGTGTCAGCCTGGCCTTGACGGGCTCGGGCGACATCAGCCTGGTCAATGCCGGTGACCTGAACCTGCAGTCGGTGCAGGTGGCTGATGGCGCGATCAGTGTCGTTGCACAAGGCGCCATAACAGCCACCCGTGTCAAGGCACTGGGCAGCAGCGACCGCAATGACATCAGCCTGAGCGCCATCGCCCAAACCACGGGCACTACCCGCGTGGCCAATACCAACATCACCGTGGTCGACATCAGCAGCGCAGACCGTGGGGACGTGACCCTGGTCGCGCAGGGTACGGTCAAACGCAGCGCGGTGGGCAGTACGGCCATCGTGGCAGACGTCATGACTGTCCAGTCCGACGCCATCATTGCCCTTGGGGACAATGCGGTAGAGATCAATACCCAGGTGCGTGGTTTGCAGGTTCAAACGCAGCGGGCAGGCAGTGTGCTGGTCAGCCAGGGCGACCGTACTTTGGTGCTGGATGCCACGCACATCACCAATGGCGCATTGGCGTTGGTCGCGGCCGGGCACGTGGACCTGGCCGATGTGCAGCTGTTGACCAACGCAGCAGGCAATAACGTCACCGTAACGGCAACTGGCGATGTGTTGGTGCGTTCCGTGATTGCCGGTGTGTACCTTGAGGCCAACAAGCTTGTCGGGGGTGTGGCCGTGGCCCAGGTCAGCTCTGTGGGCAATGTGTCGCTGACCTCCACCACCGGGGCCATTCGCGAAAGCCAGGACGATGCGGGCGTGGATGTGGTCGCCGCCAAACTGACCCTGCGTGCCGCCACCGGCATTACGGGACTGGAAGTCGCCATCAACACGCTGGACGCGCAAACCACCGCCGGCAACCTGGCCATCAGCGATGTCGATGGTTTGTACGAAGGCAACCTCGGCCTGGTGGTCGAGCGGGCACAAACCACAACAGCTGGTGGGACCGAGTTGCGCGTGCAGGCGCAAAACAACCTGTCCGTGTTGGGTACCGCCGCAGTGGCGGGTGGCAGCCTGAACCTGCGCAGTGTGGCGGGCGATTTGTCCGTCCAAAATCCGAGCAGCGGAGACTCGTTGGACTACGCCACAGGCGTGAGCTTTGTCGCAGGCGGCATGGTGGACCTGTACCGGTTCTTCAATGCCAGCGACCGCATGGAATACCGGGCGGGCACACGCTTCCAGTTTGGCACCACCAATGCCAACAAATCGGTGGTGTTGCCAAGCAACATCGCCTCCAACACCATCATCATCGAAAGTGGTGATGTGGTGTCCATTGCCGGCACCCTGACTGCGCGGGACCGGCTGGAGCTGGTGTCCGCCAAAGACGTGTTTGTGAATGGCAACATTCTCGCCATGGCCGGCAGTTCGGCCATCGGTGAGGTTGTGATCACGGCGCGGGGACAGGGTACTGTCACGGCCTTTTTGGATGTCAACAAGACTGGAACCGGCGGTACCTATACGGCGCGCGATACCGGCTTCATCAATATCAAAACACCGTCGTTCCAGGCCACCAACTTTGAACTGCGGGCGACCAAAGACATCTTCGTTGGTTTGTCCAGCAACTGGACGTTGAGCGGTTTTGTGGGTGGCTTGTCGGGTTACGACAAGGCACAAAACATTGAGCTGGACATCGCAGGCACACTCACGGTCAAGGGCGGCATCGTAGGCGCCAGCCAAAACATCAAAGTGCAGGCGTCCAGCATCACGGCCGACGGCGCGTCGGTGTTCATCGCTGACGATCTGAATGTCAAGGCCAGCAACGCCATTCAACTCAACACCCTGGTGGAATCCTTGACGGTGGAGTCCACCACGTCTGGCAGCATCCGCATCAGCGAAGCCACCGGCCTTTACGTGAACTCGGCCAAAGCCCAGTCGGGCGCGATTTCCATTGACGCGGGCGGACCTCTGTGGGTGCGCAACGTGGCGATTGACGCAGACACCAGTGGCAACAACATCGGCCTGAAAGCCAGCGGCAATCTGTATGTGGACCGGGTTGAAACCGCGGTAGCGTCGGGTGCACAAAAGGTCAATGGCATCATCACGCTCGATTCGGCGGGTACCATTTATGAGTTGCCGGCGTTGGCCTACCCGAGCGACATCAATGGCGCGACCAGCAACACGCCGTACGTCAGCAATTGGAAAAACCTGTTTGCCGGGGCCAACCCGGAAGCCAACCCCACACCGTTGATTGGCGTCAACCTGGCCAACTACGACAACCGCGACGCGGACGTTTGGGGCCAGAGCGTAGTGCTGCGCGGCACCGTGGGTGGCACTGCCAAGGTGCTGATCAGCGCAGACGATGTGGGTGGCAACACGTCCATCGAGATCCGCACCACGGCCAGCTCCGTGCTTACCGATGCCTCGCCCGGCGTGACGTACAAACTAACCACGCTCAATGCCAGCAACGTCAGTGTTCCGGACGGCGCATACGTTGAAATCACTCCCAGCACCCTGGTCAACGCAGGCATCAGTGCGGCCCAGGTGAGCCGTCTGACCTTTGGCAACTACACCCCTGAGGCGGGCACGTTGATCAGTGCAACGGTCAACGCCAATGCGGTGTCGGTCCAAGTAGGCGATACGGTCAACGCAGTAGTCGTGACTGCTGACTGGAACAGCCTGCTGACCGCACTGGCGTTCAAGCTGGAAGCGCTGAGCGACATCGTGGCGGCGGTGGCCAGTGGCACGGCCCAGACGGTGACGCTGACAGGTGCGATGAACGCGGCGTTCGCGGTCACCAACCTGCTGGTTGGAACGCAAACCGCACAGACCCTGGTCGGTGCCGTGGCAAGCGACGGAAGCCGCCCCACGGTCTTGGCGGGGAATGAGGCCAAACAAGTCAGCTATTTTGAGTTTACCGGTGCGAATCCGTTGGCAGAAACGTATTATGCGGTGGTCATCAACGGCACCAGCGTACAGATCGACTCGGGCAGCAGCCCCACTTGGAATACGGTGCTTACGGCACTCAATGCCGCTATCGTCGCCAAGAGTCTGCCTGTCACCGGTGCGATTGTGGGCGGGGCAAACGGCAACCGCTTGACCCTGACTGCCAGCGCCTTCAATACCGAGTTCACCATCGATGCCGTGGCGGTGACAGCCAAGGGCTTGGTCAACGACAGTGCATATGCCACGCCGGTGCAAATCGCCGCCGCGAGCCTGCCACAAAAGAACGTGGTGGCCTTCTATGGTGCTTTTGATACCAGCGCCATCTACAACGTCACGCTCGATGGCACCACGTACAAGGTGTTTGGCAGTGGCTTGACGCCTGCGGACGTGGGCACCGCGCCTGCCAGCGCCGTGACCACGGCCAATGCGGTTGGAACCAAACAGGTCAGCACGGTGACCTTCAACACCGACAACTCGCCGCTGCAGGGTTACACCTACAGCGTCACCGTGGGCAGCACGGTGCACTCCGTCACCGCAGGCGCAGGCGCCACATGGACCACCGTGCTGAATGCGCTGGATACTGCGATTGAAGGCAATGCAGACATCGGCTCTGGCAATGTTGCAGTGGATGTCGATAACCGCAAACTGACCCTGACCGCCAAAACGGCTGGAACGCCGTTCACCGTGGCCGCTGTGTCAGTCAAGCATGCCACCGCCAGTGACTGGGCTGCTTTGGGCTCGGTGCTGGACGGGCAAATTGAGTCGGCCGGCTTTGCCGTGAACTCGTCGGTCAGCCAGCAACTCACCATCAGCAAAGGCAATAACGTCTCCTTTGCGCTCAGTGACGTCAAGGTAACTGCCAGTGACGGAGCCACTGAAAAGGCAGGCTACTACGTCAACAAGCACAACTTTGCTACCCCCACGCAAGTCCACTCTGGTGGCGCATCGCAGGTCAGTGAAGTGCAATTCATGGGCAGTTTGGATTCCACTGCAACATACCAAATCGTTTTGGGCGGCAAACTGTTTGAAGTTGCCGCTGCGGGCTTGCCATGGGCGGGTGGGACGGGTGTGCTGGACGCTCTGAAAGGACAGATCGAAGGGAGCACCACCAACAGCATCTCGGACGGTTATTCGGTGACGGTGGTGCAAGCCAGCGGCCAGAATGCGCTCCTGATCAGTAATAAGTTAAATACCCCATTCACGCTCTCCAGTGTTACGGTGGGTGCTATTAATTTAGTAGCACAAGAAACCACTGTCGTCGCGGGTGAATACCGCACAGAGGTGCATGACGTCCGGTTTGACGCCACCAATGTGCCGGTCGTTGCCGGCCAGCGCTACTACATCACGATTGGCAGCACACCGTTCATGGTGACGGCTGTGTCAGGGGATGACCTGGCGGCGGTACTGGGCAAGTTCAAAGACGCCATTAACCTCGTTGGTTCAGGTCTTGCTGTGACCGCATCGGTGGTTCCGGGGGTTTTCACGCTTACGGCAGATGTGAGAAATGCCGCGTTCACCGTCAGCAACGTCAAGGTCGAGGCTGATGTTTTCAGCCTGTCGCCAGGCGCAGTCAGCGGCAAGACTACCGCGACCGCCGGCACCGCAGTGCAGCAGCAAAACGCCGTGCAATTTACAGGCACGCCATCGAGCGACTACAACTACGTCATCACCATCGACGGCACCAGGTACCAGGCCAAGCCGGGGACTACGTTGGGCGTGGGCGCGGACTGGGCCACCATTCTGGACAGCCTGAAAACACAAATTGGCAGCGGGTCTCAAGCCACTGCGTCCGTATCCGGTGAGGTGATTACGGTCACGGCGCGCACAGCCAATGCGGCGTACGACCTGCAGGCTGTGCAGGAAAATGGTGCGCTGATCAACGCCAGCACCATTACCAAGACGGGCGACTACGTCGTCATCCTGCCGACCCGTGCAGCAGGTGACTTCCTGCTGTCGGCCACCATGAGTTTGACCGTGGTGTCCTTGGAAACGCGCGTGGGCGACAAACTAACCCTGACGGCCGGTGCAGGTAACCTGGTGGTGGTTGACGCCTTGAACGTGGGGCAGGCTACAGGCGGCAACGTAACCCTGAGCGCGACGGCGGGCGGCATTGCCTTGGGCGGCAAAATTACTGCTGACATGGTGACCTTGACTGCACGGGACAACCTGTCTCTGACCTCGCAGATCAACAACCTGACGGTTGACATGACGGGCGCCGGCAACCTGGCCGTGAACCAGACCGGAGACATTACGCTGGCGGACATCGACATGGCCGGCGGCAACCTGACGGTGGTAGCAACTGGCGATGTGACCCTCACCAAGCTGACCGGAACTGTGGGCATCATCACCATCCAGACCACGGGCAAAGTGACCTTCGGCGCAGGCTTTACCGCCACATCGGGGCAGTTGAACATTGTGGCGGGGGGTACTGTCACGGGTATTGGTGGCGCTGCAGGTGCCATCAAGACCAGCAGCCTGAGCGTGACCACCAGTGGCGTGGTCAACCTTGCCAACACCGGCGCGCTGACCGTCACCAATCTGGTGACCGGTGGTGCCGCCATGACGCTGGCCAGTGCCGGCGCATTGACGCTGGACAGCAGCCTGACCCTCACGGGCAGTGCGGTCCTGAACCTGTCCACCAGCCTTGGCTCCATCACCCTGAACCAGGGCATTACCAGTGGCACGGGCGCGGTGACGCTCAATGCCGCCAATGGCATGGTTTTGGGTGCGCAAGGGGATATCACGTCCGCGAGTGGCGCGGTGTTGCTCGATGCCGGGACCGGCGCTATGGCCATGACCGACCTGACGGTCATCAACGCCGGTGCGGGCACCATTGCGCTGGACGCCGATGGCGCCATTGCTCTGGGCAAACTGCGCAGCACCAGCACGGCAGACCTGAACATCCGCAGTGGCGGTGTGGTGGACGCGGGTGAGGGCGGTACCGACATCATCGCCACCGGTGCAAAACTGGTGATCGAGTCCAGCGGCGGCATTGGTCAGGCCGGCAATGCCCTGGAGACCCAGGTTGCGAGTCTGGACCTGCGAACCACGGGCATCAGCGGCGACATCAACATTGAAGAGGTTGACGCAGTGGTCATCAGCCGCATCCAGCAGACCAACAGCAGCGCCACGGGGTCGGTGAAGATCAGCACGCTCAACGGGGCCATTACCGTTGCCAATACAGGCATTCAGACCAAAACCGGGCAAGTCACACTGTATGCCGGTGGCCTGGGCGGTGCCTTCAAGCTGAATGCAGACATCAAGACCACGGGTGGCGGCGTTGCGGCCACAGCGGAAGATGGCAACATCACGCTGGCAGCGGGTATACGGGTAACCGGTACAGGCGACATCATCCTCAAGGCTCCCAAGGGGTCTTTGGTCAACGACCCGGCTTTTGTGGGCTGGCGAACCTCAGGGCTTGGCTTCGATGCTGAAATCGACTGGGCCATGCGACAAGGCAAGTTTGTCACTGACGCCGCCACCGGTGCCGTGACGACGACGCGTGTGCAAAGCTATGAAACTGCCGTGGGGCACATCAACAACAACCAGACGCTGCGTTCGGCCGGCGGCACCTTCCTACAGACCACCGACGGTGGCATGGTCATTGCCGTGCGGGATGAAGTGGGGGCAACGTATGGCAGCTTCCTTTACAGCCCACTGGCAATCGTGATCGATGCGAACACGCTCACGGTCAGCAGCAGCGAGCGCAAGAATGTCTCCATCATCGTGACAGGCGATGTGAACGTGATAGCCACCACCACCACCGCAGGCGCCAAAGGCGGAAGTACCGAAGTCAGCAGCCTGACCGGCGCACAAACGGTTTCTGCCCCGGTAGATGCCGCTGGTCAAGATATCAGCCTGAATGCGGATACTTTGAATCTGGCAGCGACCTTGCGCAGCGCTGGCGCCTTGCTCACCATCACCCCGCTGGACCCTTACCGCGCCATTTTGCTGGGCGACTTGCAAGCGGGTTCTGCTTTGAGTTCAGTGAGCTTGCTGCAGCTTGACATGACTGCGCTGTCCAAATTACAAGACGGTTTCCGCCAGATTGTGGTGGGCAGCTACAACAGCGGCAGTTCCATCTACATTGGTGACGCGGCATCGTCCGCCAGCACCATTTCATTCCAGGACACGCTGGTGCTGCGTAACCCCGTGCTGGGTGGGCACATCTATGTGAACCAGAACCTGGTGTTGGGTGCAAACTCCTCACTGATCATTGAGGGCTCAGGTCACACGACCACCTATTCTGCAAACGTTACCGCTGCCGATGATATTTTTGTGAGTGACTCGGTGTTGATCAACGGGTCCAACATCAAGCTCACAGCCGGAACCGATGGCACCGGCAATATCACACTGGGTACCAGCTTGGGGCATTTCCTGGATGGCAACAGTACCAATCCCCTCGACAGTCTTATTCTGGAGGCACCGGGCAACATCATTGTTCAAGGCCGCGTGGGCGCAGTTGACCCGCTGTCCAGCTTGATAATTCAAGGCGTGTTGGTTAACGGCACCCTCAATACCCCGGATAACGTGACTTTTTCCAGCCAAGTGGACATGGCGGGTGACTTGATCATTTATGCCTCGGGCACCGTCACCTTCACTGACGCAGTGACGCTGACCAATGGAGGCAGCCTGCGCATTTATGGCGCCAACCAAGTCACGTTCGCGAAGGGCGTGAATCTGACAGGTGGGGGCGAATTGTTTGTTGAATCCAACGAAATCAGCTTCAACGGCGGAAACGAATCCGTGATTGGCACCGGCGTCATGACCTTGCGCCCCACCGATACCACCTTTGGCATCGAATTGGGGACCCCGCCTCTGAGCATGACGGCCAATGTACTGAACATTGACAACTCCGAAATTCAGGCTTTTGCGGACGGGTTTACCAAAATTGTGCTGGGCCACGAATCAGGTGGCCATGCCACGGCCACCGGCACCGTGCGCGTTGGTGCGATCAACATCCAGGACCAACCGACTTTGCGTGACGCTTTGGAGGTCTACGGCGGGTCCATCATCATCGAGGATTATTCCAACTCGGCATACACCTTGATGATTGACGGCAGCATCAAGCTTGATGCGGTCAACAACATTGACATTCGCAATGCCATGGATGCGCGTGACATCATGTCTGCTGCGGCCCGCAACATCGTGCTGTATTCCGCCAACGGCCGCATCACCCAGACGGACAGTGCGGGCGATGGTCAAAACAGCGAGCCTTTACGCGCCGCCGACTTGAACGTGCGGGCCGCCACAGGCATCAACCTGGGCTTCACCGAAGTCACCACACTGACGGTGCTCAACACCACCTCGGGTGACATCACCGTGTCCGAGACCGCTGCAGGTGGCGATATTTCTGTGACCAGCCTGCGTCAGGACAACGGTTCTGGCAACGGTGCATTGAGTCTGACCGCAAGGTCAGGGGCCATCACCCTGTTGGCGTCAGGCACAGGCGTGGTGAATGCCGGGACGGGCGACATCACGTTGACCGCGCAAGGTACCTCCAAGCAAATCGTGGTGAACGACGTGGTCAGCAGCACGGCTGGCCAAATCACGCTGACGGCAACGGGTGCCATCACCAATACGGACGATGCAAGCACGGGCGGTAATGCACTGGACGGCACCGTCACCACCACCGGTGGCGTGATCAAGCTCGATTCAAGCACGGCAAGCGTCAACATTGGCGGTAACCTGACTTCCGCAGGCGGGCTGATCGACATTCATGCCGCCACGTTTATCAGCATGACCGATGGCAAGAAAGTCACGTCGCTCAATGCAGGCAATACCGGCCAGGTCAAGATGCTGGCCGATACGGGCAACATCAGTGTCAGCATCATCGAAGCCAATGGCGTGGTCAGCCTGACCGCCACGGCGGGCAGCATCACCGACAACCTCACGGGCACTGGCAACAACATTGATGGCGACACGGCGGCGCTGAGTTTCAGCGCGGCCACCGGCATCGGTGCCAGTGCCACGCCGCTGTACACCCGCGTGGCATCCATTGCGGCCACCAACATCACCAGTGGCGGCCTCTTCATTCGTGAAGCCACCGCGTTGACGCTCAATGCGATCAGCCTGGCAGGTACGGGTGGCAACATGGTGGTGGTCACCACCAATGGCGCCTTGACTTTGTCTGGAACCGTCAATGCGACGGGGGCCACCGGCAACATCTTGCTCCAAACCCAAGGCGCAGGCGACCTGACCATTGCCAACAACATCACGACCACCAACGGCAACATCACCCTGATGGGGGTAAACAGCGTGTTGCTGACCGACGGCAATACGTCCAACAACCAGCCGAAGGTTGAAACCAGCGCCAGCGGCAAAACCATTGACGTTCAGGCCAATGCGGCCATCAGCATGGAAGCCGATGCCCAGTTCAAGACCAATGGCGGCAACGTCCGCCTGGAAAGCAAGGCAGGCAACACCGAGGTGGGCATCATTTCTGCAGGTGCCGGCAATGTCAGCATCACCGCCAGCGGCAGCATTCTGGATGCGCAGAGCGGTGACGAAACCACGGCCATTGCCAACGTCACGGCCTCCAGCCTGCGCCTGAGCGCAGGCACCGGCAACATCGGTGCCAGCGGTAATTTGTTTGACACCGTGGTCACCACGCTGGCCTTTGACGTGGCCAGTGGCAGTGCTTTCCTGAAAGAAAGCGATTCCCTGATCGTGGCCAGCGTGGCTGCGATCGCCGCACGGGTAAACCGCGTGGACAACATGGGCGCGACAGCCAATCAGGACGACACGGGAGCCTTGAGCGGCCTGACTGCGGGTGGCAACGGCGCCATCGTGCTGGTTGCGGGTGGCAACACCCTCGTCAGCAACGCGATTACGGCCACGGGAAGCGGCAATGTTCTGCTCAGCGCGGCGGGTACTTTGGCCCTCAACGCAGCCCTCGATGCAGGCGGCGGCAATGTGAGCGTCATCAGCAGCGGGGCAATGAGCCTGGCCGCTGCGGGTGACATCAGCACCACGGCTGGCACGGTGGAACTGGATTCCGGCAGCAGCCTCACTATGGCGGACGGCGCAGTCATCCAGACCGGTGGCATGGGCACAACCAGCGGCAACATCCGACTTAAAGCGGCAAACGACATCACCGTGGGTCAACTCGACGCACGCCTGGCTTCGGACCGCAGCGGCTCAACGCTGACCAGTCAAGCCAATTGGGGCTCGGTCAGCATCGTCAGCACGGGCGGCAGCATTCTGGACAATGCCAACACCACTGTTGACGTCTACGCCAGGGAACTGCGCCTGAACGCCAACCTGACAAACGGTGGCATCGGCCAGAACACCAATGCGCTGGAAACCGAAGTCGCCACCGTCAGCGCCAGCACCGGCAGCGCCGGGCTGTACCTGACGGAAGCTACCGACTTGAGCATTGGTCAAACGGCGGCCGTGACCGTTAACCGCGTGGGCACAGACGGTGCCATGTCGGGCATGGTGCAAACCGATGCACTGCAAGACAACTTGTCCAGCGCTGGCAACCTGATCGTGGTCATCGCCGCAGGCAGTCTCACCACGCAAGCCGCAGGCGGGGCCATCAACGCGGCGGGCAACCTGCTGGTACAAGCGGGTGGCACCACCAGCGACATCACCCTGGGTGCAGCCGTGAACAACAC
>NZ_JADOVE010000023.1:0-63711 GCF_015752225.1 Polaromonas sp. CG_9.11
CTTCAGGCCAAAGTCAACTGGCAGTTCACGACCAAGGATGCCCGCACCAAGCTCAAAAGGCTTTACCCGACAACTACATCATGACGCGACACTAGTTTTCAGCACAAAACAGGCTGCTGGCGTCTATCTGGCTTTCGCAAGCAACTATGAATTCAGTAGCAAGATACATTGTTCGCCCTGCTCGCCAGGAGCGCTGTGACGCAAGCGCCAGGCAAGATCGCGCTGGCCAGCCAGCGGCTTGTGCATGAACGGTTTCGAGGTCATCCAGCGCTTGGTGCTGTCGCCTTGATGGTGGCGCAAATGCCAGCACGGCTTCACTTCAAAAACCCGAAATTTCCAGCCGAATCGGCGGGCGGCCTGCAGCAGGTCGAGCAACCGCAGCCGCTCAATGCCGGGCAAGGAAAGATCAACCGATTCCTATGGCCTTCATTGCCTGGACGGCATGACCCGCCTGCGCCAGAATCGCCTCATTTATTGGCGAGGAGCAAGCTGTGAAAATTGGCATCTTGGGCGCGGGCGCGCTGGGTTGCGCCATGGGTGGCGTGCTGACCGAGGCCGGCCATGAGGTCTGGCTGATCAACCGCAATGCGGAGCAGGTCGAGGCGATGAGCCGCCGGGGACTGATCTTGCGCACCCATGGCGTGGACCGCCGGGTAGCGGTGCATGCGGCCACCACGGCGCAGCCGGCGGGCACGGTGGAGCTGGTGATCGTGCTGGTCAAGTCCTTCCACACCGCCGAGGCCATGCAGAGCGCCACGTCGCTGCTGGCCCCTGGCACCACGGTGCTGTCGCTGCAAAACGGCCTGGGCCATGAAGACGTGCTGGCCGGCATCGTCGGCCGCGAACGGCTGCTGGCCGGCAAGACCTATGTGGGCGGCACGCAGCTGGCGCCGGGCCATGTGATCGCCGGCACGGTCAACAAGCTGACGGTGCTGGGCGAACCGGGCGGCGGCGTGTCGGAGCGGGTGTTGCACATGGCCGCGCTGTTCAACACGGCCGGGCTGGACACCACTGTCAGCGAAAACATCACCGGCACGATCTGGGACAAGCTGCTGGTGAATGTGGCGACGGGCGCGTTGAGCGGCATCAGCCGTCTGCCCTACGGCCTGCTGTACCAATCGCCCGAACTGCGGGCCTGCGGCGTGGCGGCCGTGGCCGAGGCAATGGCCGTGGCCCGGGCCAGCGGCATCACGCTGAGCATTGCCGAGCCGGTCGAGGCCTGGCGCATGGCCGGCGCCGGCCTGCCCTTCGAGTTCAAGCCGTCGATGCTGCAAAGCCTGGAAAAAGGCTCGGTCACCGAGATCGATTTCATCAACGGCGCGGTGGTACGCCAGGGCGAAAAGGTCGGCGTGCCAACGCCGGTCAACCGGACGCTGGTGGCCTGCATCAAAGGCATCGAGCGCGGGCTGGCGGGCTGGCGGGCTGAAATGGCAACCACCCGATTTTTGCTACTTAATGAATAGCTGCATATGCAATACCAGCAAGCGCAGGAAGCACTTTTTATCCGCAGATTCTTGACGGCTAACTCTTCCGCTTTGATCGCTGCGTTTTCTGTTTTTGTTTTTTGGCTTTGGGTAGTTTCTTTTGTGGTTTGAGGGGTGAGCACCTTCCCGGCGGGGGGGCGCCCCACACCAAAAACCCAAACGCAGCAAGGTAAGTAGTTACGCAGATTCAAGAAAAAGCAGGCCTGCCGCCGCTGTTCCGCTTGCCTGGCTGCAACACCTCCCCGAGCGTGTAGCATTTGGCGCCAGCCACATCGACGCCACGAAGCGGGACGGTGTGCTTTATCCGGAGCCCCAGGCATGACAGACCCCTACGCCGTGATCGGCAACCCCATTCACCAGAGCAAGTCGCCGCTGATCCACGGCCTGTTCGCGCTGGCCACCGGCCAGCACATGCAATACACCGCCATTGAAGGCGCGCTGGGCGGGTTCGCCGGTGCGGTCGATGCGTTCCGCGCTGCCGGCGGGCGGGGCCTGAACATCACCGCGCCATTCAAGCTCGACGCCTTTGCCTATGCGACCCAGCGCTCGGCGCGCGCCGAGCTGGCGGGTGCGGCCAACGCCATGAAGTTTGACGGCGACCGGGTGCTGGCCGAGAACTTCGACGGCGTGGGCCTGGTGCGCGACGTGGTCTACAACCTGAACACCCCGCTCAAGGCCAAGCGCGTGTTGCTGCTGGGCGCGGGCGGTGCGGCCCGGGGGGCGCTGCTGCCTTTCCTGGCGCAGCAGCCCGCTGAACTGGTGATTGCCAACCGCAGCCCGGACAAGGCGCAGGAACTGGTGCGCATCGCTGCGGCGTCGTGCGCCGGCCCGGTGCACGGCTGCACCTACGCGGACATTGCAGGGCAGGCCTTTGACGTGGTGTTCAATGCCACCTCGGCCAGCCTGCACGCCGAGATGCCGCCGGTGCCCGTCAGCGTCTTCGCACCCGGCTGCCTGGCCTATGAGCTGGCCTACGGCAAGGGACTGACGCCCTTCCTGCGCCTGGCGCAGAACGCCGGCGTGCAGCAACTGGCCGACGGCGTCGGCATGCTCGCCGAGCAGGCCGCCGAAGCCTTTGAATGGTGGCGCGGCGTGCGGCCGGACACCCGCGCGGTGATCGAAAAACTGACCGTTCCGCTGGTCTGACAAATCGTCACGCGGGCGTCTGGCAGCCCTTGCTTTTCGAATGCACCAAACAGCACATTCGCTGCCGGCAAAAAGCCGCGCCGCCGGTAAGAAAACCCCGCATGACGGCGCGCCGCAAGCCCGGCGACGCGGCCAGCCGCAGGCGGGACCCCGTCACGAGCCCACGACGCTGCCAGCCGCAGGCGTTGCGGCCTGTGCCTTGGCCTGACGCTTGGTGCGGGACCGGATGTTGAGCGCCTCGACGCTCAGGGAAAACAGCATGGCAACATAGACGTACGCCTTGGGCACATGCACATCGAAGGCTTCGGCGACCAGCAGCGTTCCCACCATCGTCAGGAAAGCCAGCGCCAACACCTTGATGGAGGGGTGCCGGTCGACGAATTCGCCGATCGGCTTGGCCGCAAACATCATGACGGCCACGGACGCGACGACGGCGGCCACCATCACGCTGATGTTGTCCACCATGCCGACGGCGGTGATCACCGAGTCCAGCGAAAAAACGATGTCCACGATGCCGATCTGCACAATCGTTCCCCAGAACAAGGTGGCACCGGCCTTGACCTTGTCGACCCCGGCGCTGACCGCGTCGGACTCATGCGCTTCGACCTCCTGGAAAATCTCGTGCGAGGCCTTGTACAGCAGGAACAGCCCGCCCCCAAGCAGGATCAGGTCACGGCCGCTGATTTCCTGGCCCACCACGGTAAAAATCGGCGTGGTCAGCGTCATGACCCAGGCCAGGCTGAACAGCAGCGCAATGCGCGAGACCATGGCAAAGCCCAGACCAAGACGGCGCGCCAAATCCCGGTTTTCGGCCGGCAAGCGACCTACCAGAATGCTGATGAAGATGATGTTGTCGATGCCCAGGACGATCTCGAGGGCCGCGAGCATAAAAAAAGCGATCCAGATGTTCGGGTCGGAAAGTAGTTCCATGGGATTTCAGAAAAGAAGGTAAAGCCCGCCAGTTTAATAAGATCGTCCTGATCAGGTCACCGAAACCGCCCATGAACCCACAGGCTACACATGGCTTATGCATGGGGCACCGTGAATCCGGCGCCACAGTGTCCGAAGCCCAGTCGCGCTGGCAGTTGGCGTGGCTGACCTTCAATCGCCAGGCTGCGCGGCAAGGCAAGGGCAGGCAGTTATCGTCTTTAATGCGGATTGGCATCTCGCGCTGCAGCCTGTCCGCACCGGCGAGGCACTTTTTTTGTTCGTTCAAACCTCACAGGAAACTCCCATGAAAATCCTCACGCTCAACGGCGTCAACCTGAACATGTTCGGCAAGCGCGACCCCAGGCAATACGGCACCACCACGCTGGCCGAAATCGATGCTGGATTGGCAGCCCTGGGCAAGGAACTGGGCACCGAGGTCGAATGCTTCCAGACCAATATCGAAGGCGAGATGTGCGAGCGCATCCACCGCGCCCATGGCGAAGGCGTGGATGCGGTGCTGATCAATGCCGGCGCCTGGACGCACTACAGCTACGGCATCCGCGATGCGCTGGCCATCCTGAGCTGCCCGATCGTCGAGGTGCACATGTCCAACATCCATGCACGCGAAGCATTTCGCCACGTGTCGATGTTCGCCGACATCGCGCGTGGCCAGATCTGCGGCTTTGGCGCCGACAGCTACCTGCTGGCGCTGCGCGCGGCCGTGTCGGCCGTCCAGTCCGCCGCCAGGGCTTGAGGCTTTTCAATCCCTTCCCCAGCGCGCCGGGTGCGCGGCGCAGTGGCTGGGCGAGGACGTGCCGTGCTGAGCGATGCCGCCGCCCCACCAGAGCCGGCTCAAGCGCTGAAATTATGGCCAGGCGCCATGCCATGGCTTGCGTGCCTGGACAGTTCAAAGGAAGGCAAGCCTGTAAGTTTAGGGTAAGTCAAGCGATTCATGCTGCATTGCAACATGAATGCTTCTTCCCTATCCCTTCAAAATGGACTCGAAGACATCCTGGGAGACCTCCGGTACGCGCGCAGGAAGAATGACCTGGGGCGGCTTGCCTTGCTGGCCTACTGCGAGGTTCGGCGCTGGGCGCGCCAGGCCGAGGCGCAGGAGCTGGCCAGGCATTCGTCGGCGCTGGTCAACAATTTTCCGCACGCCAGCCGTGACGACTTCCTGGCAGCGGTGGATGCGCTGATTGCCGAACTGGAGCAGGCCCGTTGCAGCGCTGGCAGCGCGCCAAACGACAGCTTTTCCGACGAGATTCATTGATGCCGTTTTGCATCAGCGCGCCTGCGTTTCAAGCGGCGAGCCAATTTTTTAGCTATTAAAAAGACTTCTGGCGCATACACAGCCTTTGTAAAGCGCTATAAATTAAGTAGCAAAAAATATCAGCCGCCTTGCGCACCCTGATCAACATTCAGGGCGATGTTGCGCTAGCGGCGCAGCAGCCGCAGGCCGTTGGCCACCACCAGCAGGCTGGCGCCCATGTCGGCGAACACCGCCATCCACAGGGTCGCGCTGCCAAACACCGCCAGCACGAAAAACACCGCCTTGATGCCCAGGGCCAGCGTGATGTTCTGCCACAGCACGGCATGCGTGCGCCGCGACAGACGAATCGTCTCGGCAATGCGCCCCAAGCTGTCGTTCATGATGACCACGTCGGCCGCCTCGATGGCAATGTCGGTGCCCGCGCCGCCCATGGCGAAACCGATGTCGGCCTGCGCCAGCGCCGGTGCGTCGTTGATGCCGTCGCCGGCCATGCCGGTCGGCCCGTACTGGCTTTGCAGCTGGCGGATGGCGCTGAGCTTGTCCTCGGGCAAGAGCTGGCCGCGCACGTCATCGATGCCGGCCTGTGCGGCGATGGCCCGGGCGGTGGCGGCGTTGTCGCCGGTCAGCATCACCGGCACCACGCCCAGCGCCTTCAATTCGGCAACCGCCTGACGCGCGCTGTCCCGGAGGGTGTCGGCGACCGCAAAAAAGCCCAGCACCCCTTGCGCGCCGGCCAGCAGCGTGACCGTGCGGCCCTGCGCTTCATGCACCGCCAGCGCCGTTTCCAGCGCGGGCGAGCATTGACCGCGTTCTTCCATCATCCGGTGGTTGCCCAGCACATAGGGGTTGCCATCGATGCTGCCCTGAACGCCGCGCCCTGCCACCGCACCAAACGCTTCAACCGGCGCATCGCCTTCACTGCGGCTGTCGGCCAGCCCCTGGGAAATCGCTTTGGACACCGGATGGTCGGAGCGGTCCGCCAGGCGGGCAGCGATAGGGGCCACTTCCGCCCTGTCGGCGTCGCCCCAGGCCTGCCAGTCGACCAGCGCGGGCGTGCCTTGCGTGAGGGTGCCGGTCTTGTCAAGCGCCACGGCTTTCAGGCGGCGCGCCTCTTCCAGGTAGGTGCCGCCCTTGATCAAAATGCCGCGCCGCGCCGCCGTCGCCAGGCCGCTGACCACCGTCACCGGCGTGGACACCACCAGCGCGCACGGGCAGGCGATGACCAGCAGCACCAGCGCCTTGTACAGCGCCTCCAGCCAGGTCCAGTCGAGCAGCAGCGGCGTCAAGAGCGCAACCGCCAGCGCCAGCACGAACACGGTTGGCGTGTAAACGGCGGCGAAGCGGTCGATCAGGGTTTGCGTGGGCGCGCGCTTGCCTTGCGCCTGCTCGACGGCGTGGATGATGCGCGCCAGCGTGCTGTCCTGCGCGGCAGCGGTCACCGTCAGCTCCAGCTCGCCGGTTTCGTTGATGGTGCCGCCGAACACGCTGTCGCCCACGGCCTTGTCGACCGGCAGGCTTTCGCCGGTGACCGGCGCCTGGTTCACCGCGCTGGCACCGGCCGTGACCGTGCCATCCAGCGGAATGCGGCCGCCGGGCCGCACGCGCACCGTGGCGCCCAGCGGCACGTCATTGAGCGCCACGGTCTGCCAGTTGCCGCCGGGCTGGCGCAGGTCGGCGTCCTCGGGGGCCAGCGCCATCAGGCCCTTGATGGCATTGCGGGCGCGGTCCACGGCCATCGCCTCGATCAGCTCGGCAATGGAATACAGCGCCATCACCATGGCCGCCTCGGGCCACTGGCCAATCAGGAAAGCGCCGGTCACGGCCACCGTCATCAGCGCATTGATGTTGAGCCGGCGCTTGAACAGGGCGGTGAGGCCTTTTTGGTACACCTCCAGCCCCGCCAGGTAAATGGCGACCAGCGCTACCGCCATGCCGGCCAGCATCCACGGCCGGCCTTCGGGCGCCAGGAAGCTGATGGCCTCGGCCACGCCCGCCAGCACCAGCGCGGCGACCAGCCGGGGCAGGCCCGAAGGCACGCTGCCATGGTCATGGTCATCGTGGTCGTCGTGTGCGCCATGCGCGCCGCCACCGGCTGCAGCGGTGGCAAACGGCTGCATCTTGTAACCCGCCTGGCCAATCGCCGCGACAGCGGCCTGCAAGGCGTCGTCCGGCGCGTCAATCGCCAGTGTTCGCGCCACCAGCTGGAAGTTCAGCGAGCGGATGCCCTTGATGGGCTCCAGCACGCGGCGGATGTCGTTTTCTTCCACCGGGCAGTCCATCGACGGAATGCGAAAGCGTTGGGCGCCTGCCTGCACGGGCGCCGCCGTCGCGGGTGGAATGTCGTTGGTTTTTTCGGTGGAATGGCAGCAATCGTTCATGGTTTTCTTTCCTGTGCCACCATTACAAACCATGAAGCCACTTGAAGGTCAAGCCATGCCTGCTGAAAAACCCCTGCACCTGATCGGGAAAGCCGCCGCCCTGAGCGGCGTGAGCACCGCCAACATCCGTTTTTATGAAAAGGAAGGCCTGCTGGCGCCTGGCGTGCGTGCGGCCAACAGCTACCGGGGCTATTCGGATGGTGACATTCACCAGCTCAGGTTCATCCGGCTGTGCCGGGCGATGGACATGTCGCTCGACGAGGTGCGGACGCTGCTGAACCTGGACCTGGCGGAAAAAGCCGACTGCGCCGCCGCCAATGCGGCGCTCGAATCGCATATCGCGCATGTCGGCGAGCGGCTGGCCGAACTGCAGGCCCTGCAGCAGGACCTGCTGGACCTGCGTGCACGCTGCGACGGCACCGGGCCGCAGTGCCGCATCATGCAGGTGCTGCATGAGCGCGCCGAACACCTGCCGCGCGAAGAGGCGAAGTCGCGCATGCATCGGCATGTGTGACGCAGCGCCGCGCCGCGCGGCTGACTAAAGTGCGGATGCTTGGGATGTGGCATTCAATAACTTCCCGTCCTTCATTCCCGCGAAGGCGGGAATCCAGCGACACGGGCTGAAACGCTACAACGCGTCTGGATACCCACCTTCGCGCATAGGCGTTAACTTAACGGAATGCGGGTTTCTCCACCCCCTCTCCCTATGGGAGAGGGCTGGGGTGAGGGCAGCCTGAATAAAGGAAGAATTCGCCGCACGGGAGAGCCCTCACCCTAACCCTCTCCCGGAGGGAGAGGGAACAAAACGGTTTAATTTAGCGCCTGCACACCTTCGCGGGTATCACGCAAAACAGTTATTTTTTTGCCATCTGCTTAGCACGGAAGGGCCGTGGCTTCACCGGCAAAGACCCAACAGCCCACCCTCAGAACGTGACCACGATTGGACACAAGCGCAAAAACGGGCGCCCGCTACACTCGCAAACGCTACAGCCGGACGCCAACCTGGAAACGCTTCATGACCGCAACCCACCCGGCGGCACGCCAGGCAAGTGCCGCGCAGCGTCCCGCAGATGCTCCTTTTTTAATAGCTGCCAGCGCACGCGTTTATTGCGCTACCGGCCTTTTTTATAAGAATTCCCTGTGCAAACGATTATTTCCATTCAAAAGCTCAGCAAGGTGTACGCCTCGGGGTATCAAGCCCTCAAGTCGGTGGACCTTGACATCCGGCGCGGCGAGATTTTTGCGCTGCTCGGCCCCAACGGCGCGGGCAAGACCACGCTGATCAACATCGTCTGCGGCATCGTCAGACCGAGTTCGGGCAGCGTGACGGCCGACGGACACGACATCGTTCGCGACTACCGTGCGGCGCGCGCCAAGATCGGGCTGGTGCCGCAGGAGCTCTCGACCGACTCGTTTGAAAGCGTCTGGTCCACCGTCAGCTTCAGCCGCGGGCTGTTTGGCAAGCCGGCGAACCCGGCGCACATTGAAAAGGTGCTCCGCGACCTGTCGCTGTGGGACAAGAAGGACAGCAAGATCATGACGCTGTCGGGCGGCATGAAGCGCCGGGTGCTGATTGCCAAGGCGCTGTCGCACGAGCCGCAAATTTTGTTTCTCGACGAACCCACCGCCGGGGTTGATGTCGAGTTGCGCCAGGGCATGTGGCAGATGGTGCGCACCCTGCGCGAAAGCGGCGTCACCATCATCCTGACCACGCACTACATCGAGGAAGCCGAGGAAATGGCCGACCGCATCGGCGTCATCAACAAGGGCGAGCTGGTCGTGGTGGAAGACAAGGCGGTGCTGATGCGCAAACTCGGCAAGAAGCAGCTGACGCTGCAACTGCGCGCGCCGCTGCCAACCCTGCCCGAGGCACTGGCCGGTCTGCCGCTGGAGCTGACCGATAACGGCCAGACGCTGGTCTACACCTTCGACACCCAGCAAGAGGAAACCGGCATCGGCGAGTTGCTCAAGCAGTTGGCCGCACTCGGCATCGACTTCAAGGACCTGCAGTCCAGCGAGAGTTCGCTGGAAGACATTTTTGTCAGCCTGGTGCATGCGGGCAAGCCGGCCCAGCCGCCGGCCATCGGCAACACCACCATGAAGGAGCGGGCATGAACTGGTATGCCATCCGGGCGATCTACGGGTTTGAAATGGCGCGCACCTTGCGCACGCTGGCGCAGTCGATCATTGCGCCGGTAATCTCAACGTCGCTGTATTTCGTGGTGTTCGGCGCGGCCATCGGCTCGCGCATGGGCGACATCGACGGCATCAGCTATGGCGCCTTCATCATTCCCGGCCTGATCATGCTGTCGCTGCTCAATGAGAGCATCTCCAACTCGGCCTTCGGCATCTACATGCCCAAGTGGTCGGGCACGATTTACGAATTGCTGTCGGCGCCGGTGTCGTCGATGGAGGTGGTGATGGGCTATGTCGGCGCGGCGGCCAGCAAGTCGGTGCTGCTGGGCCTGTTGATTCTGGCGACGGCGCGCCTGTTTGTGCCCTACAGCATTGCACACCCGTTCTGGATGCTGTGCTTTTTGCTGCTGACCGCCGTGACCTTCAGCCTGTTCGGTTTCATCATCGGGCTGTGGGCGGACAATTTCCAGAAGCTGCAGATCGTGCCGCTGATGGTGGTGACGCCGCTGACCTTTCTGGGCGGCGCGTTTTATTCCATCAACATGCTGCCGCCGCTGTGGCAAAACATCGCGCTGTTCAACCCGGTGGTCTACCTGATCAGCGGCTTTCGCTGGAGTTTTTACGGCGTGGCCGATGTCAACGTGGGCACCAGCGTGGCCGCCATCCTGGGCTTCCTGGCGCTGTGCCTGGGGGCAATAGGGTGGATTTTCCGGACAGGATGGAAGTTGAAGGCCTGAGGCTGCGGGCCGTCACACCTTCGTGGATTTCATCGCAGCGCGCTTGCAGCAAGCCCGCCAGCCCGCCATGAACCGGTGACGCACAAGCCACACTCCGCTACAGTGCGGCGATGCACATGACACGACCCAAGGCCCGATGGCTTCAGCTGCTGCTCGCCGTGAACCTGAGCCTGGGCCTGAGCGCCGGCGTGGTCGCGCAGCCAGCGCCGCCCAGCGTTAAACCCGACAGCGGCCCGTGGGACAGCGGCGCCGGTTTTCACTTTGACCTGACAAAGAAGAAGCTGCAAAAAACCCGCCAGTCCGTGAGTGGCATCGCCTGCAACCTGGACGCCGCGCAGCAGCGCATCTGCCTGCTGGCGTTTGATGAAGGCGCCGAAGCGCGCTACGCCCATGTCGGCCGGCAGGCCTGGCGCATGGACGCCGAGCCGGTGGTGCTGCGCGACACCACCGACGAACTGGACGCCGAGGCCGCCGCCACCGACGGCCGTTATTTTTACGTCACCGGCTCGCACTCGGCCAAACGCGGCGACTGCGCCAGCAACCCCGGCAGCCGCCACGTGATCCGCTTCCGACTTGATCCGGCCACGGGCCGCGCCTTGCGCTCGCCCACCGGCGCGCTGGTGGACCATGCCGACAGCGGCAGGCTCTGGCCCCTGATGCAGGCCCAGGCCGAACTGGCGCCGTATGTGGGCGAGCGCAAATGCCTGGGCGACGAGCCCCCCAAGGAAGCGCCCACGCTGGCCGGCCGGCAAGGCGTGAACATCGAGGGCATGGCGGTGCAGGGCGGGCGGCTGTATGTTGGTTTTCGCGGCCCGGTTCTGGACGGTGTGGCCCGCGTGCTGGCGGTGAACGCCGAGGCGCTGTTCAGCCCGCAGGCGGCCAGCGACCCCAAGGCCACGGTGACCCGCCTGGCGCTGGGCCAACACCGGGGCATCCGCGACATGGTGGCCGTCAAGACCGGCTTGTTGCTGCTGGCCGGGCCTGACGACAGCCGCGCCCGCCAGGGCGCGGGCTGGACGGTCTCTTGGTGGGATGGCAAGGCGTCCGCCAGCGTGGTGCAACCCCGGCTGCTGGCGGCGCTGGACCTGAGCGGCGTCACCCTTCGCACATGCGACAAGGAACTCAAGCCGGAGGCCATCACGGTGCTGGAAGAAACGCCTGCCGCCTACAAGCTGCTGGTGCTGTCAGACGGCCTGTGCGACGGCGGGCCGCTGGCCTTCACGGTGGCGCATTGACGGGTCAATGCTCCTGAAAACATAGCTATTAGCGCCCGGCCGCATTGCGCAAACAGCCAATCCTGCTTAAAAACCGGTCAACGCGGCGTTGACCACGGTTTCATCCAGAACCACAAAGCGCGTGTTGTGCCGGTCGGTCAGGGGGCCACCGCCCGGAATCACGGCGCCACTGGCGTCATGGCCCATGGCCTTGAACTTCCACACAGCGCCAATCAGCTTGAGGTGGCCGACGCATTCGCCCTGGCTGGTCAGCACGCGAACCACCTGGTCATTCACCGGGTGCAGGGTCAGTTTGTTCATCATTTTTTCCTTCACGGAACCATCATAAGGACGCGGGTGAAACGAAGGGAAGGCGAAGCGTACCCGCCGCTCCAAAGCCTGAAGGCAAGTTACGGTCCAGCGCGGTTCGCTGCGCCGGCAAAGCCCGTTAACCTCGGACCCTGGTGCAACGTACCGAAAAGGCGCAGATGCTTGATTTACTTGTCAAAAATGCCAGCTTTCCCGATGGCCGGACCGGCATGTCGCTGGCCGTGCGCAGCGGCATCATCGTTGAAGTCGCACCGGGCCTGGACGCGCCGGCGCACGAAGTCACCGACGCGCAGGGCCTGCTGCTGAGTCCGCCGTTTGTTGACGCCCATTTCCACATGGACGCCACCCTGAGCCACGGCCTGCCGCGCGTCAACCAGAGCGGCACGCTGCTCGAAGGCATTGCGCTGTGGGGCGAACTCAAGCCGCTCCTGACCCAGGAAGCGCTGATCGAGCGCGCCCTGACCTATTGCGACTGGGCCGTCGCCAAGGGCCTGCTGGCGATTCGCAGCCATGTCGATATTTGCGACCCGCGCCTGCTGGCGGTCGAAGCGCTGCTCGACGTCAAGCGCCGCGTCGCGCCCTACCTCGATTTGCAGCTGGTCGCCTTTCCGCAAGACGGCGCGCTGCGCGACCCGCAGGCCATGGACAAACTCAAGCGCGCCCTGGCCATGGGCGTCGAGGTGGTCGGCGGCATTCCGCATTTCGAGCGCACGTCTGAACAGGGCGCGCTGAGCGTCAAACTGCTGTGCGAACTTGCCGCCGAACAAGGCCGGCTGGTGGACATGCACTGCGACGAGTCCGACGACCCGCTGTCGCGCCACATCGAAACGCTGGCCTTTGAAACCCGGCGCCTGGGCCTGGAAGGCCGCGTGACCGGCTCGCATTGCACGTCGATGCACAGCATGGACAACTACTACGTCAGCAAGCTGCTGCCGCTGATGTTTGAGGCCGGCGTCAGCGTCATCGCCAACCCGCTGGTCAACATCACGCTGCAGGGCCGCCACGACAGCTACCCGAAACGGCGCGGCATGACCCGCGTGCCCGAGCTGCTGGCCGCCGGCGTCAACGTCGCCTTCGGCCATGACTGCGTGATGGACCCGTGGTATTCGCTGGGCAGCGGCGACATGCTCGAAGTCGCGCACATGGGCCTGCACGTGGCGCAGATGACCAGCCAGCAGGGCATGCGCGCCTGCTTCGACGCAGTGACGCTGAACGCGGCGAAGGTGATGCACCTGAAAGGCTACGGGCTGGAGGTGGGCTGCGACGCGAGCTTTGTGCTGCTGCAGGCACGCGATGCGGTCGAGGCGATCCGGTTAAGGGCGAACCGGCTGAAGGTGTGGCGCAAGGGGGTACTGGTGGCCGAGACGCCAGAGGTGATGACGCAGCTGAGGGTGGAGGGACGACCTGGCGAGGTTGGTTTTTCACAGCGCTGAGCGACTTGTAGGGCCGCCTGGCGATCCGTCGTCGTGGCTGTTTTGAGGCAGGCCTGTTCGATCAGCCTCGAAGTGCACCCATGACTGAAAGAGACGGGTTGCGGACATCCATGGGCCACAACTCAGGGGCGACGTCCGACCCAAACCGGGCGCCCCGAATCTGCGAGGCCGGTCACGGGCAAAGGGTTCCTGTCGATGCCAAGGCAACCTCCAGGTCGGCGGGACCGAGGGTGCGCAGACTGGCGATCAGCGGCTGTTGCTTCCCCCACGTATGATCCCCCGTGCTCTGCCAGTTGCCATTGCCTTGACCGGGCAGTTCTACAGCCGGACACCGGATGATTCGCCGCTTCAAGGCGCTGTGGTCCATGGCGGTTCATGTGGTGCCCCGCATGCGCAGGCTTTCAGGGAACATCCAAAATTGAACCGATTCCAGCGCAATGGCGCTGCATCGCCCACATCGCGGCGGCGCAGCCTTTCTGGCTCGGGTGACGTGTCAAATCCCGGCGGCAATCCAGAGGCCGGCGGCGACCAGCGCCAGGCCCAATGCCTTGTCGAATCGCCAGCTTGCCGGGATGACTTTCTCGCTCAGAACCAGAAGCATGATGAGTCCCATCCAGGCAAGGCTCATCGCGCCGACGGCGAACATAGCGGCCATCAGGGCCCAGCAGCAGCCGACGCAGTAACCGCCGTGCCGCAGGCCCAGCCAGAAGGCGCCTGATCTGCGGTCGCGCCAGTTGGCCATGAAGAAGGCCAGCGGCGTTCGACACCTGGACAGGCATGCACTCTTCAGCGGCAGCCACTGGTAGACGCCTGCAGCCAACAAAATGGCTGCGCTCAACATTGTGCTCGTGCTACGGGCCATGGGATCGAGCAGCAGGGCATAGGTGAGCGACCATTGCATGAGCGCGGCGGGTGCTGCAAACGCAATCCAGGACGCTGCGTAGCCGGCGACGTACACAGCAGTCGCGCCATTGGTGCGGGCTGGGTTGCGGCGCGCCGACAGGCTCGAGAACACCGCCGCTGAAGGCGCCACCGTCGGCAGCATCATCGCCATCATCATCACTGCCCACATGCCGAATGCCGTCAACAGCCCGGACACCCCGTCGCCACCCATGGCCATCCCCGCGTGCGCGGACGCGCCGCCGTGCATTGCCGACTGGGCGCTGTCCATGCGAACAAGGTAATACCAACTCATGGCAACGATGGCCGCCATGCCGATCCACACCGGTGCGCGGCGCAGGCCAACTCCTCCAATCAGGCGCCATGCACTGCGCACGGGTGTCACTCCGACTGATAGACGAAGTCGGACATCAGGCCATTGCGACCCGAGAATTTCCAGTCCCAGCCATGATCCGCGAAGGCAAAACCGCTCGAGCGCGCCACCGTCGCCGCCTTGCCAGGTGCAATGCAAAGGGGATGCCCTTCGATGGTGATCGGCTGACCGCCCTGGCCTTCGATCATTTCGATCGCCATGTCTGCGACGCCCGAGATGGACAGGCTGCTCTTGCGGCCGTCGGCCTGGTACTTCATCGGCACGCTGCTCGCCCCCACCATCTCGCCGATGAAGGATGCCAGTACAGCCGGGTGGCCACCCGCCTTGCCGCCGAAGATGGCGTGCAACGCGTCGTTTTGCGCTGCACTGGCTTTGTCGTCGAAATAGGCGGCCACTTTCCACTTGGTCGCGACCATGGTGCCCGGCGCGTGCACGGCGAGTGCGACATTCAGTCCGTCGAGCGCCGTGCCGGCATAGCTGCCCTCGTCGATGTGCCAGGCGACCAGGGCCTTGCACTCGCCTTCCGTGGGCGGGCTGGTAAAGATGCAAGGACAGGCAGCCTCGCAATTGCAGGCTTCGAAGTAGGTGCCGCTGAGTGTCCATGGGTTCATGACATTGCTCCTTTGAGTGATCGGGTGATGCTGGCGACGCCCCGTCGGCGCGCCCCTGTCGGCAGGGCCATAATCGGCTCAGGCCGTTTGCATCAGCGTTTGAAACACAGTTGAAATCTGGCGGCATGCGTCGACCTGCTGGAATTGCAACTCCGGGCACCACCAGAGCCCCTTCAATCCCGAAAAGCCATGGCAACCCACGCGCGACCGCTCATCCTCCGCCTCCTGGGCCCTATGGCCCTCGAGTGCAATGGCTTGCCGCGTGATCTGCCGAAGTCCCGCAAGACGCGGGCCTTGCTTGCCCATCTCGCCCTCCAGGGATGCCCGGTCCGCCGCGAGGCTTTGTGCGAGCTCATGTGGGAGACTGCCGACGACCCACGCGCCGCCTTGCGCTGGAGCCTGAGCAAGCTGCGACCGCTGCTTGACACGCCATGCGGCCAGGCGTTGCGCGCCGACACGCACGCTGTCGAGCTTGACCTTGCGCTGGTCGCCGTCGATGCGCGGGAGGCCAAGGCTCTCCTTGATCAGCCCCGGATCGGTGTCACCGATGCGCAATTGGACCTGATGGAACAAGTCCTTGATTCGGGCTACACGCGCGATCTGGATATTCCCGCCAGCTACCGCTACCAACTCTGGATTGGCGGCGAGCGCGAAGTGATGCGCCGTGTGCATCGCCGTGTGCTCGACGAGCAGAGCGCCCGGGCGGCAAGCGCGGACGCGGCTCTGGCCACAGCGCGCAAGCGAGCGGCACTCGACCCGCTGGACAACGAGGCAAATGCACGGCTCCTTGTCCAATCGCTGGAAGTTGACGGTTGCGTCCACGCGCGTGCCGCGCTCGAGGGCATGCGCGCACGCTATCGTGCCGAAGGGATCCCGGACCATGCGCTGGTTGCAAGCTGGCGCGGCCTTGACCCCGCGGCGGCGCTTGATCTTCCCGACAAGCCCTCGGTTGCCGTGCTTGGTTTCACCGATCTTGGTGGCCACGAGGAGGGTCGTTTGCTCGCCGAGGGATTGACTGCCGACCTGACGCTCGCGCTCGGGCATATGCGCGGTCTGTTTGTAACCGCGCACGCGTCGTCGGCACGCTTTTCGGCAAAGTCGGCGGATTTGCTGCCGCTCGCGGGGCAGATGCTCGGGGTGCGCTATCTTGTTCACGGCACGACGCAGCGTCTTGACCGACGGGTCCGCGTCAACGTCACGCTCGCCGATGCCCAGAGAAATAACGTCCTCTGGTGCGAACACTTCGATCGGCGCATCAGCGACCTGTTCGCGGTGCAGGACGCCTTCTCGGCCACCATTGCCTCGGCCATCGAGCCTGAGATCAACCGTGCAGAAGGCGAGCGCGTGCGGCTGAAGTCATCCGAAGACCTCAGTGCATGGGAGTGTTATCACCGCGCGTGGTGGCATTGCTTTCGCTTCACCGCGTTCCATACCGAACAAGCCCATGGCCTGTTGCTGCGCGCGCTGGCGCTGGATCCGGGATTCGCGCGCGCCCATGCAGGGCTCTCCTTCACCCACTACTCGCGTGCCTTCCTTGACGCGGTATCGGCCCCCGATCCGGAAGTCGAGCTGGCGCTCAAGTTTGCGCAACAGAGCATCGACCTCGACCCGCGCGACGCGATGGGGCACTGGACGCTGGGCCTGGCCCGCTTTCTCGCGCGGGATCACGATCGGGCGATCCTGTCGGTCAACACATCCCTCACGATCAATCCGAACTTCGCCCAAGCCCATTACGCGCTCGGTTTCATCCGTGCGCATACCGGCATTCCCACGCAAGCACTGCCGGCACTCGCAGCTGCCGAACGACTGAGTCCACACGATCCGCTCCTGTTTGCGATCAACGGTTCGCGCGCGATGTCGCTTGCGATACAGGGCAAGTACGACGAGGCAGCGGCCTGGGGCGTTCGCGCCACCAGCGAGCCAAACGCCCACTTCCACATGTATGCGGTCGCTGCCGCATGCCTGGCTCTGGCAAACCGCCATGACGAAGCACGTGCCTACGCACATCGGGCGTGCAGCGCCCACCCGGGCTATTCGATTCGCGTCTTCGAACGCAGCTTTCCCCAAAAGTTTTCAGCGGACCGGGAACTGCTGGCACAAGCGTTGCGGAGCGCAGGCGTACCCGACGGCGGGTCGTGAAGCGAACCGCTGGCAATTGGCGCGTCACACCAAGTCCGTGCCTCAAAGGATCCGGGGGATTGCCGCCGCACGATGCCAGCATCGCGCCGACCCTCTTCCGGGCTGAACGGGGTGGCGGAACAGCGTCCTGTCAGCCGGCGCGGACGCACCCGCGAACAGTGATGGCCGGATTGCGCCAGTCACGGGAGACAAACCCATGGCCCAAATCGCTGCATTCCGGTCGTTCGCGACAAATCCTGATTGATTGCCGTGTATTGAGGGCCAGATTTCCATCCAACCCGCAATCACTATTTTTTTAACAGCACGCAGCACTGGCGCACCAAGCGCCAGAGGCCGATTCAGCATGAAAACGGCCACCCTGCACAGGCTTTGCGGGTTCCATCGCCTGGAGAGGCTTCACCCCGCTTGACACGGCCCGGGCTGCGATGCGGACTTTGTGCTGCCGAAAGCGCGATGCGGTCACGGTGACTCGGCTGCGGCCATCCGGCTGAAGGTAGCGCGCTTTCTTGCCTAAAGCGTCATCGACGGGCGCTGGGCCATTGCCGCCCGCCAGCGCTGAAGGTGGGGGTGCTGTTCACCAGGCTTGATTCTCACCACGCGTGCAAAGTCAACCGCGACTGCCGCCGTGATGTCGGCCACGCTGAAACGGTCGGTGGCGATGAAGTTGCGGTCAGCCAGGCGTTCGTCGAGCATGACAAGGAACTGTTGCAGCCTGGCCAGGCCGCGCTGCGCCAGTTCGGGAATCTGCGGGTAGTCCATCTGCCCGGGCAGCGCACGGTTGGCCATGGCCGGCGCGCTGTTGCGCAGTGCTTCGGCGACGGCCATCAGCCCTTCGAACTCGACGCGCCAGTTCCAGCTTGCAATTTGCGCTTTTTCCTGGGGGGTGATGCCCAGCAGCGGCGGCTCGGGGTAACGGGCCTCCAGATAGGCGGTGATTGCCGCGTTGTCGGTCAGCACGCTTCCCTCGTCGGTGCGCAGCGCTGGCACGGTGCACTGCGGATTGATGTGTTGGAAGGCGCTGCGCAGTTGCTCGGAATTTTTCAGGTCCACCTGGACCGTCTCGTGGGCAACGCCTTTTTCAGCGAGCAGGATGCGTGCGCGGCGCGGGCTGGGTGCAGTGGCGCAGTCGTAAAGAGTGATCATGGTGGGATTGGGTTGACAGGTCAGGGCATCAAGCCGGGCATCACATCGGCGCGGACAGCTTGTCCTGGGTCTGGGTGTCAAAGTCGCTGGCGTCATGGCGTTCGTGCAACTGGCTCGAGGGCTCGCCCATGGTGCGGTTGACCATGCGACCGCGCCGCACGGCGGGGCGCTGGGCAATCTGGTTGGTCCAGCGCAGCACATGGGTGTAGGCCTGAACCTGCAGGAATTCACCCGCTTCATACAGTTGCCCCTTGGCAAGCGTGCCATACCAAGGCCACACCGCCATGTCGGCAATGGTGTACTCGTCTCCGGCCAGATAGGGACTCTCGGCCAGGCGACGGTCGAGCACGTCGAGCTGGCGCTTCACTTCCATTGCGTACCGATCGATCGCGTACTCGATCTTGGTCGGCGCGTAGGCATAGAAGTGACCGAACCCCCCGCCCAGGAAAGGCGCACTGCCCATCTGCCAGAACAGCCACGACAGGCATTCGGCGCGCGCGGCGCCTTCTGCGGGCAGGAAGGCGCCGAACTTTTCGGCAAGATACATCAGGATCGCGCCTGACTCGAACACCCTGATGGGCGTCGGTCCGCTGCGGTCCACCAGCGCCGGGATCTTGGAGTTTGGATTGGCCGAGACAAAGCCGCTGCCGAACTGGTCGCCGTCCTGGATGCGGATCAGCCAGGCGTCGTACTCTGCGCCACCATGCCCGGCTGCGAGCAGTTCTTCGAGCATCACCGTCACCTTGACGCCGTTGGGCGTGCCCAGCGAATAGAGTTGCAGCGGATGGCGCCCGACCGGCAGTTCTTTTTCATGGGTCGGGCCGGCAGTCGGGCGATTGATGCCGGCGAAGCGGCCACCGCTTTCCATGACATGAGACCAGACCTTGGGCGGCGTGTAGGAGGAAGGGGAAGAAGAGGAGTTGTCCATGGCAGAAGATGTTTGTCGGGGTTGAAGCGTGCGGGGCGAGGGTTTCAGCCGCATGGTACGCGGATCGCCGCCAGTTGAACACTGATCCCTGCGGCCGAGGTGCGCCGTCCCAGCTTCGAAAGTTTGAAATTCCTGTGTCGCCAACGCCGCCAGAGGTTGTAGATGCCTCTTCAGACGGGTCTGCCGGCGACAGCCGGAAATTCGCATGCGGCGGCCATTGGCGGCGCAGTGAATCGCCAGCAGAACATTCGCGCTGCACCGCCCGGAATTGGCTGACCTGCTTCAGGGCGTGGTCTTGTTTTCGCCGTGCTAGTGGGGTCCGGCAAGGGACGTGGCCGAACTTTTTTTGTCTGGCGCCTGCTCGCCTGTCTGGCCGGTGGCTGCGGTCCAAACGCGGCATAGACACTGAACGCGCCAGAGCGCCGCCGACCTTTCAAGGCGTGCAATGTAACGTCCGGTGAAAAATCCTTGCAGTCGCCCTGTCCAGCGCCATCTGGTCTGCATACAGGCCCGCTGGGGCCAATGACCCAAGGAATCCGACATGTTCAAACGCCTGACCCTGCTGTGGACCGTGCTGCGCGGCGATGCCCGCCAGTTATGGTTTGCCCTGCGTCACCCCGACGCGCCAGCCTGGCTGAAGTGGGGCACGGCCCTGATCGCGCTGTACCTGCTCTCACCCATCGACCTGATTCCCGATTTCCTGCCGGTGATCGGCATGCTCGATGACATCGTGCTGGTGCCATTGGCGATCCGCTGGCTGCTCAAGCGACTGCCACCGGACATTGCGCAGGCGGCAGCCCGGCAGGGCGCGGGCTAAGGCAGCGCCCGGGCTTGGCCCCTCGCGTGGAACGTACGCATGTCGTCCCGACCACGAAACATGCATAAAATATGACTTTAGCGCATGTCCTGCCTGGTCAAACAGCTATCAAATAAATAGCAAATCATGCTTTCGCCGTGATCCTGGTGCTGCAAGGGCAGCATGCATGCCGTGCCCTGCGCAATTCGACGCTTATTTCAAGGACTTCCGGGTCGCTGGACGAAGCCGGCGCAGGCTGTCGGCATCCAAAATAAGCCGGCCCTGAAGTCGTCCCTTCATCCGCTTGACGTGGTTGGTGGCCTCGGCCATGTGCTGAACCATCAGTTCGCGCACTTTGTCCACATCTTGTTCGCGCGCGGCCAAGGTGATTTGCCGGTGGATGTCGGCGTTGGCTTCACCAAACCGCCGGTGCTCGATCCTGGGTGTGCGGTTGCCGAAAACAATCAGCTGACGAATCATTTCGTTGATGAGTTCACATGTGAACCGCAGGAATGGATTGGGGTTTGCGGCGGCCAGAATGTCGTGAAAATTGACATCCTCGCGCCGCTGGCTCAGCATGTCTTCATGACTCGATATGGGATCGCAACACGCGATGCTGTGCTCCAGGGCGGAAAAATCGGCCTCGGTCAAATGCGGCACCGCGCCCGCCGCCAGTTCGGGCTCCAGCAGCCGGCGTGCGGCGTAAATGTCTTCAATGGTCACATCCTTGAAGAACAGGTAGTTCTGCAGCAACTGCAAGGTCCGGTCCAGCGTCACTTCGATGATCGTGCCTCCGCCGGCCGGGCCGGTCGAAATCTTCACCAGCCCCTGCACTTCGAGCGACTTCAGCGCCTCACGGATCGTGCCTTTGCTGACTTCAAACTGGGCCTGCAACTCGCTCTCGCGGGGAAGCCTGTCGCCAGGGCTCAGGTTCTTGTCGGTGATCAGCCGCTTGATTTCTTCAGCCACCAAATCCGAGCGTTTCAGTTGATTGATCTTGCGCTGGGGTGCCGCCGGAGTTGTCGTTGCCATGTGTATCTGGTTCAGTTCAAGAATTCAAAATTCCAATGTGCGGGCGTGTGTGAACGCCCTTCTCGCATCTCGGGTGCAGTATGCACCGCAAGGGGGCAACAACATGGTGCACCGGGTTTGCACTAGGTCTATTTATTCTATTTATACGTATAAACAGGAATTGATGCATCCGGATCTTGGAGTCCTCCCATGGCGTCAATGCCCACCATTTGACGCGTTGCCTTCCCCGCAATGAATCTTGGCACACTTCCTGCGGACAGCAGTCTATGCATAGCATTGACAGCCATCAATTTTCGCCAACACTGAACCACAGGAGTCCCTTCATGAAACGTCGTCAACTTCTACAGCTTTCCGCACTGGGCGCATTGCCAGCATCGCTTGGTCTTTCGCACTCTGCCTTTGCCCAGTCGTCCGGTCCTATCCAGTTTGCCTGTCCTGTTCCCATGTCCGGTGCTTTCGCGGCCAACGGCAAATACGCGGACCTTGGCATGAAGCTGGCCATCGAACAATACGGCACGGCCATCAAGCGACCGCTGGCCTACACCGTGCTGGACACCGAAGGGAAACCGGCGACTGCGGTGCGCCGCGTTCAGGAGGCCGCCCAGCAAAATGGCGCCCGTTTCTTTGCCGGGGGCATCCTGTCCTCCGAAGCACTGGCCATGGGCAAGGAAGCAGAAAAAGTCGGCGGCATCTTCATCACCACGGCTGGGGCCGATGAAATTACCGGGCAAGACTGCAACGATGCCACCTTCCGCTGGTCCGTTCCCACCTTCGGCGCGGTTGAGCAGACGGTGCGTCCGCTGATCGAATCCATGCCCAAGGCCAAGCGCTGGTACACCATCACACCGCAGTATGTGTTTGGCGACGGCTTGCTGTCGGCAGCCAAGAATATTTTCAAGGAAAAAGGCATCGAGCATGTGGGCAACAGCTACCACTCGCTGGCCGAGAAAGAATTCAGCGGCTACATCACCAACGCCATCGCGGCCAAGCCGGACGTGTTGCTGCTGCTGAACTTTGGCGCTCAGTGCGCCGACACCTTGCGCCAGGCGGTGAGCTTTGGGATGAACAAGAACATGACCATCCTGGTGGCCTGGGCCTCCGGCCTGGAGCAGTTTGAATCGCTGGGCGCTGACCTGTGCGAAGGCATCTATTTCGGCGCGCAGTACTGGCATACCGTGGATTCCGTGCTCAACCGTGATCTGGTAAAACGCGCCAACGACACATTCCGCGCCAACCCCAACTACAGCCTGGCGGGCTCCTACATCTGCACCAAGCTGCTCATCGACGGCATCATCAAGGCCGGTTCCGTGGATCAAAAAGCGGTGATCGCAGCGCTCGAAGGCATGAAATACCAGGGCTTGACCGGCGAAGAGGAAATTCGCAAGGCTGACCATCAGGTGCTTAAAAACTACTACCTGCTCAAAGGCAAGGCCAAAGCCAAAATGAAGAACAAGGATGATTATGTGGATGTGCTGAGTTCCGGAAAATCCTTCCTTCCGATTGACCAGACAGGCTGCAAACGGACCTGATTCTGTTTCACGGCGACCCCATGCGGCGCGTGCAGCGTTGGGTCCCGCCCCCGAGTCCCTAGCCCGCAGCGCATTCGGGCGCTGCGCAAGTGCTTCATTTTTGCCTCCCACACCGCATGAACATTTATCTGCTTCAGATCATCAACGGGGTCGGCATCGGCATGCTGTACTTCTTGTTGGCCGTTGGCTTGTCCATCGTGTTTGGCTTGTTGCGCTTTGTGAATTTTGCCCACGGCGCGTTCTACCTGCTGGGGGCGTATTTTTGCTATCAGTTCACGCGCTGGGGCTTGAGTTTCTGGTGGACGCTGCTCGTGTCGCCGCTGGCGGTCGGCGCTGTTGGCTGGCTGACCGAGAAGCTGATGCTGCGCCACGTGTACGACAAGGCCCATGAGTTTCATATCGTGGTCACGGTGGGCCTGGCGCTGGTGGTTCAGGAACTGGTCATCCTGCAATGGGGGCCGCTGGGCAACAACGTCGCCGTCCCCGACCTGCTGCAAGGCGTGGTCATGTGGGGCAGCTTCATTTATCCCAAGTACCGGTTGTTTGTCATTGCCTTCACCGCTGTTCTGGCGGTGCTGCTGTGGTTTGTGCTGGAAGGCACGCGGCTGGGGAGTGCCGTGCGCGCGGGCAGCGAGTCGACTGAAATGGTGTCGTTGCTGGGCATCAACGTGTTCCGGATCTTCAGCCTTGTTTTTGCATTGGGCGCGGCGACGGCGGCTTTGGCAGGCGTGCTGGCTGCGCCGATCCGGGGGGTCGAGCCCTTCATGGGGATTGAGGCCCTGGGTGTCGCTTTTGTGATCGTGGTGGTGGGCGGCATGGGCAGTTTCAGCGGCGCCTTGTTGGGCGGGCTGCTGATTGGCGTGGTGCAAAGCGTGATGAGCACGCTGTGGCCGGAAGGCGCACGTTTGATGATTTACATCGCCATGGCAACCGTGCTGTTGCTGCGTCCGCATGGCCTGCTCGGTCGCAAGGAATAAGCACCATGAGAAAACACACCCACCTCCTCCTGGCCTTGGCCGTCGTGCTGCTGATGCCCCTGATGATGGAATCGGGCTCGCTGGCCAGCGAAGTCCTGATCTTCGGTCTGGCGGCCATGGGGTGCAACCTGTTGCTGGGGTTCACCGGGCTGCTGTCATTCGGCCAGGGCATCTTCTTTGGCCTGGGGAGTTACACCATCGCGCTCACCCTGACACGCTGGCCGCTGCCGATGCCGCTCGCGTTGACGCTGGCCGTGGTGGCCGGGGCGCTGGGCGCGGCGGTTGTGGGATGGGTCGCCATTCGCCAAAAGGGCACTTATTTCGTGATGCTGACATTGGCCTTTGCGCAGATGTTTTACTTTGTGGCCTACACCGCGACCAGCATCACGGGCGGGGACAACGGGTTGCTGGACATTCCGCGGCCCAGCCTTGCGATTTTCGGCCACGTGCTGTGGCCGCTTACCTCGGCATGGCAGTTTTATGGTTTTGTGGCCGCAATCTTCATGGTGGCGTTCTGGTTGTTGCTCAAGGTCTCCAGGTCAACCTTCGGGCGCACGCTGCTCGCCGTGCGCGACAACGAGGAGCGGGCCGGTGCCATCGGCTACAACCTCAAACTGCTCAAACTGCAGGCTTTTGTGATCTCTGGCGCGGTGACCGGGCTGGCCGGTGCGCTGCACGCCATGATGATTGGCATCGCGCCGCTCTCCAACGCCGAATACCACACCAGCGAGATGATTCTGGTCATGACCGTCATTGGCGGCACCGGCAACCTGTTTGCTTCCGTGCTGGGATCGGCCTTTTATCTGCTGCTGGGCGATTGGCTCTCCAGCCTGTGGCCGCGCTGGCTGCTGCTGCTGGGGCTGGTGCTGATCGCCATCAGCCTGTGGATGCAGCGTGGCCTGTGGGGCCTGGGTGAAAAGCTCTGCAATTTAGTCCTCAGCAAGCGGCGTTCTGTGCGCAGCAAAGGAGAGCAGGCATGAGCACGCCCATCTTGCTGGAAGCCATCGGCGTCGAAAAATACTACGACAAATTCGCGGCACTGGGCGGTGTCAACCTCAAGGTGCGGGCGAACACCGTGCATTCGGTGATTGGTCCAAACGGCGCTGGCAAAACCACGCTGTTTCATATGCTGACGGGCACCAAGACGCTCAGCGCTGGCCGCATCCTGTTCGACGGGCATGACGTGACGAACGAACCCGATCACCGCCGGGTGCAGCGCGGCATTGCCCGCTCGTTTCAGGTTACCAGCCTGTTTCCCAGCCTGTCGGTGCGCGAAAACCTGCGCCTTGCCGCGCAGGGAACGGCACCGGCCAGGGCGCTGAATTGCTGGCACGAGCCCGAAGGCCCGCGCGCCTGCGCCGACACCGTGGCCAGCGTATTGGCCAAGTTGGGGCTGGAGAGCTTTGCCACCGTGCCGGCCGGCAATCTGTCGCACGGGCAACAACGCCGGCTGGAGGTGGGCATGGCCCTGGCCGCCCGCCCCAAGGCGATTTTTCTGGACGAGCCCACGTCCGGAATGGGAATCGATGACCTGGACGACATGAAGCGCTTTATCCAGAGCCTGCGCGACGAGCACACCGTGGTGCTGATCGAGCACAACATGAACATCGTGATGGATATTTCCGACACCGTGACCGTGATGCAGCAAGGCCGCGTGCTGGCCGAAGGGCTGCCGCATGAGATTCGCAGCGACGACCGTGTGCGTGCCGCCTACCTGGGCAACATGATCACCGGGGGCAAAGCATGATTCTCGAAGTGGAAAACGGCCACGCCCACTATGGCAAGAGCCATGTGCTGCAGGGCGTCACCTTGCAGGTCAACGACGGCGAACTGGTGACGCTGCTGGGGCGCAATGGTGCGGGCAAGACCACCACGCTCAAGTGCATCGTCGGCGTGGTGCCGCCGACCCAGGGCGCCGTGCGATTTTGCGGGCAGGCGATGACCGGCTTGGCGCCCCACGTGATTGCCCAGCGGGGGGTGTGCCTGGTGCCGGAACACCGTGGCATATTCAAACTGCTGACGGTGGAAGAAAACCTGTTGCTGGGCCAGCGCAAACGCTCGCCCTGGCAACTGGACGACGTGTACCGCATCTTTCCGCGCCTCAAGGAGCGCCGAAAAAACGGCGGCGCCCAGCTCTCCGGCGGCGAGCAACAAATGCTGGCCATCGGGCGCGCCTTGATGAACGACCCCAAGCTGCTGATGCTGGACGAGCCGGTGGAGGGGCTGGCCCCCGTGATCGTCGAAGAAATCGTGGCGCAGCTCAAGAAAATCAAGGCAGCAGGCGTGGCCATCTTGCTGGTTGAGCAGAATCTGGAAGTCTGCACCCAGCTGGCCGACCGGCATTACATCATTGAGCAGGGCGCGATCGTTTACAGCGCAGACAACGCCACCTTTCTGGCCGATGTGGCCGTCAAGGACCGCTACCTGGGTGTCGGTCTGGTTTGAGTTTCGATGGAGACACACACATGAAGATTTTGATTGCCCGGCTCAACCACGAGACCAACACCTTCTCGCCCGTGCCCACGCCGCTGGAAGCCTTTGCCCCCAGCTACGGCGAGGCGGCCTGCCGCGACAACCTGGGCATGCGCACCGCCATGGCAGCCTTCATTGATCTGGCACAAATCGCCGGCGCCACGCTGGTGACGCCGGTGTCTGCCATGGCCAACCCCAGTGGCCCGGTGCAGGCGCAGGCCTATGACGACCTCACCGAACGCATCGTGAACGCTGCGCCCGGATGCGACGCCATCTTGCTGGACCTGCATGGCGCCATGGTGGCCGAGAACAGTGCCGACGGCGAAGGCGACCTGCTGGCACGCGTGCGCGCCGCCGCGCCGGGCGTGCCCATCGGGGTGGCCCTGGACCTGCACGGCAACATCACGCAAAAAATCATCGACAACGCCGATGTGGTGGTGGGCTTCAAGACCTACCCGCATGTGGACATGTACGAAACCGGCGAGCATGCGGGCCGCCTGCTGCTGGCCATGCTGCAAGGGCAGGCGCGCTACACCGTGCGCTGGCACCAACTGCCCCTCATGAGCCACACCCTGCGCAGCACCACCCTGAATGGCGCCATGCTGCGCGCGGTGCAGTCGGCCCGTGACGCGGAATGCGAAGACGTGCCGGCGGTGACGGTGTTCGCCGGGTTTTCCCTGGCTGACATCGAGGCCCCATGCGTCAGCGTGGTGGTGACCGGCGCGGCCACGCCGCAAGGAGTGGCCGCCGCGCAAGACGTGGCCGACCGGATTGCCGAGCAGATCTGGGCCGACCGGGCGCAGTTTGTCTACGACAGTGAGCCGCTGGCGAGCTCTCTGGCACGGGCGCAGGCGCTGGCCGTGGGGGCCAGTCGGCCGGTGCTGCTGCTCGACCACAGTGACAACTGCATGTCAGGCGGCACCTGCGACACCATGGACGTGCTGCAGGCAGCGCTGTCACAGGGCCTGCAGGACATTGCCGTGGGCCCGCTCTGCGACGCCCAGGCGGTTCAGGCCCTGGTTCAGGCGGGCATTGGCGCCGAGGTCAGCATCGCGCTGGGCAACAAGGTTGCCTTGACCCAGTTGGGCATCGTCAAGCAGCCCATGCCGGTGCGCGGCACCGTGCGCGCCATCAGCGACGGCGAATACACCGTGACAGGTCCCATCTACACCGGGCAGCGCTGCTGCATGGGCCGCACCGTGCTGCTCGACATTGGCGTCGCCCGGATCGTTGTCACCGAACGCCCCCATGAACCCTGGGACCTCGGGGTGTTTCAGTGCGTCGGCGTGGACCCTGGCGCGCACCGCTTCCTGTTGCTCAAGTCACGCATGTACTGCCGGCCGGTTTTTGAGCCTCTTGCGCACGCGCTGGTCGAGTGCGACAGCCCGGGCGTCACCAGCTCGGACTACGCGCTGTTTCCATTTGCCCAGGTGAAACACCCGGTGTTTCCGCTGGATCAATTCTGACTGTCAATTTTCAGCCGATGCCAACAAGGTCACCCATGAATACCGCCACCACCATCGACAGCCTGCGCATCAATGGCGAGCGCCTCTGGGACTCGCTCATGCAACTGGCCCAAATTGGTGCCACACCCAAGGGCGGCGTCTGCCGCCTGACGCTGACCGACCTCGACAAGCAGGGCCGCGACCTGGTCATCGGCTGGGCCATCGATGCCGGCATGCGCATCACCATCGACCAGATCGGCAACGGCTTCATGCGCCGAGCCGGGCGCAACAACGCGCTGCCGCCGATCATGACCGGCAGCCACATCGACACCCAGCCGACCGGCGGCAAGTTCGACGGCAACTACGGCGTGCTGGCGGGCATCGAAGTCGTCCGCACGCTGAACGACCATGGCATCGAGACCGAAGCGCCGATTGAAGTCGCCTTCTGGACCAACGAGGAAGGCTCGCGCTTCGTGCCGGTGATGATGGGTTCGGGCGTGTTCGCCAAGGCCTTCACGCTGGCGCACGCCTACGCCGCCACCGACACCGAAGGCAAAACAGTGAAGGACGAGCTCGCGCGCATCGGCTACATCGGCGAGCAGGAGCCCGGCGACCACCCGATCGGCGCGTATTTTGAAACCCACATCGAGCAAGGCCCGGTGCTCGAAGACAACGACACCACCATCGGCGTGGTGCAGGGCGTGCTGGGCATCCGCTGGTTCGACTGCACCGTGACCGGCATGGAAGCGCACGCCGGCCCCACGCCGATGGCGCTGCGCAAGGACGCGCTGCAGGTCGCCACCCCGCTGATGCAGGACGTGGTGGCGGCAGCGCGTCGCCACCCGCCGCACGGGCGCGGCACGGTGGGCATGGTGCAGGTGTTTCCAAACAGCCGCAACGTGATTCCGGGGCGGGTGAAGTTCAGCATCGACCTGCGCAACAGCACCGATGAATTGGTCGATGAGATGGCCGACGAGGTCAAAGCCCTTGCCGCCCGTCTCAGCGCAGAGTCCGGCTTGGGCATCCAGATCGAGCAAGTGTCCAGCTACCCGGCGCAGGTGTTTCACCCGGACTGCGTCGATGCCGTGGCGCGCGCCGCCCACAAGCTGGGTTACTCGAACATGCCGGTTGTCTCCGGCGCCGGACACGACGCGGTGTACATGGCCAATCTGGCGCCGTCCGGCATGATCTTCATCCCCTGCAAGGACGGCATCAGCCACAACGAGATCGAAGACGCCAAGCCCGAACACCTCACGGCGGGGTGCAATGTGCTGCTGCATGCGATGCTGGAGCGGGCTGGGGTCGTGGGCTGAACATTCTCGTCATCGCGAGCGCAGCGGTCGCGATGATGGATTGCTAATGCAAGCAGTTATCCCAATCCCGTGTCATGAAATGACAGAAGCCGCAGGCAGCACTGCCCAGCTGCGCGAGCACAGGGAACGGATGGCGCCAGGGATTTGCGTGAAGGCATTGCAGGCGTCCACTGTTGCGCATACCCGTCGCAGCAGCGGTTGGCCAGGGGCCGGTCGCGCAGTTGCTGCCACACCTGCTCGGCCGGGTTGAGTTCGGGTGAGCCCGCAGGCAGCGGCAACAAGGAAACGTTCGGGAACTGCGGCAGTTTGGGCATGGTAGGCCATCCCATGTCGGGATTGGTATAAGGCGTTTGACCGCGAGGCAGGCCACGCCGAACTACAGGCTTTCGAAACACTTCAGCGCGTAGCCCACATGAAGCGCCGCCCCTCTGTACAGAGCGTCTTCGTCAATATTGAACTGGGGATGATGGTGCGCAAAGCAGGCACCCCGGCTTTCGTTGCGCACCCCGATGAAGGCCATCAACCCCGGGTACACCTCGAGAAAGTCACCGAAGTTTTCAGACACCATCAGCGGGGGAAACGCCATCAGGTCGCCGGCCCCGAACAGTTCCTGAACGGTCTGCTCGGCCAGCTGGCTGCAGCGCGCCTCGTTGAAAAGCATGGGCCCGCCGCGCTTGATGCTCACCTCCGCACGGGCCCGAAAGGCGTCCGCCGTGCTTTGCACCACCCGACGCAACGCCGCCTGCAGATGAACCTGATCCGCCTTGTCCGTGGTCCTGAGGGTGCCTGCCAAAACGGCCTTGTCAGGAATGACATTGCCCGCTTCGCCGCTGTGCAGCTTGCCAAACGTGAGCGCTGCCGCGTGCGTCGGATCAATTTCCCGCGCGATCAGGTGCGACACGTTCATCACGATGGCCGACGCCACTACGATCGGGTCGACCCCCCGGTGCGGCGTGGCCCCGTGGCAGCCCACCCCCTGAATGACAATTTCAAAGTTGTCGCCCGCTGCCATGCGCGGCCCGGCCTGTACGGAAAATTTTCCACTTTCAATCTCTGACCACAGATGAATGGCAAAGGCACTTTTGACCGGAAATGGCGCCAGTAGCTTGAGTATTTCCGCCGTGCCGCCGCCGCGCTCCTCGGCCTGCTGGAAACACAGTTTCACCGTTCCATTCATCGTGTCCTTGACATGCTGAAAAACCTGTGCGGCGCCCAGCAGCATGGCAACGTGGCCGTCATGGCCGCAGGCGTGCATGACACCGGGGGTTTTTGAGCAATACGGCAGATGCGCGTTGTTTTCATGGATGGGTAAGGCGTCCATGTCGGCACGCAGGGCCACCATCTGGTGCGGATTCTTGCCTTCAATGGTCGCAACAATTCCGTAGTCGCCTGCAAGCTCAAAGGGAATGCCCAGCCTGTTCAACTCGTCCTGTACCAGCGTTGAGGTGCCTTGTTCCTCGAACGAAAGTTCAGGATGGCTGTGTATCTTGCGCCGCAGCTCCACCATGTAACTCTGGTAGCGCCTCGAAATTTCCGCGACTGATTCGGTCATGCTTGATTCCTCATGGTGGGTGTATTTAAACGGCGACGCCGGCTCTGGTTTTTTTCAGCAGGGGCCACATTCCCGCCAGGCCCAAAAGCGGTCCTGGCAGCAGGATCCAGACAGCCTTGCTGCCCAACCCTTCAATGACGCTCAACAAAATGGTGATGCTGACGATGGTGATCAAAAACCCTAGGCTGTTCTGCACAGCCAGCGCACTGCCTACCGATTGCGGCGGGCAGCTTCTGGCCGAGATGGACGAGAACTGCGGAGAATCGGCCACCACAAAAAAGCCCCAGGCCAGCAGCACCACAAAGCGCAGCAGCAGCCAGTCGGGGGGCAGCAAGGGATAAGTCAAGCACAACAGGCCCGAGGCCAGCAAGGCGAACGCGGCCACATAAACACTGTCCAGCCTGATGCTGACACGCCCGCCGCAAACACAGCCGAGAAAACCCGCTGCAATGCAGAAAAAGCTGATCGCGGCAACCGACCCCGGCAGACCCCAGTGGACTTGCCCCGCATCCAGCAGCAACTGGGCAGCAAGCCAGGGCAACACGGCCCAAAATGCATACAACTCCCACATATGGCCAAAGTAGCCCAGGGCAGCGGCCCTGAAATCGGGGATTTTGAAGACGCCAAACGCCCTGCCCAATGAAGCGCCCCGGTGGCCGTCGCTCTTTTTCAGGTAAGGACCATCCCCCAGAAAATACACCAGCGCCGCCCCGGCCAACGCCAAGGCAGAAGACACCTGGATCACGGTTTGCCAGGGCAGGGTTGCGCCCAGCGCCCGCACGCCATGGGGCAGCGCGGTGCCCAGCGTCAACATGCCCACCAGCAGACCCAGCGCCGCACCGGACTTGCCGCCCACCCAACCGACGATCATCTTCATGCCCAGGGGGTAGATTCCCGCCAGGCACACGCCCACCGCAAAGCGCAGCAGCAGCCCCGACTCGAAACCAACCCAGCCCCCTGAAAACGCTGCATTGACAAGGGCGCCTGACACGCAGGCCATCGCAAAAATCCGACTGGTTGAATACCGGTCTGCCCAGCCAGAGTAAGCCAGCCACAGCGTACCTGCAATGAAGCCTGACTGGGTTGCCGCAATCAGCCAGGCAAACTGGGCAGGCCCGATATGCCAGGCCGCCATCAGGTCATCGGCGGCACTGTTTGGACTGAACCACAGCGACGTGCCCAGCCACTGGGCCGACACGATCAACGCAACGGCCCACCGCCGCTGGTTCATGAACAGTGCGTCAGCGCCGAGCTCAGGTCGTCGATCAGGTCGTCGGCGTTTTCAAGTCCGACAGACACCCGCAGCAAGCCTTGTGGCGTCTTGCTTTCAGGGCCCTCGATCGATGCGCGGTGTTCAATCAGGCTTTCGACGCCGCCCAGGCTGGTGGCGCGGGTGAAAATTTCCACATGCGCGGCCAGTGCCATTGCCGAGTCCTTGCCGCCCTTGACCTCGAACGACAGCATGCCGCCAAAGCCGGACATCTGCTTGCTGGCAATGGCATGAAAAGCGTTGTCCGGCAAGCCGGGGTAATGCACCACACTGACTTTTTCATGCTGCTGCAAAAATTCAGCGACCTTTTGTGCATTGGCACAATGCGCCTGCATGCGGTACGGCAGGGTTGGCAGGCTACGCATGACCAGCCAGCAGTCGAACGGCGAAGGCACCGCGCCGCCAAAGAGCTGCGCGGTTCGTAACTGGGCAAAATGCTCGTCGTCCAGCCGCGACACGACGGCCCCGCCCAGCACGTCGCTGCGCCCGCCCAGGTACTTGGTGGTGGCATGCATCACCATGTCGCAACCCAGCGCCAGCGGCTGCTGAAGCACCGGGCTGGCAAACGTGTTGTCGGCAATGGCGCGCGCGCCATGCTGGCGGGCTATCTCTGCAATGGCAGTGATGTCAACGCATTGCAGCAGCGGATTTGACGGCGTTTCAATCCAGATGATTTTGGTCTGCGGCGTCAAGGCCTGGCGCACGCTGTCCAGATTCGTCATGTCGACAAACGAAGCGGTGACGCCCCATTTGGCGAAAAGATGCTTCAGGACATTGGCCGTGCCGTGGTAAATGTCGACCGGTGCAATGACATGGTCGCCCGGCATCAAACCCTGAAAAATCGCGGTCACGGCCGCCAGACCGGAGCCGAAGGCGGCACTTGCAGCGCCGCCTTCAAGCGCGGCGAGCGCGGCTTCCAGCCCATTGCGGTTCGGGTTGTGATTGCGCGAATAAAGAAAGCCACGCGAATAACCCCCGTCCGCATCGCGCTCGAAAGTGGTTGAAAGGTGGATGGCTTCGGTGACGGCGCCGGTGCCGACATCGACAGCGTGTCCGGCATGCACCGCCAGGGTTTCGATTTTGTATTGTTTTCCGGGTTTCATGGATTTTTCAGAGCGTAGGGATTAAATGGAGCAGACAGACAAAAGGGGCAAGGGATTCAGAAAGCCGGGACGATATTGCCCTTGAATCGCTCAAGAATGAACTTCTTCGACTCCGGGGACTGCAATGCCGCCATCAGCTTTTTCATGGCGGGGCTGTCCTTGTTGTCGGCCCTGGCCGCGAGCAGGTTGACGTAGCTGGACTGTCCGCTTTCAAGGATCAGCGCATCCTTGCTCGGGCTGAGCTTGGCTTCCAGCGCAAAGGTGGTGTTGATGATGGCCAGATCGACTTCGCCGAGCACGCGCGGCAGCATGGGGGCTTCAAGCTGCTTGATCTTGATGTTTTTCAGGTTCTGCGCAATGTCTTTTTCGGTGGACATGTTGTTTTTGGGATCGGTCAGCTTGATGACCTTGGCCTGGTCGAGCAATTGCAGGGCGCGGCCGCCATTCACGGCATCGTTCGGTATGGCCACCACCGCGCCGTCCTTCAGTTCCGAGATGTTGGTGATTTTTTTCGAGTAAGCGCCAAAGGGGGCAATCAAGACATCGGCCACCGCCTGGATGGACGCGCCGCGGCTGCGGTTGAATTCATCCATGTAGGGCTTGTGCTGGAAGAAATTGGCATCGATGCGTTTCTCGACCAGCTGGACATTAGGCTGAACATAATCGGTGTAGACCTTGATGTCCAGGTCCACCCCCTGCTGCAAAAGCATGGGCTTGAGGTGTTCGAGCAACTCGGCATGCGGCGTCGGGCTTGCGCCAATCACCAGCTTGTCGGCGGCATGCGCCAGCAGCGAAGTGCCCAATACGAGCGCCATCAATAACTTCTTCATAGATTTTCCTTGCGTTAAAAAAACCAAATTTCAGCGACTGAAATGCGTGACCAGCCGGTCCCCGGCCCATTGCAGCATCTGGACCAGAATCAGCAGCAAGATGATGGTGATGAACATCACATTCAGCTGAAAGCGCTGGTAGCCATAACGAATGGCCAGGTCGCCCAGGCCGCCACCGCCGACCACACCGGACAAGGCGGTGTAAGACACCAGCGCAATGGCAGTGACCGTGGCCGCCGCAATGATGCCTGGCAAGGCTTCGGGCAGCAGCGCTCCGGTCACAATCTGCCGCACGCTGGCACCCATCGCCATGGAGGCTTCAATAATGCCGTGATCGACCTCACGCAGCGCGGTTTCCACCAGACGTGCAAAAAATGGCGTCCCGCCGACGACCAGCGGCGGAATGGCACCGGCCACACCGAGCGATGTGCCCGTCAGCAAAACGGTCACCGGAATCATGGCAATCAGCAATATGACAAAGGGCAGGGACCGCAGGATATTCACGCCAAAAGAAACTGACGCGTAGGTTCGCGGCGACGCCAGCAGTTTTTTGGGACTCGTCAGGAAAAGCAGGATGCCGAGCGGCAAACCCAGCAAAAGCGTCAGCGACAGCGCGCCGCCCAGCATCAGCAGCGTGTCGACCGACGCCCAGCCGATGTCGTCCCAGGCCACACCGCCCGACATCAGGCTTTGAAAAAATTCATTCATCAAAAGCTCTCCTCGACAACCACACCGGCCTCGGCGAGTTGTTTGATAGCCGCCAATGCGTTCTCGGTGTCACCCTTGAAAGCGACGGTCAGTTGCCCGCAGGGCGTTGACTTGATTTTTCCAAAACGGCCATTGAGGATCAGAAAATCAACCTCGCATTGCCTGGCAATGCGGGTAAAAACCGGTTGCGTCATGGATTCGTTCATGAAGGTAAGGCGCCGCACCATGCCCTCACCGGTCTGGTTGAGGCCTTCGCTGAATTCGTCTTCAGAGAAGTCTTCTGCCTCCATGACAAAGTTGCGGGTCGTCGGATGCCGGGGATGCAAAAACACCTGCGTCACCGGCCCGCTTTCCACGATCTTGCCGCCATCAATCACGGCGACGCGGTCGCAAATCGTGCGGATGACATCCATCTCGTGCGTGATCAGGACAATCGTCAGGTTCAGTTTTTCATTGATTTCCCGCAGCAGTTGCAGGATGGACCGGGTGGTCTGCGGATCGAGCGCACTGGTGGCCTCGTCGCACAACAAGATTTTTGGCCGGTTGGCCAGAGCGCGGGCAATGCCCACGCGCTGCTTTTCGCCGCCTGACAGTTGCTTGGGATATTTGTGCTTGTGCCGGCTCAACCCCACCAGGTCAAGCATCTCGTCAACCCGCGCATCAATTTTTGCAGTGTCCCGTTCGCCGGCAATGCGGATGGGAAATGCGACATTTTCAGCCACCGTCTTGGAGCTCAGCAGGTTGAAATGCTGAAAGATCATGCCGATATTTCTTCTGAAGTTCCGCAGCGCCAGGTTGTCGTAGGCCAGTATGGCCTCGCCGTCGACGATGATCTCGCCCCCGGACGGCCGCTCCAGCAGATTGATCAGCCTGACCAGGGTGGACTTGCCCGCCCCCGAATGGCCAATCACGCCAAATATCTCTCCCTTCACGATGGACAGGTCAATTCCGCTCAGGGCCGGAATCTGCTTGTCCTTGACCACGTAACTCTTGTGCACATTTTTCAGCTGAATCACATTTTTATCCTATTCAATCGGCCGCAAGAATTCTTCGTGATGCACTCACGGACTGGCCTGAAGCGCGCGCCATGCCGCGCGTTCAATGCTGGCCGCGTCCACCGAGAAATACCGGCGCAGCGCCGCCCGGGTGTCGCTGCGGCCAAAGCCGTCGGTGCCCAGTGTGGTGTAAGCACGGCCCGGCGGCAGGTAAGCCCGGATGCTTTCAGGCACGGCGCGCACGTAGTCGGTTGCCGCCACGATTGGCCCCTCGGTTTGCAGAAGCTTCGCTGTGACAAACGCTGCGCCCGCATCAGTATCGCAGGCGGCACTGGTCTCGCCTGGCGAGCTGGCCTGGGCCTGGCGTGCCAGCTCGCTCCAGCTGGTCACGCTGATCACCTCGGCGTCAACGCCTTGCGCTGCCAGCAGATGGGCCGCCTTGATCACCTCGGTGAGAATCGCCCCTGACCCCATCAGCGTGACCTTCAGGGCAGCGCTGCCCGGTTCGCGCGCCCCGGCGGCCGCCGGATAGTGGCCGAACCGGTAGCAGCCCGAAATCACATCAGCGTGCACATTGGGCGGCAAATTGGGCTGGGCATAGTTCTCGTTCATCAGCGTCAGGTAATAAAACACGTCCTGCTGCTCGACCAGCATTTCATGCATGCCGTGCTGGAGGATCACGGCCAGTTCACCGGCAAAGGCCGGGTCGTAGGCCTTGCAGTTCGGAATGGTCGCGGCGATCAGGTGGCTGCTGCCGTCCTGGTGCTGCAGCCCTTCCCCGCTCAGGGTGGTGCGCCCCGAGGTCGCGCCCAGCAGGAAACCCCGGGCACGCTGGTCGGCAGCGGCCCAGATCTGGTCGCCCACCCGCTGGAACCCGAACATGGAGTAGTAGATATAAAACGGCAGCATGGCAAGGCCATGCACGCTGTAGCTGGTGGCCGCCGCCGTCCAGCTGGCCATGGCGCCGGCCTCGCTGATGCCTTCTTCCAAAATCTGGCCGTCGATGGCTTCGCGGTAACTCAGGACCGAGCCAATGTCTTCAGGCGCATAGCGCTGGCCAAGGCTGGAATAGATACCCACCTGTTTGAAAAGATTGGCCATGCCGAACGTGCGCGCTTCGTCGGCCACGATGGGCACGATGCGCGGACCCAGCTTGGCATCTTTCAGCAATCCGCCCAGCATGCGGACAAAAGCCATGGTCGTGCTCATCTCCTTGCCTTCGGGCTGCAGTGCAAAGGCGGCATAGCGCGCCAGCTCTGGCACCGGCAGGGTTGCGCATGCGGTGTCACGGCGCGGCAGGTAGCCGCCCAAAGCCTGGCGGCGCGCATGGAGGTACTGGATTTCAGGGCTGTCCGCTGCGGGCTTGAAAAACGCCAGGGACGTGGCCTGCGCGTCGCTCAGCGGCAGGTTGAAGCGGTTTCTGAATTCGATCAGCTCTTTTTCGTCGAGTTTTTTCTGGCTGTGGGTGGTCATCTTGCCCTGCCCGGCCTTGCCCATGCCGTAGCCTTTTTTGGTGTGCGCCAGAATGACCGTCGGTTGACCCTGGTGCGCGGCGGCGGCGGCATAGGCCGCATGAATCTTCACCAGGTCATGCCCGCCGCGCTTGAGGCGGTCTATCTGCTCGTCGGTCATGCCCTGCGCCAAGCGGGCCAGTTCTTCGTTCTGGCCAAAAAAGGTTTCCCGGTTGTAGCGTCCGTCCTTGGCGGCAAACGTCTGCATCTGGCCATCGACAGTGCCGGCAAATGCGCGGGCCAGCGCACCGCTCGTGTCACGGGCGAAAAGTCCGTCCCAGTCGCTGCCCCAAATCAGCTTGATGACGTTCCAGCCGGCACCGGAAAACAACTTTTCCAGCTCGTCAATGATGCGGCCATTGCCGCGCACCGGCCCGTCCAGCCGCTGCAGGTTGCAATTGACGACCCAGACCAGGTTGTCCAGCCCCTCGCGGGCCGCCAGTGTCAGCGCGCTCATGCTTTCAGGCTCGTCCATTTCACCGTCGCCGAAAACGCCCCACACCTTGCGATTCGCGCAGTCCAGCAGTTGCCGGTGGGTCAGGTAGCGCATGAAACGGGCGTGGTAGATCGAACTGATCGGGCCGATGCCCATGGAGCCGGTCGGGAACTGCCAGAAATCGGGCATCAGGTAGGGGTGCGGATAGCTGCACAGGCCGCGCGCGCCCGTTCCGCCCAGCGCGGCAGGGCTGGTCAGCTCCTGACGGTAGTAGCCCAGGTCGGCCTCGCTCAAGCGGCCTTCGAGGTAGGCCCGCGCGTACACGCCTGGGGCGCTGTGCGGCTGGAAGAACACCAGATCGCCCAGATGCCCGCCTTCCGGGCTCTGGTCACGGGCATGAAAAAAGTGGTTGAAGCCGACCTCGAACAGATCAGCGGCACTGGCATAGCTGGCAATGTGACCGCCGAGGTCTCCGTAGGCCTGGTTGGCCCGCGCCACCATCGCCAGGGCGTTCCAGCGCATCAGCGAGGCGAGCCGCTCCTCAATGGCCAGGTCGCCCGCAAACGGCGGCTGCTGGTCCACCGCAATGGTGTTCACGTAAGGCGTGCACAGCTCGGGCTGCCAGCCGATGCGGGCGGTGCGCGCCTGGCGCGCCAGGGTGTCGAGCACAAAGCGGGCGCGTTCCGGTCCCTGCGTGGCCAGCAGGGCCGCCAGGGCGTCCTGCCACTCGCCGGTTTCCCCGGGATCGGTATCGAGCGGGTCATTCATCTGCGCAAAGTCCATGGAGTGGAAACAAACAAGTCATCTGAACGAATTTACGCAAATAAAGTGCGCACAGGCTGCTGATCTCGGGGAAGACATACCCGAACTCACGACACAATATGCTGAATTAAATTATTTTTTCGGATTTTTATGCTTGATTCGGTTGACTTGCGCATTATTGATGCCTTGCAGCGCGACGGTGGACTGACCAACGTGGAGCTGGCGCGGCAGGTCCACCTGTCGCCTTCGCCTTGTCTGGCGCGCGTCAAGGCGCTGAAGGACCACGGCGTCATAGAGCGCTACGTGGCACTGGTGAACGCCGCAGCCCTGGGCATTGGCCTGAACGTTTTTATTTCCATCAGCCTCACAAGCCAGAGCAAGGCCGCGCTGGCCGAGTTCGAGAAACGCATTGCAGAGCATGACGAGGTCATGGAATGCTATTTGATGAGCGGCGACAGCGATTACCTGATCCGCGTGGCCATCACCGACATTGCCGCCCTGGAGAAATTCATCGTGGAACAGCTCACGCCGATCCCGGGCATCGAAAAGATACGCTCCAGTTTTGCGCTCAAGCAGGTGCGCTACAAAACGGCGCTGCCCCTGCCTGTGCAGGGTCGGCCGCGTTGATGTACGACCACGACCACGATTTTTAAACGCGCCTGAGCGTTGCAAGCAGCGCAAGGCGCCGAATGTAACGTCCGGTGAAAAACCCTTGCAGTCGCCCCCGCCAGCGCCATCTGCCCTGGATGCGGGTCCATCAGGAGCCGATCAGCAAGGAGGTTGATTGCCATGTTGAAACGCTTGACCCTGCTTTGGACTGTTTTGCGTGGCGACGCGCGGCAGTTGTGTTTTGCGCTGCGCCACCCGGACGCGCCAGGCTGGCTGAAATGGGGCACGGCGCTGATTGCGCTGTATCTCTTTTCGCCCATCGACCTGATTCCCGACGTGCTGCCGGTGATCGGCCTGGTCGACGACCTGGTGCTGGTGCCGCTGGCGATTCGCTGGCTGCTCAAGCGCCTGCCGCCTGCGATTGCACAGGCAGCAGCCAGTCGCCGCGCCGGCTGAACCTTGCGTGGGCGCCGTAGCCGGTTAAAACGGAATCTGCTTGACGGAAAATCACAGCGGGCAAGGAATCCAGCATGCTTGCTACGGTATTAATAGCTGTATACGCATATGCAGCATGCGCAAATGACCTGTTTGATGACTAAACCGGCTTTTACTACTCTGAACGAATGCGCTACAGCGTGCGAAGGGTTTGCAGGTTGCCTGATGCCACGGCCCTGAAACCTGCCGAAATCCGTGCGTCCTGCGCGGCGGTTTGCCAGAAGGCCATCGCCAGTTCCCTGGCCGGCACCCACTGGTCGAGCGTCGCGGCGCTGGGTTGCAGCGGGCGGGCGGCAAAATCGCGCGCCACCAGTTCGCCGCCCACCGGCGCGTACAGCATGGGCAGCATGTCGTAGGTGGGTGACAGCCGCCAGTCGTCGTCGTCGAGCAGCAGGGAAATGTTGCCGTAATGGCGGTCGGTGTTGGCAATCAGCACGCCGTAGGCTTCCAGAAAGCGCAGGTGCGCCGCGTCCTGCGGCCGCAACAGCGACCGTGCTTCCATGCGGCGGGCGGTGGCGGCCCAGTTGTCTTCCTCGCCGACGTATTGCGCGTCATAGACTTGCAGCGACACCATGCCGATGCGCCCGGCGGGCGTGCGGTCAAAGCGCTCGGATTCCAGAAACAAGCGGTTGCCGATGAAAAACACGTGCGTGCGGGCGGCGGGCAGGCCCGCACTGGCCAGCGTTTGCAGCGCCAGGTGCTCGCACACCAGCAGGTCGCGGGTGCGCTGGTCCACGTCGGAATCGCCTGCGGGCGAGAATTTGACGATCACCGAACGGCCATCGACAAGCGTGCAGAACTTGGGCTGCTCGCCACCGGCTGACGAACCGGGCAGCGCGCCCAGCATGGCCTGCTGCGCCAGGCGCGGGTAGTCGGCGCTGGAGGCCGCCCGCGAGGCGCGCTCGCCCAGCGTGTGAAAGCGCTCGAAGGCCGGTTCGCCCACGATCAGGTTGCCCGGCAGGTCGTCGCCAAAGCTGACCAGCGCCTTGAGCGTGTCGTCGGCGCTCCAGTGGCGCGGATCGGCCGCCAGCCCCAGGGCAGGGTGGCTGTGGGCAAAGGTGCGGCCCATGAAGCCTTGCGGGCGCATGTCGTCGAGAAACCAGGGCAGGCCGGCGTGCAGCTCGCTCACGCCATCGGCCTCATCCACCCAAAAGCGCCCGCCCGCCAGCGGCACGATGCGGCCAAACGGCGTGACCTGCCCGCGCGCATCGACGCGCATCACCGGCAACTGGCTCCCCGCACCCGGAATGCGGCGCGGCAGCAGGTAGCGCCGCGCCCGCGCCGCGCCGGTCTGGCGAACATCGCCTGCCGCCAGCAGGGGCGCGAGTGCGCGCGACACGGTCGATTGGCTGACGCTTAGGCGCGCCTGCAATTCAATGCTGGTGGCCACACCGCCTTGCACGCGCAGGGCCGCCAGCAGGGCGTCATTCAGCGCGTGGGTTGCCATGGGAGGGAATGATGAATAGATTTATGCATGAATAATTTCAGCCATAATCATAAGTAAATTCACGATTTTTCTCATTATTAAGAATAGATACTTTCAAAAAATACAGGGAAAATTCTGCGCAAAAAAAAGCGCCCGAAGGCGCATTTTTGATAAAAGCGAAGCGGGTTTACTTCGACACGACCCGCGCCATTTCCAGGCACTTGTTTGAATAGCCCCATTCGTTGTCGTACCAGGCGACGATCTTCACGAAGGTGCCGTCCAGCGCAATGCTGGCGTCGGCGTCAAAAATCGAGGTGCGGGTGTCGCCCCGGAAGTCGGTCGCCACAACCTTGTCTTCGGTGTAGCCCAGCACGCCCTTGAGCGCGCCTTCGCTTTGTGCCTTCATCTCGGCGCAGATTTCCTTCAGCGTCGCTTCGCTGCTCAGCTCGCAGGTCAGGTCAACCACCGACACGTCAGACGTGGGCACGCGGAATGACATGCCGGTGAGCTTCTTGTTCAGCTCGGGGATGACGACGCCGACGGCCTTGGCGGCACCGGTGCTCGAAGGAATGATGTTTTCCAGAATGCCGCGACCGCCGCGCCAGTCCTTGTTGCTCGGGCCATCGACGGTTTTTTGCGTGGCGGTGGTGGCATGCACCGTGGTCATCAGGCCGCGCTTGATGCCCCATTTGTCGTTCAGCACCTTGGCGATGGGCGCCAGGCAGTTGGTGGTGCAGCTGGCGTTGCTGATGATCGCCTGGCCGGCATAGGTGGCGTCGTTCACGCCGAAGACGAACATCGGCGTGTCGTCTTTCGACGGGGCCGAGAAGATGACCTTCTTGGCACCGGCGGCGAGGTGCTTTTCGCCAGCCGCCTTGTCCAGGAACAGGCCGGTGGCTTCCAGCACCACGTCGGCGCCAACTTCGTCCCACTTCAGGTTCAGCGGGTCGCGTTCCTGCGTCAGGCGGATGCGCTTGCCGTTGACGATCAGCGTGTTGCCTTCGACCGAAACCTCGCCCTTGAAGCGGCCATGCACCGAGTCGTACTGCAGCATGTAAGCCAGGTAGTCCGGCTCCAGCAGGTCGTTGATGGCGACAATTTCAATGTCGCTGAAGTTTTGAACAGCGGCGCGCAACACGTTGCGGCCGATGCGGCCGAAGCCGTTGATACCCATCTTGATCGTCATTTTCCTTAGCTCCTGTAGTTAATAATTCAATCGCCAGACAGCAGTTGCTGTTTTGGCCATCCATCGTTGCCGCTCATTGAGTTGAGTGCGTGTCCATTCCCGCCAGCCAAAACCGCTGGAGAGCTTGTACCCACTTTTCAAATATTCAATTTTTTTATCAATGATCTGTTTGCGTTCAATCTTTCGATTGGCCGCAGCCTCAAGCAAGGTGTAGTTTCCCAACCTGTAAATATCGACGCCAGGCTCCGGAAAAACAGCCAGCCAGGCTTCGTCAGGATTTTCAGGCAGTATGTGCTCAACGGTTGCGCCGTCACTCCGATAAGAGCGGCTGTTTCCACTCAGCTGGTTCTCAATCGCAAACAGCACATAGCGAACCAATTCGCGATTGTTAGGCGTTGGAATTTTGGCCAAGGCAAAGTCGGCCTCAAACTGCTCATCAGAAACATAGAGCAGTCGCAGACTTGCAAACAACTGCGCTGGCGTCGTGATCGCACCGCTGCGCACCTTGCGGGCCGCCTCAACATATTCGCGTTCCATGGGCTGCGTATTGAGCTTGCCAATCACGATATACCGAAAGGAAATCACGGCGCATATCCGGAGCACAGCCACAAACTCATCCCGCATGTGGTGCCAGGCGGCAAAAAGCAGCGGATAGCATTGCGTCACGCCAAAAAGGTCAATTTCGCCAACAAATTTTCGCGCTGCAGGGACTTCGAGCCATAGCTCGTCATCTGGATTACGAAGCGCTGAATAAAGCACTGAAACCGTTTCCAGCTCGTCAAGCAGCATCAGTGCATCGTCATGCTTCTTGACCGACTCACGAATCTCTTTGAACAGCCTTGGGGGCCTTGTTACACCATGGTGAGAATTCCAGTAATGCCGCAGCAGTCTGGGAAATTCTTTTTCACGATTGGTGGTGATTCGAATCCACTGGTCTTCCGCCACATCAATGGCATGTTCGTCATGGCCAAACCGGGAAAACAAATAATTTTTCAGCAGATCGGTCACCGTCAGCTGGGTGCCTCGCGCATTGAGCGTCTCAAACACCGTGTAGGCATCCATCTCATCGCTCACCAGAATCTGGATAAAGAGCAATTTGTCAGATGCAGCATCGAGCAGATGGCTCAGGCCTGCGGCGTCATGGCCGGCCTGGAATCGGGCTTGCAACTGGCTCACAAAATAACTGAAAGCGCGCCACATCAGCCTTTCCGACTCGCGCAGCCGGTTGACAGAAACGGGCTTGCGAAGCTGCAGCAGCGTGCTTCTGAAAAATGCACCGTCGTTGCGGTTCAATTCAAGCCGGCTGGTTTCCATTAAAGAGGCAGCATCTTTGGCCCGTAAGAAGCGGCCCCGAAAAAGTTGCGCCCGCTCTTTGTTGGCTTCAGGCTCATGGCCTTCTTCCGCCCATGATTCAAAACATTTCACGGCAGCCAAAACCAATAGCGTGAGCGTGACCAAGCGCTGCTGTCCATCAATGACCTCAAAGTGCTTTCGCGTTTCATGCGTCTTGAGAACGATAGAGCCCATGTAGTGCTCTTTGTCGTTTTCAGCAGAGGCAATCAGGTCTTGCCACAACTCCTCCCACTGGTCTTCGTCCCATTTGTAGTTCCGCTGGAATCGTGGAACCGCAAAGGTTCGCCCATTGGTGAACAACTCGCCAAAAGTTGGCGTAGCGGTGTTTAACAGCAGGGATGAAGCCATGATGGTGTGGATGTGACCTGGAGCTTACTTTTTACGCAGCACCTTGCGCACGGTCGCCACCACATTTTCCGGCGTGAAGCCGAAATGCTTGAACAGCACGCCAGCCGGGGCCGACTCGCCGAAGGTGTCGATGCCGATGACGGCGGCGCAGCCGTATTTCCACCAGCCGTCGGTCACGCCCATTTCCACCGCAATGCGGGGAATGCCTTCAGGCAGGATTTTCGACTTGTAGGCCGCGTCCTGGCGGTCAAAGGTGGTGGTACTGGGCATGGACACGACGCGTACGGCTATCTTTTGCGTAGCAAGCAGTTCCTGCGCCTTCAGCGCCAGCTGCACTTCGGAGCCGGTGGCAATGATGACGGCCTGGGCTTTTTTCTTCAGGCCGACTTCTGCCGGCTCGGCCAGCACGTAGGCGCCCTTGCTGATCTGGCCGACATCGTCTTTCGGCGCGTAGGGCAGGTTCTGGCGGCTCAGCAGCAAGGCCGTCGGCCGGGTCTTGTTTTCCAGCGCCACGGCCCAAGCCACGGCGGTCTCGGCGGTGTCGCCCGGACGCCAGACGTCCAGGTTCGGAATCAGGCGCAGGCTGGCGGCGTGTTCGATCGACTGGTGCGTCGGGCCGTCTTCGCCCAGACCGATCGAGTCGTGGGTGAACACATGCACCACGCGCAGCTTCATCAGCGCGGCCATGCGGATGGCGTTGCGCGAGTAGTCGCTGAACGTGAGGAACGTACCGCCGTAGGGAATGAAGCCGCCATGCAGCGCCACGCCATTCATGATCGCGGCCATGCCGAATTCGCGCACGCCGTAGTTGATGTGGCGGCCGCCGACCAGGCTGCCGTTGGCCGCTTCCACCTGCACCACGTCGCCGTTGGCGTCAAAGCGCAGGCTGGGTGTTGCCTTGGTGTTGGTCAGGTTGGAGCCGGTCAGGTCGGCCGAGCCGCCCAGCAGTTCGGGCAGGCCAGCGGTGAACGATTCCAGTGCCAGTTGCGAGGCCTTGCGCGACGCCACGGTTTCGGCCCTGGTGTGCGCACCCACGACGGTATCGACGGCCAGTTGTGAAAAGCTTTTTGGCAGCTCGCCCTGCATGCGGCGAAGAAACTCGGCGGCCAGTTCGGGATGGGCCTTGGTGTAGGCGGCGAACTTCTTGTCCCAGGCCGCTTCATGCTTGCCGCCCCGGGCCTTGGCGTCCCAGGCCGCATAGGTTTCCTTGGGCAGGTCAAACGGCGTGTGCGGCCAGTTCAGCGCGGTGCGGGTCAGACCGATTTCCTCGGCGCCCAGCGGTTCGCCGTGGGCCTTGGCGGTGTTGGCGCGGTTTGGCGAGCCCTTGCCGATATGCGTCTTGCAGACGATCAGCGTCGGCTTGTCGGTGCTGCTGCGGGCGCTGGCAATGGCGGCCGACACGGCAGCGGCATCATGGCCGTCCACCGCGTCGATCACGTTCCAGCCGCAGGCGGCAAAACGCATCGGCGTGTTGTCGATGAACCAGGGCGCGACCTGGCCGTCGATGGAAATGCCGTTGTCGTCGTACAGCGCAATCAGCTTGTTCAGGCGCCAGGCGCCGGCCAGCGCGATGGCCTCGTGGCTGACGCCTTCCATCAGGCAACCGTCGCCCAGGAACACATAGGTGTGGTGGTCGACGATGCTGTGGTCGGTCTTGCCGTTGGAGCGGTTGAATTCCTTGGCCAGCAACTTTTCAGCCAGCGCCATGCCGACGGCATTGGTCAGGCCCTGGCCGAGCGGACCGGTGGTGGTCTCGATGCCGGGCGTCACGTCGACTTCGGGGTGGCCGGGGGTCTTGCTGTGCAGCTGGCGGAAGTTCTTCAGCTCGTCGATGGGCAGCTGGTAGCCGGTCAGGTGCAGCACCGAATAGATCAGCATCGACGCATGGCCGTTGCTCAGCACGAAGCGGTCGCGGTTCGTCCAGTGCGGGTTGGCGGGGTTGTGCCTGAGGTGGTCGCCCCAGAGCGCCACGGCCATGTCGGCCATGCCCATGGGGGCGCCGGGGTGACCAGAGTTGGCTTGTTGTACGGCGTCCATTGCAAGTGCGCGGATCGCATTCGCCATCATTTCGTTTTTGGCCATCAGGCTTTAGCTCCGGAAGTATCGATCGTCAAGGTAATCCGGCATTTTAACGGCCGCTGCGCTGACCGCCCCTTGGCGCCGCTTTCTGCAGCGCCGCAACAACGGCGGCAGCAAATGCCCTAAAGTCGTGTTCATGCAAACCAAGCCCTTCTGTGCCTGCCTTTCCTTCTGCCACGCCCACCGGCCATTCAGGCGGTGCAGATGAGCCCGCCGATCCCGGCCATGATCCTGGCTGCCGGGCGCGGCGAGCGCATGCGCCCGCTGACCGACGACTGCCCGAAGCCGCTGCTGCGGGTAGCGGGCAAGGCGCTGATCGACTGGCATGTCGATGCGCTAACACGCGGAGGTTTTCACGAACTGGTCGTCAACACCGCCTGGCTGGGCGAACAAATTTCAAGCCATTTAGGCCTTTTGCGCACTACCAGCGGGCACGAGCAGCTATCAATTTCATACTCGAAAGAAGGCGATGATTTTGGCTATGCGCTGGAAACCGCCGGCGGCATTGCGCGCGCGCTGCCAATGCTGGGCGAGGTGTTCTGGCTGCTGGCCGCCGATGTGTTCGTGCCCGGTTTTGAATTCACGCCAGAGGCCGTCAGCCGTTTCATCGCCGGCGGCAAGCTGGCCCACCTGTGGCTGGTGCCCAATCCGCCGCAGCACCCGGGCGGCGATTTCGGCCTGGGCGCGGACGGCCTGGCGCGCAACCTGCCCGCCGGCGATGCCGCGCCGCGTTACACCTACAGCACCATCGGCCTGTACCGGCGCGCGCTGTTCGACCCCCTGCCCTTCGGCAATTCGCCAGGGCTGGCGGTCGCGCTGGCGCCGCTGCTGCGCGAGGCCATGGACCGCCAGCAAGTCAGCGCCGAGCTGTACCTGGGTGCCTGGACCGATGTCGGCACACCCGAGCGACTGGCCGAACTGAACCAAAATTTTCCGAACTGAAAGCATCCCGCCCCATGAGCACCCTGTTGAATCCTTCTGCCGTCTACGCCAAACGCCGCGCCGCCATTGGCCGCGCCTTGACCAAGGCCGGCGGCGGCGTCGCCGTGCTGCCGACGGCGCCCGAGATGCCGCGCAACCGCGACAGCGACTTTCCTTACCGCCACGACAGCTATTTTTACTACCTGACCGGCTTCAGCGAGCCCGGCGCCTGGCTGGTGATCGAAGCCAGCGGAAAAGCCATTACAAGCACGCTGTTTTGTCGACCCAAGGACCTGGAGCGTGAAATCTGGGACGGCATCCGGCTTGGCCCCGAAGCGGCGCCCGCGCAACTCGGTGTCGATGCGGCCTTCAGCGCGGACATGCTCGACGAGAAAATGCCCGAGCTGCTGGCAAACCAGAACGCCGTGTGGTTTCCCTTCGCCACCCACAAGGGCCTGGAAACACAGGTCGATGGCTGGCTGAACCAGGTGCGCGCCCGCGTGCGCTTGGGTGCCGAATGCCCGCAAAGCCAGCACGACCTGTGCAAATTGCTCGACGAGATGCGGCTGGTCAAGGACGCGCATGAAATCGCCATCTTGCGGCGTGCCGGTGCCATCTCGGCCGGCGCCCATGTGCGCGCCATGCAGACCTCGGCGGCCATGCTGCGCGCCGGGAAAAATGGCGTGACAGGCGGCCTGCGTGAATACCACCTCGAAGCCGAACTGCTGCACGAATTCCGCCGCCACGGCTCCGAATTCCCGGCCTACACCAGCATCGTCGCCGCCGGCGCCAACGCCTGCGTGCTGCATTACCGCGCCGGCAACGCCGAACTGAAACCCGGCCAGCTGTGCCTGATCGACGCCGGCTGCGAACTCGAAGGCTACGCCAGCGACATCACCCGCACCTTTCCGGCCGATGGAAAATTCACCCCGGCGCAGCGCATCCTCTACGACATCGTGCAGGCCTCGCAGGAAGCGGCCATCGACGCCACGCGGCCGGGCAACCGCTTCATCGACCCGCACAACGCCGCCACGCGCGTGCTGGTCGAAGGCATGCTGGACACCGGCCTGCTGGCCCGGGCCAAACACGGCAGCGTCGATGACGTGCTCGAATCGGGCGCTTACCGCCAGTTCTACATGCACCGCACCGGCCACTGGATGGGCATGGACGTGCACGACTGCGGCGACTACACCGAGCCCGGCAGCCAGCCCCAGCCCGAAAAAGACGCCTTGGGCCAGATGGTCATGCGCAAGCCGTCGCGCCTCCTCCAGCCCGGCATGGTGCTGACCATCGAGCCGGGCCTCTACGTGCGACCGGCCAAGGGCGTGCCGAAGAAATTCTGGGACATCGGCATCCGCATCGAGGACGATGCGCTGGTCACTGCCCAAGGCTGCGAGCTGATGACGCGCGGCGTGCCGGTGAAAGCCGACGAGATCGAGGCCCTGATGCGCGGCTGACCCGGGCGTGGCGCCGGGCTGGCGTGGCGCGGCCCTAAAATCGGCCATGAAATTTTTTATCCGCGCCTTTTTTAAAACCCTGCGCACCGTCCTTGGCCCGGTGATGCTGCTCAAGGAAAACCTCACCCGACCCAAGGGCGTGGTGCGCATCCAGGCCGCGCAGGACAAGGTCAACCGGCAATGCAAGTCGCTGACGCTGTACCAGTACAAGACCTGCCCGTTCTGCATCAAGGTGCGACAGGAAATGAGCCGCCTGTCGCTGAACATCCAGCGCATTGACGCCCAGCCCGAAGGCCCGGACCGGCAGGCCTTGCTCAAGGGCGGTGGCCAGACCAAGGTGCCCTGCCTGAAAATCACCGACAAGGCCGGCCGGAGCGAATGGCTCTATGACTCGGACCAGATCATTGCGTATCTGCGCGGGCGGTTTGTGGCGCCCTGAGGGCGGGCCTCAACCCAGAACCTGCTTGGCCCACTTTGGCAGACGCGTCACCAGGCGCTGGGTTTGCTGCCCCCGGCACACCGCCACGCGCACCGGCGGACTGACCTTGTCCGCATCATCGCTGGCACCACCGGTGTCGTAAAGCAGCGCCAGGTCAGCCAGCCGCACGGCCCGCGCCAAGTGTAAAAGGGTACGGGGATAGCGGGCCAAAATGCGTTCGGTGGGCACTGTGTGGCCACCCTCCGCCACACGCTGGCGCACCCGGGCCAGCAGGCGTTGCGGATCATCCATGCAGACCACCAGCAATACGACGACAAAACCGCAGCGCTGGGCGTTTTCAATCAGCGCCAGTTTGGATTCGTGGGAAAACACGGTTTCACTGGCAAACGACTGCCCTGCTTCCAGCAACGCGGCACGCCGTCCGTCAGCCCACTCACGCGCCTTCTCCGAGCGCAGTTGCGGGTTGTCCAGGTGCGCCAGATGAGCGGCCTCAAACAAGTCGGCATTGACGAATTCCGCCTCAGCCGGAATCAAGCCTTCGGCGACAGCGGCCCGGAACAAAGTGGACTTGCCGGCACCGTTCGGGCCCGCCAGCAGATAGAAAACGGCCTGTGCCACCCTCAGGCGGCTTTCTTCAGGCCTGCGGCTTTGGCACGGTTGCCCCCCACGACCTGCCGAACCCGGTCAGCCAGGCAGCCGCTTTCATCGGCGGCATTGAACCGTGCCTCGATGGCATCCAGCACCCGGTCCAGGGGGACCTTGCCTGCTGCCGCCTCATACCCCTCGATCGCCGCCTGCGCTTCCTGCGCCGTCAGGCCGGAATGCTCGACGATGCGGCCGAGCGTGGCCCAGTATTCGACCTGGCCGGCGACGGAACGACGCAAGGGCTGGGCCGCCTCGCGCGCTTGCTGAACCAGTGCGGCAGGAAGCTTGACAGATGAAAAACCGCTGGAAAGTGATGCCATGAAAATCTCCTGATTGGCGCATTTTGCGCCAATCAGGACCAAGCCACAAGAGTGAATCAATCCGGCGGGCGTGGTGTACCGGCTGGTCAACAGGAACGCAGTTTGGCAACTGACATCGACGGGCCGGCAAGTGCCAGCCCACTGGCGAAATTCAGGTGAGGCAGAGGAAGGGCGCAATACCCTTCAGGGCCGGGTGACCGCTCCCAAGCGGATTCACTGGCCGCTGATGAAAGCCTACGCCGCCAAGCGCTGAGAACCCACAGATTCCTGCGCCTGGCTCGGCCATATTGGAAAGGCTGATCCCCTGGAACAAAAAGAGCATTGCCATGAACCCTTCCCCGCCCGAACCGGTTATTGTCATGGGCGCTTCGGCAGGCGGCGTGCATGCGATCCTTGAACTGGCCCCTGCCCTGCCGCGCGACTTTCCAGCACCCATCCTGTTTGTGCAGCACATTGGCGCGCACCGCAGTGAACTGTGGAAACTGGTCAACGCGCGCGGTCCAAACGCGGCGGTCACCGCGTCTGAGGGGGACGTGCCCCGGCCTGGCACCATCTATATCGCTCCGCCAGACCAGCACATGCTGCTTGACGGCCACGTCATCCGGCTGTCGCGCGGCCCCAAGGAACACCATGCGCGGCCGGCCATCGACCCGCTGTTCCGCTCGGCGGCGCTGAACTACGGCCCGCGCGCCATCGGGGTGGTGCTGACCGGCATGCTCGACGATGGCAGTGACGGCCTGCGCGCCATCAAGGACTGCGGCGGCACGGCCGTGGTCCAGGACCCGGCCGATGCCCATGCGCCCAGCATGCCCCGAAGCGCCCTGGCGTGCGTCTATGCGGACCACGTGGTGCCGCTGGCGGCGCTGGGGCCACTGCTCTACGACCTGGCCAGCCGTGCGGCGGTGGTGGACGGCGCCACCGGCATGCCGGTATCGCCTGCCGCGCTTCGCTGGGAGCATGCGGTCAGCCTGGGGGTCAATGGGATGGAAAACCTCAAGGCCATGTCCAGCCCGTCGCCCTTCACATGCCCCGATTGCGGCGGCGTGCTGTTCGAGCTGGACGGCACGCGCCGGGTGCGTTTGCGCTGCCATGCCGGCCATGCGTTCAGCCTGCGCAGCCTGGCCCACTTGCGGGAAGAAAGGTCCGACGCGGCCCTGTGGACCAGCCTGCGGGTGCTGCCGTAAAAGGACGCCGTCCTGCGGCGACTGGCGCAGGCCCAACACGCTGCCAGGCCGCAAAGCGTGCAAGCCGCGCTGCGTCAGGCGGATGCGATTGCGCATGGGTGCAGCGCGGTTCGCAGGCTGACCCAACCTGCGCCTGGCGCCAAGTGTCTGGGCTGAGTTGGCAGCCGGCTGTGCGCGTTGCCGTCCTACGCCAGCTTGCGCAGCCGCCGATAGCCAGGCATGGCAGACCGAATAAGCTGACTGCCAGCACCGGCAACCCGCCGGCACAACGCAAGGAGTCTTCCGATGAGCACTGTTTCCGACGTCATGACCCGTGATCCGCGCAGCCTGCGCCCGACCGACACCGTCCTGCTGGCCGCCCAGGCCATGGAGGAGTTGAACGTGGGCGTGATTCCGGTTTGCGACGGCGAGCGGCTGGTGGGCATGGTGACGGACCGCGACATCGTGGTGCGCGGCGTGGCCCAGGGACTCGATGCCGGCACCGCGACACTGGCCGAGGTGATGAGCAGCCATGTGCGCACCGCCCGGGAAGACGATGACCTGGACGACATCCTTGGGACAATGGGCATGAGCCAGATTCGCCGCATGCCGGTGGTCGACGAACAAAACCGGCTGATCGGCATTGTGTCGCTTGGCGACATTGCCGCCAAAGGGCCGGACGGCGACGTGGACGTCGCCAACTCGCTGGGGGACATTTCATCGCCCGCCGAACCGGACCGCGCCAGCCCCTGATGCGTGGCCACAGGCAACGGGTGTCGTGCTCTTGAAAACATAGCTGTATATGCGCGTACAGTCTGCGCAAAAGCCTTGTTTGTCCTAAAAATCAGTGCTTATTCGCCATTCCAGCCCCGCCAGGCGGGCCAAGGATTTGCGAAAAAACAGGCGACTCGTTCCGGGGCCACAACATGGCCTGGCAGCGCAGTGACCGACCGGCCAGGGGCGCAAGCGCAGGCAAACCCGTGACTCGGCACGAACAGGGGCCAGCCGGGGTGGGTACCTTGAACAAAATTGCCATCGGGAAGCCCTCTTCCCGCCCGGTCCCGGACGGAAAGGCACAAGCAGGCTGCATTCGTCAAGCGCGGCGGGCCGGCAGCCCTTCAATCACGTTGCGTGCATCACGCTTTCAAGCGGTGCCAGCCCTGGGGGCGATGCGCTTTTCCATGCCGCAAAACGAGCTGGCTGCCGAGAAGCGTTCAAGCCGGCGCATCTGAGTCCATTTCCAAATCATTCCGAGATTAGGCGCCAAGCCGCACACAGTGCTGCAGCACGGCAAGGCGAAGCAGCGACATATCGGCATGATGTAGAAATGGAATGACAATGATTTTGCAGGCAACAAAGGGCGCACGCTTTGCCTATCGCCTGCTTAGGAAAAGCAAATGGCCGAATTGATAGTTTTTGTTTACCATTAAAGCCATACGAATTAGTAAAAACTATTAAATAGCAGGCGTTTCACCATGAACACACCACACCCCGACATCAAGACCCTGGCCAATCTGGAAGCCGCCTTTGCCGGCGAGTCCATGGACCCACATCAAGTACCGTTATTTCGCCAAGCTGGCGCGCGAAGCCGGTGACGAGGACACGGCAACAACCTTTGAAGCCACGGCCGACCAGGAAGTCATGCATGCGTTTGGCCACCTTGACCTGCTCTACCCCAAGGCCTCCATGACGCCGGCCAGGGCGCTGCAGATTGCGATTGACGGCGAGACTTACGAATATTCCGAGATGTACCCCGGCTTTCGCGCCACGGCCGAAGCCGAAGGAAACGCCGCCGCCGTCGCCGAGATGGACGAGCAGATCGAAGAATCGAAAGTGCATGCCGCGCAGTTCAGGGCGACGCTGGAAAAAGCGCAAAAGCGTTTTGCCGCGCTGGCCAGGGTCGAAGAGCGCCACGCCCGGCATTACCAGGCGCAGCTCGACAAAGTCAACGCACAGCCAGCGTAACGCCATTCACTACTTTTTTGATAGCTGTTTGCGAACGTCCCTATTGCGCAAACAGCCTTTTTCATCACCAAAATCGAAAGAATCCCCATGAAAACCTACCTCTGCATCGTTTGCGGTTTTATCTACGACGAAGCCGCCGGCTGCCCCGAAGACGGCATTGCCCCCGGCACGCGCTGGGCCGATGTGCCCGAAAGCTGGGCCTGCCCGGAATGCGGGGTGGCCAAGGCCGATTTTGAAGCGGTCGAGATTTAAATTCCGACCTGACGACCTTGTGTTTTTTTGATTGCATTCGAGGAGTTCCCCATGGCCAAGTTTGCCCGTGACAATTTGCCCACGCTGAAGAAAACCGCCACCTATTACCTGTTGCACGTCACGGTGGCGGCGCTGGTGGCCTATGCGGTGACCGGCAACTTTCTGCTGTCACTGACGCTCAGCCTGCTGGAGCCGACGGTGCAGGCGTTTGCCTTTTTCTTCCATGAAAAAGCCTGGCAACGCTGGGGCCGCAAGGCCAGGTCCGCGACTGCGCTGGCAGGCGCTTCGGCATGACAAATACCGTGGTTGTCATAGGCGCCGGCCTGGCAGGCTGGACCACGGTGCGCGAGTTCCGCAAGCGCGACAGCGCCACACCGGTGACCTTGATCACCGGCGACAGCGGCGACTTTTACGCCAAGCCGTCGCTGTCCAACGCCTTTGCACAGGGCCGACTGCCGGCCCAGCTCATCAGCACGCCGGCCGCCAAAATGGCCGAAACACTGGGCGTCACCCTGGTGGCGCACACCCGTGTCCAGGCGCTGGATGCCGCAACCCAGACTGTCGTGACCCGCGCAGGCCGCATCGCCTTTCGCGACCTGGTGCTGGCCACCGGCGCGCAGCCGATTCGCGTGCCGGTTGAAGGCGATGCGGCAGACCGGGTGCTCAGCGTCAATTCGCTGGACGACTTTGCGGCGCTGCATGCGCAGTTGCAAGCCGGCAGCGGCAGCGACCGCCCGGTGCTCATCATGGGCGCGGGCCTGATCGGCTGCGAGTTTGCCAACGACCTGGCCAGCGCCGGTTTTCGCGTCAGCGTGGTGGACCCGGGCATGCGCCCGCTGGCCGCCCTGCTGCCCGAGGCGGCCAGCGCCGAATTGCGCCAGGCCCTGGAAGCACTGGGCGTGACGTTTCACTTTGGCGTCACCGTGCGCAGCGTTGACGCGGCCGAAAACGCTGGCAGTTTGCAGGTTTTATTGTCAAATGGGCTGCTGGCGCATGCTGACTGTGTGCTGAGCGCTATCGGTTTAAGAGCAGACACGCGTCTGGCGAAGGCCGCCGGGCTGGCGGTCGAGCGCGGCATCGTGGTGAACTGCCAGCTCCAGACCAGCGCGGCGCACATTCATGCGCTGGGCGACTGCGCGCAGTATGCGCACGGCGTCACCCTGCCCTACGTCATGCCCATCATGACGGCGGCCCGGGCGCTGGCGGCCACGCTGGCCGGAACGCCGAGCGACGCGGTGTTTGCGCTGATGCCGGTGTCGGTCAAAACCCCGGCCCTGCCGCTGGTGGTGGCCCCGCCCAAGCCGGGAACGGCCGGCCAGTGGCATGCGCCGGAAACGGGCCTCTGGCAGTGGCTGGACGAGGCCGGCGTGCAGCGCGGTTTTGTGCTGTCGGGCAGCCGCACCGCGCAGCGCATGGCCGAATCAAGACGCGTGGTCTTGTAGCCAGCGCTGGTGCGCAAAGGGGCCTCAGGCCTGGACCGTGCGCAGTTCTGTTTCCACCGCCTGGTGGCTCTGCAGCATGGTGACCGAAGGCTGGCCCAGGCGGCTGACCACCACGGTGACCAGCCAGGCCAGGATGAAGCCGGGAACGATTTCATACAGACCGAACCAGCCGGCCTGCTTCCAGACCACCACTGTCACCGCGCCCACCACAATGCCGGCCAGCGCGCCGTTGCGCGTCATGTGCGACCAGAACAGCGACAGGATGATGACCGGGCCAAAGGCCGCGCCAAAACCTGCCCAGGCGTAGCTGACCATGCCCAGCACCTTGGCTTCAGGGTCGCTGGCGATGCCGATGGCGACCAGCGCAATGGCCATCACCATGGCCCGGCCAACCCACACCAGTTCGGTCTGGCCGGCGTTCTTGCGCAGGAAGGTGCGGTAGATGTCTTCGGTCAGCGCGCTGGAGCAGACCAGCAACTGGCACGACAGCGTGCTCATCACGGCGCCCAAAATGGCGGCCAGCAGCACGCCGGCGATCCACGGGTTGAACAGCTGCTTGGCCAGCTCGATGAACACGGTTTCGGAGTTGGCGTTGACGGCCGCCGCGCCTTCGGGATGTGCCAGGAAGTAGGGAATGCCGATGAAGCCGACCGCCACCGCACCGAACAGGCACAGGATCATCCAGGTCATGCTGATGCGGCGCGCGGCCGGAATGGTGGCCACCGATTCAGCGGCCATGAAGCGCACCAGGATGTGCGGCTGGCCAAAGTAACCCAGCCCCCAGGCCAGCAGCGACACGATGCCGACAAATGAAGCGCCCTGCATCATGTCCAGCTTGGCCGGCTCCATCAGGTCGGCAATGGTTTGCGTGGGCTGCAGCCCGCCGGTGACGGCAAGGTAGGCCACGACCGGCGCCACGATCAGCGCGGTGATCATCAGCGACGCCTGGATGGTGTCGGTCCAGCTCACGGCCAGAAAGCCGCCGATGAACACATAGGCGATGGTGCAGGCAGCGCCCACCCACAGTGCGGTCTGGTAAGGCAGGCCGAACATGTTCTCGAACAGCCTGGCGCCGGCCACCACACCCGAGGCACAGTACACGGTGAAGAACACCAGAATCACGACCGTTGTCAAAATGCGCAGCAGGTTGGCCTTGTCCTCAAAGCGGTTGGCGAAGTAGTCGGGCAGGGTCAGCGCATTGCCGGCCCGTTCGGTGTACAGCCGCAGCCGCGCGGCCACAAAACGCCAGTTCAGGTAGGCGCCCATGATCAGGCCAACGCCGATCCAGGCTTCGCTCAGGCCTGACAAATAAATCGCGCCCGGCAAGCCCAGCAGCAGCCAGCCGCTCATGTCGGACGCGCCGGCCGACAGGGCAGTGACAAAGCTGCCCAGGCTGCGGCCGCCCAGGATGTAGTCGTCGAGGTTGTCGGTGGCGCGGTAGCCCAGAAAGCCGATGAACAGCATGCCAAACAGGTAGATGCCAAAGGTGATGACGGTGGGATCCGTGAAGTTCATGAAGGTCTCCTCAAAGCGGGATGTGATGAATCAAAAAATGAGCGCGGTCCCTGCCGGTAGGCAGATGGCGCCGGGCCGCCCCGGGGTAGCAGGGCGGCCGTCGTGGAGAAAAAGTGCTGCGAAAAAAGTAACCGGACGAAGGTTGCGCTCAACCCATGGTCATGAGTTGCGCGTTGCCGCCGGCGGCAGCCGTGTTGGTGCTGATGCTTTGCTCATGCATCAGCGCGCTCACGTCATACACGGCACCGGCGGCCAGTTGCGCCGACGTCAGGTTTTCAACCCGCACGATGGCGCCAGGGTGCTCGGCAATGCGCGGCAGCAAGGCCTGCAAGGCGTCGCCGTCGCCCTCGAACACCAGGGCGCTCAACTGCGTGTCGCCCATCAATTGCCCGGCGCTTCGGGTTTGGACAAAGGCCTGCACCTCGGCCGGCAGCGCAGCCAGCGCCAGCGCCACGGGGCTCTTGGCCGCAGGCGTTTCCAGCCAGCACGGGTTGCCGCTGGCCAGTGCGGCCGCGACCTGCTGCACCAGGCCAAGCGCGGTTTGCGGCACGGCCCAGACAGCGCCGCGCGGCAGCAGCCGGTAACGGTTTGACTCCCCGGTCGGGCCGGGCAAGGTGAACCACTGGCCCAGCACGCTGCTGGCGCGGTAGGCGTTGCAGGCGGTTTCGGCACGGGCCGCGTCACCGCGGGTCTGCCAGCCGTCGAGCGCTAAAAATACCGGGCCTTTCAGCGCTTCGCCCAGGATTTGCAAGGCCCGCAAGGCAGGCAGGTCGGCCGGATTTGGCAGGGCAACCGGCGCTGCGCTGCGGCTCACCGGCATCGCCGGCAGCGCGGCCAGCGCCTGGTTGCCCTGCGCCGGGCCGGCCTGCAGCAGGCGGTAGAGGTACAGCGGGCCGCCCGCCTTGGGGCCGGTACCGGACAGCCCCATGCCGCCAAAAGGCTGCACGCCCACCACCGCGCCAATCACGTTGCGGTTGACGTAGAGGTTGCCGGCCTGCACTTTTTGCGTCACCTGGGCAATGGTTTCGTCGATGCGGCTGTGTACGCCAAAGGTCAGGCCATAGCCGGTGGCGTTGAGCGCATCGAGCACCTTGCCCAGTTGGTCGCGGCGGTAGCGCAGCACATGCAGCACCGGGCCGAAGACTTCGCGCTGCAGACGCTCGATGCTGTCGATCTCGATCAGCGCAGGCATCACGAAATGCCCCTGAGCCGCACTTTCGTCGCGCCCCATGCGGGTGACGGGCTGGCCTTCGGCCTGCATCTGCGCAATGTGCTGCTCGATCTGGGCGCGGGCGTCCTCGTCAATCACCGGGCCGACGTCGGTGTGCATGCGGTCGGGGTTGCCCATGACCCATTCGCGCATGGCGTGCTTGACCATGTCCACCACGCGCTCGGCACCGTCTTCCTGCAAGCACAGCAGGCGCAATGCCGAACAGCGCTGGCCGGCTGAATCGAAAGCCGACGACAGCACGTCGCCCACCAGTTGCTCTGCCAGTGCCGACGAGTCGGCCACCAGCGCGTTCTGGCCGCCGGTTTCGGCGATCAGCGCAATCGGGCGGCCCTGCGGGCTCAGGCGTTTGGCCAGCGTCTGTGCAATCAGGCGCGACACCTCGGTCGAGCCGGTGAACATCACGCCGGCCACCTGGCGGTGCGCCACCAGCGCGGCGCCCACGGTGTCGCCAGTGCCGGGCACCAGCTGCACGGCATCGACCGGCACGCCGGCTTCATGCAGGATCTTGACCATCACATCGGCCACCAGCGGCGTCTGCTCGGCCGGTTTGGCCAGCGCGCAGTTGCCACTGGCCAGCGCGGCGGCCACCTGGCCGGTGAAGATGGCCAGCGGGAAGTTCCACGGGCTGATGCACAGCACCACGCCGAGCGGGCGGTGCGAGTCGTTGTCAAAGGTGGCGGCCACCTGGGCGGCGTAATAACGCAGGAAGTCCACCGCCTCGCGCACCTCGGCAATCGCGTTGGGCAGCGACTTGCCGGCTTCCCGCACGATCAGGCCGAGCAGGCTTTGCGTGCGCTGCTCCAGCAGGTCGGCGGCGCGGTTCAGGCAGGCGGCACGCGCCAAAGGCGGCGTGCCGTGCCAGATTTGCGCGGCGCGGGCGGCGCGGCTGACGGCCAGCTCGACATCCTGCGACGTGGCCGGAAGCACCCAGCCGACCTGATCGCGCGTGTCGGCCGGGTTCAGCACCGGCTGCCAGCCATCGGCTGCGGCGCTATCAAAATTGAAGCTGGATACGTCCGCTCCGCCTGCACAAGCGGCATAAATTCCTTGCGTGCTGCGCAGCAGGCCGGCGGCAAGCGACGCCAGCTGCTGCTCATGCGCCAGGTTCAGGCCCGACGAGTTCAGCCGCGACTGCGCGCCCAGGTCAGCAAACATCTGGCGCGGCAGCACAATTTTCGGGTGCGGCGCGCCCAAACGGCCGGTTTCATGCTCGATCTGACGCACTTCGGCCACCGGGTCCACCACCAGTTCGGCCACCGGCACGTTGGCGTCGCCAATGCGGTTGACAAACGAGGTGTTGGCGCCGTTTTCCAGCAGGCGGCGCACCAGGTAGGCCAGCAGCGTTTCGTGCGTGCCGACCGGCGCGTAAATGCGGCACGGCCGCGCCAGTTTGCCGTCGGCCACGCTACCCGTGACCTGGTCGTACAGCGGCTCGCCCATGCCGTGCAGGCACTGGAATTCGTACTGGCCGCTGTAGTAGTTGTTGCCGGCCATGTGGTAAATGCTGGCGACGGTCTGCGCGTTGTGGGTGGCAAACTGCGGATAGACCGCGTCGGGCGCGGCCAGCAGCTTGCGCGCGCAGGCCAGATACGACACGTCGGTGTGCACCTTGCGCGTGTACACCGGGTAGCCGTCCAGGCCATCGAGCTGGGCGCGCTTGATCTCGCTGTCCCAATAGGCGCCCTTGACCAGCCGGATCATCAGCCGGTGGCTGCTCCGGCGTCCCAAATCGATCAAATGGTCGATCACATAGGGGCAGCGCTTCAGGTAAGCCTGCACCACAAAACCGATACCGTTCCAGCCCTTGAGCGACGGCTCGAAGCACAGGCTTTCCAGCAGGTCCAGCGACAACTCCAGCCGGTCGGCCTCTTCGGCGTCGATGTTCAGGCCGATGTCGTACTGGCGCGCCAGCAACGCCAGCTGAAGCAGGCGCGGCAGCAACTCGCCCATCACGCGGCCCTGCTGGGCCCGGCTGTAGCGCGGGTGCAGCGCCGACAGCTTGACCGAAATGCCCGGTCCTTCATGAATGCCGCGCCCGTGCGAGGCCTTGCCGATGGCGTGAATCGCCTGTTCGTAAGACGCCAGGTAGCGCTCGGCATCCTGCTCGGTGATGGCGGCTTCGCCCAGCATGTCGTAGGAATAGCGAAAGCCGGCTTTTTCCAGCGCCCGGCTGTTGGCCAGCGCTTCGGAGATGGTCTGGCCGGTCACGAACTGCTCGCCCATGAGTTTCATGGCGCGGTGCACGCCCTGGCGGATCAGCGGCTCGCCGCCCTTGCCGATCAGCCGGGTCAGCGACGCGCCCAGGCTTTTTTCGCTGCTGGTCGAGGTCAGCTTGCCGGTCAGCATCAGGCCCCAGACGGCGGCGTTGACGAACATCGACGGCGAGTTGCCCAGGTGCGCATGCCAGTCGCCACGGCTGATCTTGTCGCGGATCAGCGCGTCGCGGGTGGCGTTGTCCGGAATGCGCAGCAGCGCCTCGGCCAGGCACATCAGCGCCACGCCTTCCTGGCTGGACAGCGAAAATTCCTGCACCAGCGCTTCGACGCCACCGGTGTCTTGTCTGCCGCGCAGGCCTTCCACGAGGCGGGTGGCGACGGCTTCGATGGCCGCGCGCTGCGTGGCATCGGAGGTGTGCGCCAGCTGCACCAGCAGCGGCAGGCATTCCTCCTCGGGCCGGTGCCAAGCGGCAGTGATCGCGGCGCGCAGGTCAGTCTGCGGCAACACGTTTTGTGCCCAGTCGAGGAAGGGCTGGACGGGATGCGTCACGCTGGTCTGCAAGCCCAGCTCATCGGCCTCGTCAGGCTCAGCCATCTCGGCCAGACCGGTTGCACCTGAAGTTGTACTTAGGGGCGACAGACCCCGTTCGATGCTTTCGACATACTGCAAGACCGCTTGCTTGATCAGCCAGTGCGGCGCCCGGCCCTGCTGGGCAGCGGCCTCCCGAATGCGGGTTCGAAGCGTTTCATCAACTTTGAGGCCGAGCGTGACTGTAGACATGGGTTGCACCTTTTTTACCAAGTAAGTGCAACCAATTTTATGCAAGGTGCAACCCGAACGGAATCCGGGTTAACCCTTTTATTTTGCGCATCGGGAATGGGAGAAGCGCCACCCCAAAGGACGATGATCTGTGCGAACAAGTCAAAAGCCCTGCGCTCTGGATTGCGGTTTTCCACACGGGCTCGGTAATTTGTGCGGCCTACAATCGAAAACCGTACAAAAAAGAGCTGACGGCCGCACTGACCGTCCTAGCTGGAGACTTATCGATGTCCATACCATCTGCTGCGACGCCCCACGATCTCGAAACCGAGCGCAATGACAAGCGCGCTGAACTGCGTCGTGCCGCGCTCGAATACCACGAGTTCCCCGCGCCCGGCAAGATCGCTATTTGCGCCACCAAACAGTTGACCAACCAGCACGACCTGGCGCTGGCTTATTCGCCTGGCGTCGCCGCGCCCTGCGAGGAAATCGTCAAGGACCCGAACGCCGCCTTCAAATACACCAGCCGGGGCAACCTGGTCGCCGTGATCACCAACGGCACGGCCGTGCTGGGCCTGGGCGACATCGGCCCGCTGGCGTCCAAGCCGGTGATGGAAGGCAAAGCCGTGCTGTTCAAGAAGTTCGCTGGCGTCGATGTGTTCGACATCGAGATCGACGAAAAAGACCCGGTCAAGCTGGTCGAGATCATTGCCTCGCTCGAACCCACCTTTGGCGCCATCAACCTCGAAGACATCAAGGCGCCCGACTGCTTTTATGTCGAGCGCGAGCTGCGCAAGCGCATGAAGATTCCGGTGTTTCACGACGACCAGCACGGCACCGCCATCACCGTCGGCGCGGCCATGCTCAACGCCATGAAAGTGGCTGGCAAGGACCCGAAAACGGTCAAGCTGGTGACGTCCGGCGCCGGGGCTGCCGCGCTGGCTTGCCTGGGCCTGCTGCTCAAGCTTGGCATTCCGCGCGAAAACGTCTACGTGACCGACCTGGCCGGTGTGGTGTACGAAGGCCGCACCGAACTGATGGACGAGGACAAGATCCAGTTTGCCCAGCCCACGGCGGCGCGCACACTGGGAGAGATCATCGAAGGCGCCGACATTTTCCTGGGCCTCTCGGCCGGCGGCGTGCTGAAAAAAGACATGGTCGCCAAGATGGCGGCACGGCCCATCATTTTTGCACTGGCCAATCCAAATCCGGAGATATCGCCTGAAGACGTCAAGTCCGTGCGCGATGACGCCATCATCGCCACCGGACGCACCGATTACCCGAACCAGGTCAACAACGTCCTGTGCTTCCCGTATATCTTTCGCGGGGCGCTGGACGCCGGTGCCTCGACCATCACCATCGAGATGGAAATCGCCGCGGTTCATGCCATTGCCGAACTGGCGCAAGCCGAACAGAGCGAAGTGGTGGCGGCGGCCTATGTTGGCGAAAAACTGTCTTTCGGCCCGGAATACCTGATTCCCAAGCCGTTTGATCCGCGCTTGATGATGAAGATTGCGCCCGCGGTGGCGAAAGCTGCGGCCGACAGCGGCGTTGCCCTGCGGCCGATCCAGAACATGGATGCCTACCGCGAACGGCTGCAGAGCTTTGTGTATGCCTCCGGCACGATCATGAAGCCGATCTTCACCGCCGCCAAGGCCGCCAGCCGCAAGCGCATCGCCTATGCCGAAGGCGAGGAAGAGCGCGTGCTGCGCGCCTGCCAGATCGTGGTCGACGAAGGCCTGGCCCGGCCAACGCTGATTGGCCGCCCGGCGATCATTGCCCAGCGGATTGAAAAGTTCGGCCTGCGCCTGAAGGAAGAGCTTGATTACGACGTGGTCAATGTCGAGCAAGACCACCGCTACCGCGACTTCTGGCAAACCTACCACCGCATGACCGAGCGCAGCGGCGTGACCGTGCAGATGGCCAAGATCGAGATGCGCCGCAGGCTCACCTTGATCGCCGGCATGCTGCTGCACAAGGGCGATGTCGATGGCCTGATTTGCGGCACCTGGGGAACGACGGCGCATCACCTGGCCTATCTGGACCAGGTGATTGGCAAGCGCCAAGGCGTCAACACCTACGCCTGCATGAACGGCCTGATGCTGCCGGGCCGGCAGGTGTTTTTGCTCGACACGCATGTGAATTACGACCCGACGGCCGAGCAGCTTGCGGAAATCACCACCATGGCCGCCGAGGAAATGATGCGTTTCGGCATCAAGCCCAAGGCCGCACTGCTGTCCCATTCGAATTTTGGCTCGTCCAGCCACCCGAGCGCGCTGAAAATGCGCCGCACGCTGGACCTGCTGCGCGAGCAGACGCCGTGGCTGGAAGTCGATGGCGAAATGCATGGCGACGTGGCACTGGACGCCAAAGCCCGCAAGCTCATCATGCCCAACAGCACGCTGAATGGCGAAGCCAACCTGCTGGTTCTGCCCAATATTGATGCGGCCAATATTTCCTATAACCTGCTCAAGACCGCTGCCGGCGGCAACATTGCCATTGGCCCGGTGCTGCTGGGCGCCAACAAGCCGATGCATATCCTGACGCCCACCGCCACGGTGCGCCGCATCGTCAACATGACGGCTCTCACAGTGGCCGACGCCAACGCCGCGCGGTAGGCCAGTTCCTTTAAGACGACAGCAACTTCAGAGGGCTTTATAGCCCTCTTTTTAATGCCTAAAATTTCAGCAATCGCTTGCCTTTTCTTTCGGCATGCGGCAAACTACTCCTCTTGAAATTTAAGGGTTAACCCGGAAACCTGGCAGGGTAACGCTGGATTCAAGAAAGGTATTTTTCATGCGGAGGAATTGCTTCGAACGCTGGCGTCAAGCTGGCTTGGCGATGCTGCTGGCGGTTTCGGCCGGCGCAGTTGTGCATCCTGGTGCGGCCCTTGCCAGAAACACGGCCTCGCCGGCAGTTGCCGACACCGTTGCGCTTGCCCAGTTGCCTCCCCAGGGGCGCAGCATGCTGATGCTGATTCACCAGGGCGGACCCTTCAGGCATGACAAGGACGGCGTGGTGTTTGGCAACCGGGAACGGCTGCTTCCGTCCAATGTTCGCGCTTACTACCGTGAATATACCGTCAGGACCCCTGGAGAGCGCAGCCGCGGAGCCCGTCGCATCGTGTGTGGTGGCTTGCAAACCGCAGCGCCCGATGCCTGTTTTTACACCGACGATCACTATGCGAGTTTTCGCAAAATCGTTCATTAACCAGGACTGTGGTTGTTATTTTGACTTTAGACCTAAGAGAAAGAGAAGCGAAGATGGATACACCACTTCGTAAGGACGACGAAACACCTTTGAAGGGCATCCGGCCCAACATTGTGCAGTCCATACGCGCCTTCCGCGTGCCCGAGTTGCAGGAAGCGGCCACGAAGTTGAACCAGCATTTTCTGTATGCCAACCTGGGCAATGCCCAGAGCAAGCAGGACATCCTGGACATGATCGCGGCCCAGTACACCTTTCCGGCGCATTTCGGCAAGAACTTCGATGCCCTGTACGACTGTATGACCGACCTGGTGCACAAGTCAGGCCCGCAGCCCGGCTTCATCGTCGTGCTGGAACAGATTCCCGCGCACGCCAAGTTTGACAAGGAAGCGCGTGAGCAACTGCTCGACATCTTCAGGGATGCAGCCGACTACTGGGCGGATCGCAAGATACCGTTCCGGTGCTTCTATTCTTTTCTGTAGCCCGCTCCCCAGACATTGGCCAAGGGGATCGGGCGAATCAGGCCCAGCAAGTCGTTGCAGAAGGTGATGAACCGATGCCGACCGACAAACTTCTCGACGTATCGCCACTGGCGCTGCGCATGAGCAGTCCTTTCAACGCAAGCTACTGGCTTGCAGCAGCCTGAACACCGATTCAGGCAGACAATAAAAAAACCCGCAGGCTGCGGGTTTTTTTATGACTCGCGGATTCAAGAACAAACTGCATCGTTAAGGAAACGGGTGGGCCAAGGGCATATAGCATGCGTCCTTCAGACCAGCCAGTCGAAAGAAACGCG